>NZ_FOTH01000012.1:0-164909 GCF_900114515.1 Pseudomonas sp. NFACC46-3
GGCTGTGTTGGACATGAATTTTGTTTTCACTGGAGGTGAATATGGGAGCAAGCTCGCTCGCGATGGCGGTGTGTCAGTTTGCGGTGATGTTGGATGTGCCGGCCTCTTCGCGAGCAAGCCCGCTCCCACAGGAGGAATGCGGTCCCCATCAAGAACCAGGTCGGCTACCAGGCCGCCTTGTGGTGGACGTTGATCTCGGGCGCCCCGTTAACCACGCTGGCCGAACGCAGGCATTGCGCAGTGGGCAACCCGGCATGGATGCCGGGTTAGCCGCGCTGGGCCATGGATGGCCCTTCGCGGCGGCCCACGGAGCAATGCCGGAGTGAGGGCACACCGAGCCTAGGCGAGGCACCGAGTGGTGGGGCACAAGCGCTTTGGTTACTTTCGCGCTTTTCGAAAGTGACCCGCCGTCAGGGCGGAACCCTAAGCAGCCGTTACCTAAATAACGGATATACACACAAAACCATCAAACCCTAAACCGCCCCACCAACCCCTGCAAATGCCCCCCCAACCGCGCCAACTCAGCACTGGAAGCAGCCGTTTCCTCACTGGAGGCGGCAGTCTGTTCCGACACATCACGCACATTCAGTACGCTACGGTTGATCTCTTCAGCCACAGCACTCTGCTGCTCAGCCGCAGCGGCGATCTGCTGATTCATCGCCTGGATCGCCGAGACGGTACGGGTGATGTTTTCCAGCGACGCACCGGCACGACGGGTCAGCTCGACGCTGCTGTCGGTCAGGCTGCGGCTGTTGTCCAAGGTCGCCGCGACCTGCTCAGTGCCCGACTGCAGGCCAAGGATCAGTTCCTCGATCTCTTCAGTGGACTTCTGGGTGCGCTGGGCCAGGCTGCGGACTTCATCGGCGACCACCGCAAACCCACGCCCGGCTTCACCGGCCCGGGCCGCCTCGATGGCGGCGTTGAGGGCCAGCAGGTTGGTTTGCTGGGCGACGGACTTGATCACATCCAGCACACTGCCGATCTTGTCGCTTTCTCGCTTCAGCTCGCCCATGGCGGTGGTGGAATTACCCACTTCGAGTGCCAGGCGCTCGATCTGGGCAATCGCTTCGCCGACGACTTTATCGCCTTCGCGTGCCTGGGCATCGGCGGCGACGGCCGCTTCGGAAGCCTCTTCGGCATTGCTGGCCACTTCCTGCACCGTGGCGGTCATTTCGTGCATGGCGGTGGCGACCTGGTCGGTTTCCGCTTTCTGGCTGTTGACCCCGGCGCTGGTCTGTACGGTAACGGCCGATAGTTGTTCGGCGGCGCTGGCGATTTGCGTGACGCCTTCGCTGATGCCGCCGATCAATTGCCGCAGGCCCACGGTCATGTTCTGCATGGCGCGCTGTAGCTGGCCCAGTTCGTCGCGGCGCTCGGAAGTGAGGTTGTGGGTCAGGTCGCCGGCAGCCACGCGTTCGGCGATTTTGAGGGTCTGGCCCAGAGGACCGACGATCTGCCGGGTGATGACCAGGGCGGCGATGACACCGAACAACAGGGCCAGTACGGCAGCCGAGACCAGGAAGGTCTTGGCCTTGGCGGCATCACGGTCGCGCACAGCGGTCTGGGAGACCGTCAGTTTTTGGCTGGCGTCGATCAATACGTCGCCTTGCTCTGCCATGCGCTTGAGTGCCGCGGCGTTGTCGATCTGGGAGTCGCGGAACTGGCTGACCGCTGCGCGATAGACATTGATCGAGTCGTTGGCCTGTTGCAGGTTGGCGGCATGTTCTTCGGGTAACTGCTCTGGCAAGCGTGCGAGAAGCTTGAGGACATTGTCGACGGCCTCAAGGGCCGGTTGCTGGGCTTCGTTCTTGCCGCTGTAGGTATAACCGCGAACTTGATAGCGTGCTTGCTGGATCGCCTTGCTCAGGGTCACAGCGTTGTTGAACTGGGCGACGTTGTCGCCTTGCAGCAACGACTTCTCTACTTCAGCGACGCGAGCCACGGCATTGTCTGCACTGGCACCGAGTTTGCTGCGGGCATCTTCTCGGCTGGCGGTAGCGCGGGTCATCTCGGCGAAGGCTTTTTTGTACTCGGCCACGGCGGCCAATTGTTTATCGATCAGTGCGGCATCGGCCGGTTGTTCGATCAGTTGGCGGGCGGTTTTCAGCCCGGCGTCGAGTTTGCCAATCAGGTCGTTGACTTGCTGGGGGCCGTTCTCGCCCCGCGAGGTGTCGTAGTTCATGCGTGCCAGGCGCAAGTCCTTGGTCAAATCGTTCAGGCTGGCAATGAACCCCAGCTTGTCGCCACGGCTGATGACGTTACCCAGGCCGGTCCAGCCCGTGAAGGCGATTATCACGGTCAGGAACAGCACCAGGCCGAAGCCGAAACCGAGTTTGCGATTAACGCCTACGTTACCTAGCCATCGGAACATACTGTTACTCCCTGCAGCGCTGAGTTTGTGTGCTGGGAGCTATATCGACCGTTTGGAAGGGATCTGTAGAGAATAGATGTCACAGTAGTGGCCGCTTCGCGCCCAAGCGCGAGCAATCTCTGGCCACGGTTTTATACCTGCCCTTATGGTTAGACCTTGAAGCGACTTACCAGCGTCTGCAAATGCACCCCCAGCCGTGCCAGTTCGGCACTGGAGGCTGCGGTTTCTTCACTGGAAGAAGCCGTTTGTTCGGAGACATCGCGAACGTTCACGACGCTGCGGTTGATCTCTTCGGCCACGGCGCTCTGCTGCTCGGCGGCGGCGGCGATCTGTTGGTTCATCGACTGGATCGCCGAGACCGTGCGGGTGATGTTTTCCAGTGAGCCACCGGCCCGGCGGGTCAGTTCGACGCTGCTGTCGGTCAGGTTGCGGCTGTTGTCCAGGGTGGTCGCGACCTGTTCGGTGCCCGATTGCAGGCCGAGGATCAGTTCTTCGATTTCTTCGGTGGACTTCTGGGTGCGCTGGGCCAGGCTGCGGACTTCATCGGCGACCACCGCAAACCCACGCCCGGCTTCACCGGCCCGGGCTGCTTCGATGGCGGCGTTGAGGGCCAGCAGGTTGGTTTGCTGGGCGACAGACTTGATCACGTCCAGCACGCTGCCGATCTTGTCGCTCTCGCGCTTGAGGTGGCCCATGGCTTCGGTGGAGATGCCCACTTCCTTGGACAGGCGTTCGATCTGGGCGATGGCTTCGCCGACCACTTTTTCGCCTTCGCGAGCCTGCTGGTCAGCGGCAACTGCCGCTTCGGAGGCTTCCTCGGCATTGCGCGCCACTTCCTGCACGGTGGCGGTCATTTCGTGCATGGCAGTGGCGACCTGGTCGGTCTCCGTTTTCTGGCTGTTGACCCCGGCACTGGTCTGTTCGGTGACGGCCGAGAGCTGTTCGGCGGCGCTGGCGATTTGCGTGACGCCGTCGCTGATACCCCCGATCAGTTGCCGCAGGCTGATCACCATTCGCTGCAGGCTGGCTTGCAATTGGCCCATGTCGTCACGGCGGGTAACCACCAGGTTATGGCTCAAATCGCCCGAGGCGACACGTTCGAGGGCCACCAGGGTTTGTTGCAGGGGAACAACGATCTGCCGCGTAATGATCCACGCAGCCAGCAGACCAAACGCTAACGCCAGGACGGCAACGGTAATCAGGGCCTCTTTCGCATGAATCGTCTCCAGGTCGCGCTTCTCAATCTGCGAGGCCGTCAAATGTTTGTTCAGCTCATGCAAATGGGTGTCCTGGTCGACCATTCTCTTGAGGGCTGAGGCGCTGGCGACCTGCGAATCGCGGAACTGGCTGACGGCTGCGCGATAGGCTTTCATTGATTCGGCGGCTTGTTGCAAGTTGGTTGCGTGCTGTTCCGGTAACTTGCCCGGCAGGCTCTCGAAGTTTTTCAGGACGTTTTCGATGGCATCCAGCGCCGGCTGCTCGGCGTCGGCCTTACCGCTGTAGGTGTAGCCGCGAACTTGGTAACGCGCTTGCTGGAGCAGTTTGCTCAGCTCGACCACGTTGTTGAATTGCGGGACGCTGTCGCCTTGTCGCAAGGCATTTTCGACGTCTGTCACCTTGGCCACGGCGTTGTCGGCGTTGGCGCCAAGCTTGGACCGGGCCGACTCGCGGTTCTGCGTCGCTTGAGTGAGGTCGACAAAGGCACGCTTGTATTCATCGACATTAGCCAATTGCTGATTGAGCAACTCCTGGTCTGCCGGGCGGACAAATCGTTTGAGGGCAGCTTGGATGCTCTCTTGAAGTTTGCCCAGGAGCTCGTTGACGGCTGTCGGCCCTTGTTCGCCGCGTCGCATCTCGTAGTCGAGACGGGCGACGCGTAAATCCTTGGCCGCCTCGTTGATACTGGCGATGGAAGCTTGTTTATCTGAGCGGCTGATCACACTGCTCAGGCTGTTCCAGCCGGCGAAGGTGCTCAAGAGGGTCATGAGCAGGACCAGGCCAAAACCGAAACCCAGCTTGCGATTGACGCTGACGTTTCCCAGCTTTTCGGTTAACCAACTGAACATGCCGATACTCCCTCAAACCTGTTATAGGCCTTATGAAGAGAGTATCGACCATATGCCGGGGATCTGTAGAAATCGTCAGGGAGTCTAGCGGTGGAGAGGGCAAGCGTTGCAGCCAGCGAGGATGAATCGCCTGTGGTCACGTTGCACAAGCTACGAGGATCAGAACAATCGCGCGAGCAAGGCAGTTACCGCAGTCTCGACCCGCAGGATTCGCTCGCCCAGTTGAACCGGTTGCAGGCCGGCCTTGCCCAGCAGTTCGATCTCGTAGGGAATCCAACCGCCTTCGGGGCCGATGGCCAAGGTCACCGGCTCTGTTAGCGCTCGCGGGCAGGGCGGATAGTTGCCAGGATGGCCGACCAGCCCCAGGGTGTCATCCGCCATGGCTGGCAAGCGGTCCTCGACGAAGGGCTTGAAGCGTTTTTCGATGATGATTTCCGGCAGCACGCTGTCCCGGGCCTGCTCCAGGCCCAGGATCAATTGCTCGCGGATGGCCTCGGGCTCCAGGAACGGCGTCTGCCAAAAGCTCTTTTCCACACGATAACTGTTGACCAGCACCACGCGCGGCACGCCCATGGTGGCGATGGTCTGGAACACGCGACGGAGCATTTTCGGGCGAGGCAGGGCCAGCACCAGGGTCAGCGGCAACTTGGCCGGCGGCGGCTGGTCGAGGGTCACTTGCAGTTCGGCCTCGCGAGCTTCCAGGCGCAGCACCTGGGCGGTGCCCATCAGCCCACCGATGCGCCCGACGCGCAGGCTGTCACCGACGGCGCTGCGATGGACTTCCTGCATGTGGGTCAACCGGCGATCGCTCAGGATTACCCGGTCAGGCCCGATGAAATCGGCCTCTTCGAGCAGCAGCAGGTTCACGCTTGGGTCGCTGGCGGCTGGTCGTTGTGGTCATCGACCGGCTGGTCCTCGGGTTCTTCTTCCCGGCGCTTGCGCACCAGGCCACCGAACAGGATGCCGATCTCGAACAGCAGCCACATCGGCACCGCCAGCAGTGTCTGGGAGAAGATGTCCGGTGGGGTCAGGATCATGCCGACCACGAAGCAGCCAATGATCACGTAAGGGCGGATCTTCTTCAGGTAGGCCACGTCGACCACGCCGATCCATACCAGCAGCACCACGGCCACGGGGATTTCGAACGCCACGCCGAAGGCGAAGAACAGCGTCATGACGAAATCCAGGTAGCTGCTGATGTCGGTCATCATTTCCACGCCCGCCGGGGTGGCGGCGGCGAAGAATTTGAAGATCAGCGGGAACACCAGGTAATAGGCGAAGGCCATGCCGGTGTAAAACAGCAGGATGCTGGACACCAGCAGCGGCACGGCGATGCGTTTTTCGTGCTTGTACAGGCCCGGTGCGATGAAGCCCCAGATCTGGTGCAGGATCACCGGGATCGCCAGGAACAGCGAGACCATCATCGTCAGCTTCAATGGCGTCAGGAACGGCGACGACACGTCGGTGGCGATCATTGTCGCCCCTACCGGCAGGTACTGGCGCAGCGGCGTGGAGACGAAGGTGTAGATCTGCTGGGTGAAGGAAAACAGCCCGGCGAAGATGATGAAAACCGCCGCGACGCAACGCAGCAGGCGTGTGCGCAACTCGGTGAGGTGCGATACCAGCGGCATCGGCTGGTCGTTTTCAGGGATATCGCTCATGGGGCTCGCGGCGGCAAAGTAGGGTCGTTAGGCGCAGGGACAGCAGGGGGCGCTGTATCCGTTACCGTCGGTGTCACTGGTGCCGGTTCAGCCAGCGGCTGCGCACCATCCACCGGCGCCTGTGGCGCAATCGTCGGTTCGGCCACGGGCTGAACCGGCGTCGGTTCCTGTTGGGTCGGCGTGAAGATTTTCCGCGCTTCCTGCTCCAGGGACAGAATATGTTCGTTGTGAAGTTGCCGACGGATGTCGTCGGCCCCGATTTCACGTTCAACTTCCTGTTTGATCGCATTGAAGCTGCGCTTCAGGCGGCCGATCCACAGGCCGGCGGTGCGCGCAGCACCCGGCAGACGCTCGGGGCCCAGTACCAGCAGGGCGACGAGGCCGACGAGCAGCAGTTCAGTGAAGCTGATCCCAAACATTAGTCAGTGCTCACGAGTCTTTGCGGACGGGCTCTTCGACTTTCTGTGCCTGCACGTCGATGGTGTGCGGCGCGTTCACAGGCTGGCTGGCCTGGGGGTGTACCGGTTGGGTCGGCTGCGCCGGTTGGCTAGCAGCCGCCGACGGGTCGGCCGGTTTTTCGTCGTCGTTCATGGCCTTGCGAAAGCCCTTGATCGACTCGCCGACATCGGTGCCGAGGTTTTTCAGTTTCTTGGTACCGAACACCAGCACCACGACGACCAGGATGACGACCCAGTGTTTCCAGTCAAAGATACCCATGTGGCTACTCCTCTCAAAAATTGATCAGGCGGACGGGCGCGAGGCTTTCTCGACGTGCCCGGACAGACCGAAGCGACGGTCCAGTTCATCCAGTACGGCCTGCGGATGCTGCCCCAGTTGGGCCAGCATGACCAGGCTGTGGAACCACAGGTCGGCGGTCTCATAGATCACGTCGCTGCAATCGCCACTGATGGCGGCGTCCTTGGCGGCGATGATGGTCTCGACCGACTCTTCGCCGACTTTCTCCAGAATCTTGTTCAAGCCCTTGTGGTACAGGCTGGCGACATAGGAACTGTCGGCCGCGGCGCCCTTGCGCTCTTCCAGCACCTGGGCCAGGCGGGTCAGGGTGTCACTCATGCGTATGTCCTGAATAAATGGCGTGCGGGTCCTTGAGCACCGGGTCGACGATTTTCCAGTCGCCGTTCTCGAAGACGCGATAGAAGCAGCTTTGACGGCCGGTGTGGCAGGCAATCTCACCGACTTGCTCGACCATCAGGATGATGACGTCGCCGTCGCAGTCCAGGCGCATCTCATGCAGGTGCTGCACGTGCCCGGACTCTTCACCTTTGCGCCACAGCTTGCCACGGGAACGTGACCAATAGATGGCGCGGTTCTCGGCGGCGGTCAGGGCCAGCGCTTCGCGGTTCATCCAGGCCATCATCAGCACACGCCCGGTCTTGTGATCCTGGGCGATGGCCGGCACCAGGCCGTCAGCGTCCCATTTGATCTCGTCCTGCCAGTTTTTCATCTTGAGTCCTGACGGCAGCGGCAAGCTTTAAGCTTCAAGCTGCAAGTAAAAGCAGATTTATGTATGTATGGAGCTTGTGGCTTGCAGCTTAAAGCTTGCGGCTGATTCCTGCTATCGGCGAACGACCAGATACAGACCGACCACCATCATGATACCGGCGGGCCAGTGACCCAGCTGGCTCAGCGGCCCGCCGGTCGCCAGCACGGCGCCGCCACCCAGGTGAGCCGCGCCCAGCAGGCGCAACAGCCAATCGTCCTTGCGTCGTTGCCACGGGGGCGCCGGGTCGTGGGCGTGGGGCTGTGACATGCGTTCGAGCAGGTCGCGGGTCATGTTGGCCAGGTGCGGGAGCTGCTCGAACTGGCTTTGCACGTTGCCCAGCAAGGTTCTGGGGCTGACGCGCTCGCGCATCCAGCGTTCGAGGAACGGCTGGGCGGTATTCCACAGGTCGAGGTCCGGGTACAACTGGCGGCCGAGGCCTTCGATGTTCAACAGGGTTTTCTGCAACAGCACCAACTGTGGCTGGACTTCCATGTTGAAGCGTCGCGCCGTCTGGAACAGGCGCATCAGTACCTGGCCAAAGGAAATGTCTTTTAACGGTTTTTCGAAGATCGGTTCGCACACGGTACGGATCGCCGCTTCGAATTCGTTGAGCTTGGTCTCGGCCGGCACCCAGCCTGAATCGATGTGCAGCTGGGCGACGCGACGGTAGTCACGCTTGAAGAAGGCGAACAGGTTGCGCGCCAGGTAGTCCTGGTCTTCAGGGGTCAGGCTACCGACGATGCCGCAGTCGATGGCAATGTACTGCGGGCTCCACGGCTGCACCGTGCTGACGAAGATGTTGCCTGGGTGCATGTCGGCGTGGAAGAAGCTGTCGCGAAACACCTGGGTGAAGAAGATTTCCACGCCGCGTTCGGCGAGCATCTTCATGTCGGTGCGCTGGTCGGCCAGGGTCGCCAGGTCGGTGACCTGGATGCCGTAGATACGCTCCATCACCAACACTTTCGGCCGGCACCAGTCCCAATAGACTTGCGGCACATAGAGCAGCGGCGAGCCCTCGAAGTTACGACGCAGCTGGCTGGCGTTGGCGGCCTCGCGCAGCAGGTCAAGTTCATCGTAGATGGTTTTTTCGTAGTCCTGGACCACGTCCACCGGGTGCAGCAGGCGGGCATCGGCCGACAGCCGCTCGGCGGCGCGGGCGAGGATGAACAGCCACGCCAGGTCCTGGGCAATGATCGGCTTGAGGCCCGGGCGGATGACCTTGACCACCACTTCTTCGCCGCTCTTGAGTTGTGCGGCGTGAACCTGGGCGACGGAGGCCGAGGCCAGGGGGTCGACGTCGAAACGGCTGAAGACTTCGCTGATCTTCTTGCCCAGTTGTTCCTCGATCAGCGCCACCGACACCTTGGAATCGAACGGCGGCACGCGGTCTTGCAGGCGCATCAGTTCATCGGCGATGTCTTCGGGCAACAGGTCGCGACGGGTCGAAAGGATTTGCCCGAACTTGATGAAAATCGGCCCCAGGTCCTGCAAGGCCAGGCGCAAGCGCGCACCGCGACTCAAGTCCAGCGTTCGCCGTGGAAACCAGCGCCACGGCAGCACGAAGCGCAGGGCCAGGAGAAACCAGGGCAACGGCAGGGCGAACAGCAGGTCATCGAGGCGGTAGCGGATCACGACGCGCTGGATGCGCAACAAACGGCGGACGGCAAGCAGCTTCATGCGTTATCGCTTGGTTTCAAGGGATCGGGAAAGGCGCTCGAAACGCGCCTCGAGACGTTCCAGGTCAAGTTTGATCTGGTCCAGTTCATTAAAACGGGCTTGTGCTTCGCGTTGGCCTACGAGGGTACGCGATTCTTCGGCCAGGTATTCACTCAGATTCTGCCCCAGGCTGGCGAACCCTTGCCGATACCAGCGGCTGCGGCTGCGCAAATGGCCGCTGAGCAATTGGGTCGCCACCGGACCGATCCAGCGAGACACTTCGTATTCCCAGTCCAGTTCCAGGTCCTGGAGGATCGCCGCCAGCTCCAGCAGTACGCCGCTGTCGCCGTCGAGCTCCACGTCGGGGCTGTGCAGCACCGCGGTCTTGTCCTTGCCCAGGGCCAGGTTCAGCAGGCTCGACGCCGGTGCGCGCAGCGTGCAGTCGGCCTCGGCCTCCCAGTGCGCAGCGAGCATCAGGCCCTCGTCGCTGGGCAGGATGAACAACCGCAACGTCGGGCTGCGGCAGTCCACGGCAATCACCTTGCCGCTCAAGTGCGCCAGGCGCGCGAGCGCCGTGCTGTCCAGGCGCAACACCCGGTTGAGGCCGAGTTCAACGCTGGCAAGCAGGCCGGTGAGCAGCATCAGGGCTTGATACCGCGGTGCAGGGCGACAATGCCTGCGGTCATGTTGTGGTAGGTCACGCGGTCGAAACCGGCCTCGACCATCATCGACTTCAGGGTTTCCTGGTTCGGGTGCATGCGGATCGATTCGGCCAGGTAGCGATAGCTTTCCGAGTCGTTGGTAATCAGCTTGCCCATCAGCGGCATGAAGGCGAACGAGTAGGCGTCATAGGCCTTGGACATCAGCGCGTTGGTCGGTTTGGAGAACTCCAGCACCAGCAGGCGGCCACCGGGCTTGAGCACGCGCAGCATCGAGCGCAGGGCATCTTCCTTGTGGGTGACGTTGCGCAGGCCGAAGGCGATGGTCACGCAGTCGAAATGGTTGTCGGGGAACGGCAGCTTTTCAGCGTCGGCCTGGACGAACTCGACGTTGCCGGCCACACCCAGGTCCAGCAGGCGGTCGCGACCGACCTTGAGCATGGATTCGTTGATGTCGGCCAGGACGACTTGGCCGGTCGGCCCAACGATGTGGGAAAACTTCTTCGTCAGGTCGCCCGTGCCGCCGGCGATGTCCAGTACGCGATTACCACTGCGCACGCCCGACAGTTCGATCGCGAAACGCTTCCACAGGCGGTGCATGCCGCCCGAGAGCAGGTCGTTCATCAAGTCATACTTGGCGGCTACGGAGTGGAAAACCTCAGCGACTTTTTCCGCTTTCTGGCTTTCCGGCACGTTCTTGAAGCCGAAGTGAGTGGTGGGTTCGGCATCGCTGCCTTTGCGCTGATCAGTCATATCGCGGTCACCAAAAAAGAATGCGGGACATTCTAATCCCGGTGGAGGGCTTTGTCTTGGCAAGGCTGAAGGTAAGATGGGCGACCGCCGGGACGTTTTGACGCAGGCAGGGTCTGAAACGTTCAGGCAAGTCCCGATAAAACAGGAGTCACCCGATGGCCCGTATAACGGTTGAGCGTGCCCATGGCCTGGGCAAGGAAGCGGCACGAGAGAAAGCCGACAAGCTGGCGCAGAAGTTGTCCGATAGCTATGGCCTGGAGCCGCAGTGGGAGGGCGACACCCTGAAACTCAAGCGTTCCGGGGTCAAGGGCGAAGTGCATGTTGGCGAGGACTCGATCCGCGTCGATGTGGAACTGGGCATGTTGATGTCGGCCATGAGCGGCACGATCAAGAGCGAAATCGAAAAGGCGTTGGATAAGGCGTTGGTCTGATTGTTCGAAAGGGTGGGGTGGAACACATCCAAGTTCACAACCTACTCCTGTGGGAGCGGGCTTGCTCGCGAAAGCGGTGGATCAGTCGACATCAATAGTGAATGGTCCACCGCATTCGCGAGCAAGCCTGTTCCCACATGAAGTCGGTCGCCATCCGGTTATGTGTCAGTTGTTAGGGTGCCCTTTCTAATTATTGTCACTACTTTGTGCCTGAGCCCGACCGTGTGCGGGCAGTTCCTCAAACCATTTTCGAGTGAGGTGCACCATGGCCAAAGTTATTCTGAAGAAAAAAACCGACGTTGAATCTTCCACGCTCAGCGACGTGAAAACGTACGCGCGCAAGATCTGGCTGGCGGGCCTGGGCGCCTACACGAAGGTCGGCCAGGAAGGCAGCGAGTACTTTCAGGAGTTGGTAAAGGCTGGCGAAGTTATTGAAACCAAAGGCAAAAAGAAAATTGCCGGAAAACTTGAAGCGGCCAACAGCGAATTGATTGAAGCCAAGAGCGACGTCAATACTTTCAAGGCCCGGGTTGAAGTACAACTCGATAAAGTCGAGAAGGTATTCGATGCCCGTGTTGCAAGTGCCTTGAATCGTATCGGCATTCCGTCTAAACATGACGTTGAGACACTCTCTGCTAAGCTCGATGAGCTGACAGCATTGCTCGAACGTGTCGCGCGTAAACATTAAGGAGAACGGGATGGCTGGCAAAAAAATCACAGAAAAAGAGGGCAGCTCGTGGGCCGGGAAGATTGAAAAGTATTCCCGCAAAATCTGGCTTGCTGGTTTAGGCGTGTACTCGAAGATCGACACTGACGGCAGCAAGCTCTTCGAGTCCCTGGTTAAGGACGGCGAAAAGGCCGAAAAACTCACCAAGACGGCAGTCGGCAAACAAGTCGATGCAGCCAAGGACTCTGCCGAGTCCGCCAAGTCGCGAATCGGTGGCGTGAAGGATCGTGCACTGGGCAAATGGGACGAACTGGAGGGGGCTTTCGACAAGCGCCTGAACAGTGCGATCTCGCGCCTGGGTGTGCCGAGCCGTAATGAAGTCAAGGCACTGCACAGCAAGGTCGACACCCTGACCAAGCAGATCGAAAAACTCACCGGCGCCAAAGTCGCACCCGTGGCGACCAAGACTGCAGCGGCCAAGCCGGCCGCTAAAACGGCGGCCAAGCCACTGGTCAAGGCTGCGGCAAAAACCGCCGCCAAACCTGCGGCGAAAGCAGCAGCCAAGCCCGCGGCTAAAACTGCTGCGGCCAAGCCTGCTGCCAAGGCGGCGGCCAAACCGGTAGCGGCCAAAGCGGCAGCCAAGCCTGCGGCCAAACCCGCGGCTAAAACGGCAGCGGCCAAACCGGCAGCGAAACCTGCGGCCAAGCCTGCGGCAAAAGCGGCCAAACCTGCTGCGGCGAAAAAACCAGCCGTGAAAAAGCCGGCCGCGCCGAAAGCCGCTGCACCGAAGGCGCCAACCGCGGCCGCCAAACCGGCGACCCCGACGAGCACGGCGAACTCCGCCGCCGCTCCGACCCCGGTCGCCACGCCAACTCCAGCGCCGGCTCCAACGACGCCTCCCACCCAGTCCTGATTCTGCGGGACATGCAAAAACGCCCGGCCTGTGAAGGTCGGGCGTTTTTGTTTGTACGCAGGTCAATCTCAAACTTTGAAATCACCCAGAAAACAATGTGGGAGCGAGCTTGCTCGCGATAGCGGCGGGTCAGCAGTATTGATCTTGACTGATACACCACAATCGCGAGCAAGCTCGCTCCCACAATGGATCTTCCACTGCTGGTCGTCAGTCATGCTCTTCCAGGTAGCGCAACGCCAGTTGCTCAGTCGCCACCTTGGTCGCGGGCGGCAGGTGCGGGGCCACCAGCATCATGATCTGGTAGACCACCAACCGAACCTCGCCTTCACGGTCGAGGATCCGCTGGTAGTCCAGGGAGAACAGCAAGGTCATGGTGATCTGCTCCACCAGCTGCCCCAGGGCCTGGGTATCGCTGATCAGCAAACCCTGGGCCTTGAGCTGCGCCAGCAGTGAGGCGAGGGTGCGCTTCAGGGCATTGAGCAACTGGCGGATACCCTTGGCCAGCTTCGGCAGGCGCCCGGCCAGGTTCGACAGGTCCTGGAACAGAAAGCGGTACTGGGCCAGGCGTTCGACGATCAAGTGCAGGAACAGCCAGTAGTCTTCTGGCGCCAACTGCACGTCCGCCGGAGGGTCCAGCAGCGGCGCCAGTTCGCCCTGGAATCGCTCGAATAGCCCGAGGATCAGCGGTTCCTTGCCATGAAAGTGGTAATAGAGGTTGCCCGGGCTGATGCCCATTTCGTTGGCAACTTCCATGGTGGAGACGTTCGGCTCGCCCTTTTCGTTGAACAATTGCAGGGCACATTCAAGGATGCGGTCGCGGGTTTTCATCCGGTCTTCTTAATGATCAAGTCATGCCAC
Source organism: Pseudomonas sp. NFACC46-3 (assembly GCF_900114515.1). Classification (NCBI taxonomy): domain Bacteria; kingdom Pseudomonadati; phylum Pseudomonadota; class Gammaproteobacteria; order Pseudomonadales; family Pseudomonadaceae; genus Pseudomonas; species Pseudomonas sp. NFACC46-3. The sequence continues at coordinate 13,540 of NZ_FOTH01000012.1, forward strand.
GGCCAATCGCCTGGCCGTGGGGTAAGGTGCTTCAGCGCACGCGAACATAGGTACCGGGAGCTGCGTCCAGAGGCGGGTAGTTCGCGTTGCCCAAGGTCATCTGGGTTTCGTGCTGGGCGCCGGAACGCTCCTGGATCCAGCCCAGCCATTGGGTCCACCAGCTGCCTTCGACGTGCTTGGCGTCGTAGTACCAGGCCCGTGGGTCGCTGCTCAATTTTGCGCTTTCGATGAAGTTGGCCTTGGGGTTGCCCGGCGGGTTGAGGATGCTCTGGACGTGGCCGCTGTTGGAGAGCACGAAGCGTTTTTCGCCACCGAGCAACAGGGTCGAGCGATACACCGCGTCCCACGGTGTGATGTGGTCATTTATGCCGCCCACACTGAAGCTGTCCACCGTCACTTTCTGCAGGTCGATAGGTGTGCCGCACACTTCCAGGCCGCCGGGATGGGTCAGTGGGTTGTGCTTGAAGAAGTCCAGCAGGTCGCCGTGGTAAGCCGCCGGCAGGCGGGTGCAGTCGTTGTTCCAGTAGAGGATGTCGAAGGCCGGCGGCTCCTTGCCCAGCAGATAGTTGTTGATGAAGTAAGTCCAGATCAGATCGTTGGGGCGCATCCAGGCAAACACCCGGGCCAGGTCGCGGCCATCGAGGATGCCTTTCTGGTAGGAACGGCGCTTGGCGGCTTCGAGAGTCTGCTCGTCGATGAACAGCGTGGCCGGGCTATCGATCTGGCTGTCCAGCAGGCTCACCAGGTAGGTGGCACTGGCGACTCGACGCAACTGGCGCTTGGCTTGCAGGTGGCCTTGCAGGGCGGCGATGGTCATGCCTCCGGCGCAGGCGCCCATCAGGTTGACCTCGCGGGCGCCGGTGATCGCCCGGCAGACGTTCATGGCCTCTTCCACGGCCTCGACGTAGCTGGACAGGCCCCATTCGCGGTGGCGTACGTCAGGGTTGCGCCAACTGATGATGAAAACTTGCAAACCGTTTTTCAGGGCGTACTGGACGAAGCTGTTGGAAGGGCTCAGGTCGAAAATATAGAACTTGTTGATCTGCGGCGGCACGATCAGCAACGGCTTGGCGTATTGCTTTTCGCTCATGGACCGGTACTGGATCAGCTCGAGCAATTCGTTGCGAAACACCACCGCGCCAGGGGTGGTTGCCAGGGTCTTGCCGACTTCAAAGGCATGGGGCGTGGTTTGTCGCGGCAACCCGTCGTTGTGCAGCAGGTCATCCACCAGATGGCTGAGGCCTCGAACCAGGCTGGTGCCGCCGGAGTTGAACAGCTCCTTGACCGCCAGCGGGTTGAGCAAGGTGTTGGACGGCGAAACGGCGTCGTTGAGCAGGGCGAAGGCGAAGTGGGCGCGGGCGCGGTCATCCTGGCTCATGGTGCTTTCGTCGATCCAGCTCGTCACCTGTTTCTGCCAGCTCAGGTAGGCCTGCAGGCTGCGGCGGTAGAACGGATTGAGCTGCCAGGTGGGGTCGGCGAAACGCTGGTCGTTGGGGTTGGTGGGGTGCAGGGTCTCCCCCAGCAGCACTCGGCCCAGTTGACCGCCCAGCTTCAGCGCATGCCGGGCACTGTGCACCGGGTTGCGCAAGCCGTGTACGGCAACGCTGCGCAAGGTGGACAGCAGGTCCCTGCCACGCAGGCCGGTGACCGCACTTTGTGCGTTGATGAAGCTGGCAGGGGCGGGCATGGAGCCCTTCGCCGGTTTGTCGCGCATGAGTCAACTCCTTCGTCATCAGGCTAAAAACAAACACACCGAACCAGACAACATAGTCGCTGTTTCGGGTCGCTGCGCGGTCCGGCGTCCTGCCAGGCGCTAATGGGCGGTTTCAGCCGCCCAGTGGTGAGGGGTGCGGATGCATCACCGCACGCTGACGTTCTTCCTCCAGGAATTTCATGATGATCGGCGCCACCGCCTCGGCCCGGGTGATCAGGAACAGATGGCCGTCATCGATGATGTGCAATTGGGCGTTGGGAATGCGCCAGGCCAGCATGCGCATGTTGATCAGCGGGATCAGCGGGTCATCGTCGCCAGCCAGCACCAGGGTCGGCTGGTGGATCTTGTGCAGCCAGTGGATGCTGGTCCAGCCCAGGCCGGCGAACAGTTGCCAGTAATAACCGAGCTTGCCCGCCGAACGCACCTTGGCCGCATGGCTGGCCGCCAGGCTCGGGTCGCGACGGAACGAACCGCCGTAGATCAGTGGGGCGATACGCATCACATGGGAAGGTTGAACGTAGCGCCGGGGGCTGGCCATCATCCACAGCACCTTCGGTTTACCCGGCACCATCACCGCCCCGGCCGCCGTGGCCGCCAGTACCAGCTTCTTGCAGCGCTCGGGGTAGTCATGGGCGAACTGCTGGGCCAGGGCGCCCCCCCAGGACACGCCGATCACATTGACCTGCCCGTAGTCCAGGTAATCGAGCATTCGCGCGGTGAGTTTGGCCAGGCCAGGAAAACGATACGGCCGGTTGGGCGTCGATGAGCCGCCGACACCGGGTACGTCAAAGGCGATGACTTCCAGGTCCGGGTCCAGGGCCTGGATGAACGGGAACACCAGCTCGAGGTTGGCGCCGATGCCGTTGAAAATCAGCAGCGGCGTCAAGTGAGGCTTGCCGGGACGTACCGCGGTGCGCAAGGTCTGGCCATCCAGATCGACGGTACGGAAGATGTACGGTTGCGGCATGCTCAAGCCCTGGGGTGGAGAAGTGGAAAAGCAGCATCAAGCTTCAAGTTTCAAGCTGCAAGTTAAGGCGCTTGAAGCTTGAAGCTTGAAGCTTGCAGCTATCTTTCATGCACATAAGTGCCGGGCGCCGCTTCGCCGGCCGGGTAGGCCTTGTTGCCCAGCACGGTCGGGGCTTTTTTCAGTTTGCCCGAGCGCTCGGCCTGCCAGGCCTGCCAGTGCAGCCACCAGGAGTCGGTGTGCTTGGTTGAATTCTCCTGCCAATCCTCGGCCTTGGCTGGCATGTCATCACTGGTCATGTAGCGCGACTTGGGATTGCCTGGCGGGTTGAGGATGCTCTGGATATGGCCGCTGCTCGACAGCACGAACTCCACCTTGCCACCAAACAGCTGTGCCGACTTGTAGCAGGACTTCCACGGCGTGATGTGGTCGTTGGTGCCGGCCAGGGAGAAGATGTCGGCGGAGACCTGCTTGAGATCGATGGGCGTGCCGCACACTTCCAGTGCATTGGGACGGATCAGTGGATTGTTCTTGAACATTTCGATGAGGTCGCCGTGGAACGCCGCTGGCAGCCTCGTGGTGTCGTTGTTCCAGAACAGGATGTCGAACACGGGTGGCTCGTTGCCCAACAGATAATTGTTGACCCAGTAGTTCCAGATCAAGTCGTTGGGGCGCATCCAGGCGAACACCTTGGCCATGTCGCGACCTTCGAGTACACCGGCCTGGTAGGAATGGCGCTTGGCCGCTTCCAGGGTCTGTTCGTCGACGAACAACGCCACGTCGGTGTCCAGGGTGGTGTCGAGCACGCTGACCAGCAGGGTCAGCGCATTGACCTTTTTCTCGCCGAGGGCGGCGTAATGGCCCAGCAGCGCGGTGCAGGTGATGCCGCCCGAGCAGGCGCCGAGCATGTTCACGTCCTTGCTGCCGGTGATGGCCGTGACCACGTCCACCGCTTCCTTGAGCGCCTCGATGTAGGTCGACAGGCCCCACTCGCGCTGCTCCTTGGTGGGGTTGCGCCAACTGACGATGAAGGTCTGCACGTTGCTGCGCAGGCAGAAGCGCGCCAGGCTCTTGTCCGGGCTCAGGTCGAATACATAGAACTTGTTGATTTGTGGCGGTACCACCAGCAGCGGTCGCTCGTGGACCTGCTCGGTGATGGGGCGGTACTGGATCAGCTCCAGCACGTCGTTGCGAAACACCACGGCGCCTTCGGTCACGCCCAGGCTCTTGCCGACCTCGAACGCGCCCATGTCGACCTGGCTCGGCATCCCGCCGTTGTGCACCAGGTCCTTGGCCAGGTGGGACAGGCCATCGAGCAGGCTCTTGCCGCCGGTTTCGAAGAAGCGCTTGACTGCTGCCGGGTTGGCCGCCGAGTTGGTCGGGGCCATGGCTTCGGTCATCAGGTTGATCACGAAATGCCCGCGGCTGATGTCCGCGGGCGAGAGGTTGCTGTCGTCGATCCAGGCGTGCAGCTCCTTGCGCCACGCCAGGTAGGTTTGCAAGTAGCGTTTGTAGAGTGGGTTCTGGCTCCACGCCGGGTCAGCGAAGCGACGGTCGTCGCCGGCCGGTTGCAGTTCGGATTTGCCGAACAGGACATTCTTGAGTTCGACGCCGAAATGGGCGACGTGCTTGACGCTGTGCAGCGGTTGTTTGATGGCCTGGGTCAGCACCATGCGGGCAGAGGCCAGCAGATCTTTCCTGCGCAAGCCGACGACGGGATTCAACCCCAGGGTATTTTCCGAGGCTTGATACTTCAGGTCATCGTTGTTCTTGTTGCTCATCTACGACGCTCCATTGTCCTTCAGACGAGTACCCGGATCGTGCCATGAAGCCACACAGCCAATACCAGGTACGCTGCTCGGGTGACCATTAATTCCGCATCGAGGGCCAATGAGGAAACGTATGCCAGGAACTCGGCGGTTCCTTTGCAGGTAACTTGCCAGCTCCATTGGTTACCCGAGTTTAATTTTTTTCGCAAGCAGGCCAGTCATTGACGTTGCTGCGCGGGCATTCAAGCAGATGAGTCTAGAAAAATCGCCCTAAAGCGCCAGCCCCTGAGTTAGAGCATCAGCTTGACGACGGACTCGTCCGGGTCGCGGGTTTTTCCGGCGGCCTTGAGTTCGCCAAGATAATCGTTCCACAAGTCTTCCTGACGCACCGCCAACTGGTAGAGATAGTCCCAGGTGAACAGCCCGCTGTCGTGGCCGTCGTCGAAGGTCAGTTTCAGTGCGTACTGGCCGGCCGGTTCGACCTTGATCAGTGCAACGTTGAGCTTGCCGTATTGCAGGATGGGTTTGCCGTGGCCCTGGACCTCGGCGGAAGGCGAGTGCACCCGCAGGAACTCGGCGGGCAAGTGATACTCCTCGTCCGGCGCGTATTTGAGCGTCAGGGTCTTGGAGGCTTTGTGCAGGTTGATGGCGGTGGGGAGTTTGGTCATGGCAGATCGTCCGTTTCGTGACGCCTTGCATGAGCGATCCGTGGCGAGGGAGCTTGCTCCCGCTGGAGGGCGAAGCCCTCCCAAAAGACTCCCGATAATCCGCCGGAGTCGGGTTTTTGGGGCCGCTTCGCGACCCAGCGGGAGCAAGCTCCCTCGCCACAGGAGCCCGCTCACACAGCGTGTGACCTACAGGATATACCGCGACAGATCTTCGTTCTGCGCCAATTCACCCAGGTGGCTGTTGACGTACTCGGCGTCGATGAGGATCGGCGCTTCGTTGTGGGCGCTCGCCAGGTCGCCGGCGCTGAACGAGACTTCCTCGAGCAGGCGTTCGAGCAACGTGTGCAGGCGACGGGCACCGATGTTCTCGGTCTTCTCGTTGACCTGCCAGGCGATCTGGGCCAGGCGCTTGATGCCTTCCGGGGTGAACTCGATGTTCAGGCCTTCGGTCTTGAGCAGCGCGCAATACTGTTCGGTCAGGGACGCGTGGGGCTCGCTGAGGATGCGTTCGAAGTCTTCCGGCGTCAGCGCCTTGAGCTCGACACGGATCGGCAGGCGACCCTGCAGCTCTGGCACCAGGTCGCTCGGCTTGCTCAGGTGGAACGCACCGGAGGCGATGAACAGGATATGGTCGGTCTTGACCATGCCCAGCTTGGTGTTGACCGTGCAGCCTTCGATCAGCGGCAGCAGGTCGCGTTGTACACCTTCGCGGGACACATCGGCACCGCCGACATTGCCGCGCTTGGCGACCTTGTCGATTTCATCGATGAACACGATGCCATGTTGCTCGACCGCCTCCAATGCCTTGGCCTTCAACTCTTCTTCGTTGACCAGGCGGCTGGCTTCTTCGTCGCGCACCAGTTTCAGCGCTTCCTTGACCTTGAGCTTGCGGTTTTTCTTCTTGCCCTTGCCCATGTTGGCGAACAGGCTCTGCAACTGGTTGGTCATCTCTTCCATGCCTGGCGGCGCGGAAATATCGACGCCGGCCATTTCGGCCACTTCGATCTCGATTTCCTTGTCGTCCAGCTGGCCTTCGCGCAGGCGCTTGCGGAACAGTTGGCGGGTGTTGGAGTCCTGGGTCGCGGCGGCGTCGGCGTTGAAGCCCATGCGCGCCGGCGGCAGCAGGGCGTCGAGGATGCGCTCTTCGGCGGCATCTTCGGCGCGGTGGCGGACCTTGGTGATTTCCTGTTCGCGCAGCAGCTTGATGGCGGCATCGGCCAGGTCACGGATGATCGACTCGACGTCGCGGCCGACATAGCCGACTTCGGTGAATTTGGTGGCTTCGACCTTGATGAACGGCGCGTTGGCGAGTTTGGCCAGGCGCCGGGCGATTTCGGTTTTACCGACACCGGTCGGGCCGATCATCAGGATGTTCTTGGGGGTCACTTCGACGCGCAGTTCTTCGGGCAATTGCATCCGGCGCCAGCGGTTACGCAGGGCGATGGCGACGGCGCGCTTGGCATCGTCCTGGCCGATGATATGGCGGTTGAGTTCGTGGACGATTTCGCGGGGAGTCATGGACATAATAATGGGTGGTCCTCAAGCAAGAATGGGCCGTGGCGTGGTTCGCCTGGGCAGGCTTATTCCGCGAGGTCCTGCTCCTCAATGGTCTGAGTGTGGTTGGTGAAGACACAGATGTCGCCGGCAATGCCCAAGGCAGTCTCGACGATCTCACGAGCCGACAGGTCGGTTTTTTTCAGCAGGGCACTGGCCGCAGCCTGGGCGTAGGCACCGCCGGAACCCATGGCGATCAGGCCGTCTTCGGGCTCAACGACGTCGCCGTTGCCGGTGATGATCAGGGAGGCGTCCTTGTTGGCGACCGCGAGCATGGCTTCGAGGCGGCTCAGGGAGCGGTCGGTGCGCCATTCCTTGGCCAGTTCCACGGCGGCTCGGACCAGGTGGCCCTGGTGTTTCTCAAGTTGGCCTTCGAAACGTTCGAATAACGTGAAGGCGTCGGCAGTGGCCCCGGCGAAACCGGCGATGACTTCGCCGTGATACAGGCGGCGGACTTTCTTCGCGTTGCCTTTCATCACGGTGTTGCCCAGTGAAACCTGGCCGTCGCCGCCCATGACGACTTTGCCATGACGGCGGACTGAAACGATGGTGGTCAAGGGAGAGTCTCCACGCAGCGGGGCGAAAATGCCCGGATGGAACTCATATGGGGGTGGCGCGGGGTTTTTCAACTGTGGGGTGGAGGAGGGGATGAGCGGTTTGTCTTGCCTCACAGGCCAATCATACCTGTGGCAATGATTATCTGTGGCGAGGGGATTTATCCCCGCTGGGCTGCGTAGCAGCCCTAAAACCTTAAATGCGGTGTGTCAGATTGATCTGGTCGCTGCTTTTGGGGCTGCTGCGCAGCCCAGCGGGGATAAATCCCCTCGCCACAAGGGGGAGTGTCGCCTGGCCTAGCGGCTCTGGCGTTGTTGTAACAACAAGTTGCTGAAACCGCTGCCGGCCAATTGTTTCTGGGCCTTGGTCAGTTCTTCGCGGTTGCTGAACGGCCCGACCAGTACCCGGTACCAGGTTTCGTCCTTCACGGTGCCGGACTCCACCGCCACGGACTGACCCAGCAGAATGATCTGCGCGCGGACCTTGTCGGCGTCGGCTTCCTTGCGGAACGAACCGGCTTGCAGGAAGAACTTCGTCACCGGCGCGGCTTTCTGCACCGGTGGGGCGGGCGGCGGCGTGATGCCGGCCAGGGCCGCCTGGGCGCGGGCGGTGTCGATCTTCGCCGCTTCGGCCGGGGTCACCGGCGTGGTGGGCACTTGCGGCGTCGGCAGGGTTTTCTCCGGTACGGCTTCGGGCGGCACGATGACTTCCGATTCCGGCAGCAAGGTGTAGAAGTCGTACTTCGGCTTCACCGGTTGCGTTGGGCTCGGCGGAGTCTTGTTGGCCTCGGCGATCCGCGTGGCTTTCTGCTGCTCTTGCCGGACGCGCTTGACGTCATCGCCCTGGCCCGGCTCCAGCTTCATCAGAAACACAATGAAAGCGCCGACGGTCAGGCCGATGGCCATCCACAACCAGCCCGGAATCGGTTTTTTGGCTGGAGGCTGGTAACGACTGGCGCCGCGTTTGGGTGCAGGTTTTTTCTTGGCTGCCAACTTACATGCGCTCCAGGGTTTCCAGGCCCAGCAGTTCCAGGCCTTGCTTGAGCGTACGCCCGGTCAGCGCGGCGAGGCGCAGGCGGCTCTGCATTTGCTCTGGGGTTTGCGCGTTGAGGATCGGGCAGTTCTCGTAGAAGCTGGAGAACAGGCCGGCGACATCGTACAGGTAGGCGCACAGGGTGTGCGGCGTGCCCTTGTCGGCGACGTTATTCAACACTTCACCGAACTGCGCCAGCTTCGCCGCCAGCTCCTGTTCGTGAGGGGCCTGGAGCACAATCTGGCCGTCCACTTCATTGAAGCTTTTGCCGAGCTTGCGGAACACCCCCGCCACGCGGGTGTAGGCGTACAGCAGGTACGGCGCGGTGTTGCCTTCGAAGTTGAGCATCAGGTCGAAGTTGAAGCTGTAGTCGCTGGTGCGGTGCTTGGACAGGTCGGCGTATTTCACCGCGTCGATGCCCACGACCTTGGCGATCTTGCGCAGTTCGTCTTCGGCCAGCTCGGGGTTCTTGCCCTTGACCAGGGTGTAGGCGCGGTCCTGGGCTTCGGTCAGCAGGTCGATCAGCTTCACCGTGCCGCCGTCGCGAGTCTTGAATGGGCGGCCGTCAGCGCCGTTCATGGTGCCGAAGCCCATGTGCTCCATCTCCATTGGATGGGTCACGAAACCGGCCAGGCGTGCGACTTCGAACACTTGCTGGAAGTGCAGAGCCTGGCGCTGGTCGACGAAGTACAGCACCCGATCGGCCTTGAGCACGCTGTTACGGTAGCGCACGGCTGCCAGGTCGGTGGTGGCGTAGAGATAGCCACCATCGGCCTTGACGATGATCACCGGCAACGGCTCGCCATCGGCGGTCTTGAACTGGTCGAGGAACACGCACTGGGCGCCGTTGCTTTCCACCAGCATGCCCTTGGCCTTGAGGTCGTTGACCACGTTGATCAGGTCGTCGTTGTAGGCGCTTTCGCCCATCACGTCGGCCATGGTCAATTTGACGTTCAGCAACTCGTAGATTTTCTGGCAGTGGGACAGGGAGATGTCCTTGAACTTGCTCCACAGCGCCAGGCACTCGGCATCGCCGGCTTGCAGCTTGACCACCAGGCCCCGGGCACGGTCGGCGAACTCGGGCGACTCGTCGAAGCGTTGCTTGGCGGCGCGGTAGAAGTTCTCCAGGTCCGACAGTTCATCGCTGGTAATGGGGTTTTCCTGAAGGTAGGCCATCAGCATGCCGAACTGGGTGCCCCAGTCGCCAACGTGGTTCTGACGGATCACGGTGTCGCCGAGAAACTCCAGGACCCGCGCCACGCCGTCGCCGATGATGGTCGAGCGCAGGTGGCCGACGTGCATTTCCTTGGCCAGGTTGGGCGCCGAGAGGTCGACCACGGTGCGCTGCAACGGACCGGCCTTGCGCACGCCAATGCGCTCGTCGGCCAGGGCCGCGTCCAGGCGCGAGGCCAGGGCCTGGGTGTTCTGGAAGAAATTGATGAACCCGGGGCCGGCAATGTCGGCCTTGCTGACGTTCTCGTCGGCCGGCAGCGCGGCGATGATTTTCTCCGCCAAGTCCCGCGGTTTCATGCCGGCCGGCTTGGCGAGCATCATCGCGATGTTGCTGGCGAAGTCGCCGTGGGTCTTGTCGCGGGTGTTTTCGACCTGAATCGCCGGCGACAGGCCTTCTGGCAGCACACCTTCAGTGACGAGTTGGGCGATGGCTTGCTGGATGAGCTGGCGAATGGTGTCTTTCATGGTCTTCTCTTTCAACCGCAGGCGCGGCGGCGCTTCGATGCGCTGGTGGAAAAACTGGGCATTATCCGTGGCCCGGACGAGCTTGCCAACTGTAGCGGGTCGGTTGGGGATGTGTGGTGACTATTCTTGCTGGCCTGGAGGCACGCGATCCCACAGGGGGCCGGCTTGCGGTCCATTCAGTACAAATCCACCGGATCCACATCCAGCGACCAGCGCACTGCCCGTCCGCTGGGCATCTGCTCCAGCACCAGTAGCCAGGCGCTTAATAGCCGATGCAACGGCGCCCGGGCATTGGCTTGTAATAAAAGCTGGGCTCGATAGCGCCCCGCCCGCCGCTCCATCGGCGCCGGTACCGGGCCGAGCAGTTCGATACCGGTAAGGTTCTGCTGCGCCAGCAAGCGCTCGGCCTCGCTGCAGGCTTCATCAAGGAACGCTTCGGCCTGCCCCGGCTTGTGAGCTTCAGCCCGCAACAGCGCCAGGTGTGCAAACGGCGGCAGGCCGGCGCTGCGCCGTTCACTCAAGGCCTGTTCGGCGAAGGCGAAATAACCTTGCTCGGTCAGTTGGATCAGCAACGGATGATCGGCCAGGTGGGTCTGGATGATCACTTTGCCCGGCTCCTCGGCCCGCCCGGCCCGGCCTGCGACCTGGACGATCAACTGTGCCATGCGCTCGCTGGCGCGGAAATCACCGGAAAACAGTCCGCCATCGGCGTCGAGGATCGACACCAGCGTGACCCGTGGGAAGTGGTGCCCCTTGGCGAGCATTTGCGTGCCCACCAGGATGCACGGCTGGCCCTTCTGGATCGTTGCGAACAACTGGTTCATCGCATCTTTGCGCGAAGTGCTGTCGCGATCCACCCGCAGTACCGGGTAATCGGGGAACAGGATGCCCAGCCGTTCTTCGGCGCGTTCGGTGCCGGCGCCGACCGGGCGCAAGTCCACTTTGCCGCACTGCGGGCAATGCCTTGGCACGCGCTCGACGTGGCCGCAATGGTGGCAACGCAACTCGCCATGGCGTTGATGCACGGTCATCCGCGCATCGCAACGCTCACAACCAGACATCCAGCCGCAGTCGTGGCACAACAGGGTCGGGGCAAAACCGCGGCGATTGAGGAACACCAGGACCTGTTGCCCGGCAGCCAGGGTCTGGCCGATGGCTTGCTGCATCGGCCCGGAAATACCGCTGTCCAGCGGGCGGCTTTTCACGTCCAGGCGCAGGAAGCGCGGTTGCTTGGCGCCGCCGGCCCGCTCATTGAGGCGCAGCAGGCCGTAGCGGCCGGTGTAGGCGTTGTGCAGGCTTTCCAGCGACGGGGTTGCCGAGCCGAGCACGATGGGAATGTTTTCCTGGCGGGCGCGCACCAGCGCCAGGTCGCGGGCGTGGTAGCGCAGGCCTTCTTGCTGTTTATACGAGCCGTCGTGTTCTTCGTCGATGATGATCAGGCCAGGGTTCTTCATCGGTGTGAACAGGGCCGAACGGGTGCCGATGATGATGTCGGCCTCGCCGTCCCGGGCGGCGAGCCAGGCCTCCAGGCGTTCGCGGTCGTTGACCGCTGAGTGCACCAGGGCGATCCGGGCGTTGAAGCGCTGTTCGAAGCGCGCCAGGGTTTGCGGGCCGAGGTTGATTTCCGGAATCAGCACCAGCGCCTGCTTGCCGGCCTCCAGGGTCTGACGGATCAGTTGCAGGTAGACCTCGGTCTTGCCGCTGCCGGTGACGCCCGCCAGGAGAAAGGCGTGATAACTGTCGAAGCCTGCGCGAATGGCCTCGCAAGCGGCCCGCTGTTCGGTGTTGAGCGGCAGTTCCGGCTGGGCCAGCCAATGTTCATGGCGGGCGCCGGGGGCGTGCCTGCGTATTTCCACCTGGACCAGGTCCTTGGCCAGCAACAGGTCCAGGCTGTCCTTGCTGAGCATCAGTTTGCTCAGCAATTGGTGCGCCACGCCGTGGGGATGTTGGGCCAGGGTCGCCAAGGCCTCGCGCTGGCGCGGGGCGCGGGCGATGCGTGGATCGTCCAGCGAGGCGCCGGGCGCCACCGACCAGAACCGCTCCTGGCGCGCCTCGGCCGGTTCGCCCTGGCGCAGCAGCACCGGCAGCGCCCAACTCAGGGTGTCGCCGAGGCTGTGCTGGTAATACTGGGACGTCCACAGGCACAACTTGAACAGCGCGGCGGGCAGTGGTGGCGTGGCATCGAGCAGGGCCAGGGCTGGTTTGAGCTTGTCGACCGGGACCTCGCTGTGGTCGGTGACCTCCACCAGGATGCCGATCATCTCCCGCCGGCCGAACGGCACCCGCAGGCGCATGCCCGGCTGCAACTGGGCGCGCAGGGCTCCGGCCGGGGCGCGGTAGTCGAACAGGCGGCGCAGCGGCGAAGGCAGGGCGAGGCGCAGGATGGCGTCGGGCACGCGGGGGATCTCGATAGGCGGACAAGTTCGCAAGGCTGAACACGATTCAATGTGGGAGCGAGCTTGCTCGCGATGGCTGTGGCACAGCCAGCATCACTGCAACTGACCCACCGCTATCGCGAGCAAGCTCTCTCTCACAGGGATTGTGCTTGAGGCCGCGAGCCTAGCAGACGGTTGGTACAAGTCATAGCTTGCGTGATTGATGTTGTCTGGTAGAATCCGCGGCCTAATTACGTGCGGTATTCAACAATAGTGTTGGGTGGCGGCACGCTAGCCTGAGGAAAACAGCATGAAAACCGATATCCATCCGGAATACCCAGTAATTGCCGTAACCTGCAGCTGCGGCAACAAGTTCGAAACGCGTTCGACCTACGGCAAAGCCCTGGCGATCGACGTTTGCAACGAATGCCACCCGTTCTACACCGGCAAGCAAAAGACTCTGGATACCGGCGGTCGTGTTCAGAAGTTCGCCGATCGTTTCGGTGCTTTCGGCAAAGTTACTCCAAAAGCCTGAGGCTGATCATTTTGGATGGTCGTCCCGACCGCTCCAGACTGATGAAAAAGGCGTCCCTTGCGGGCGCCTTTTTTGTGTCCGCGATTTGCCTCGGTGGTGCCCAGGCGTCCTGTCCTTCGCCCGGCAACCTGCCCCAAGTGGCGGTGCAACGGGTGGTGGACGGCGATACCTTGTACCTGGAGGATGGCCGGCGCATTCGGATGATCGGTCTCAACAGCCCTGAACTGGGCAAGCGAGGCCGCGCCGACGAACCGTTCGCCGTGGCGGCGCGTCAGCGACTCGAAGCCCTGGTAGCCGCCAGTGATGGCCGGGTGGGCGTGTTGCCTGGCAAGGATGACCACGATGATTACGGTCGCACACTGGCCCATGTCTACAACGCCCAGGGCGAGAACCTCGAGGAACGGTTGATTGCCGAGGGGCTGGGGTTTCTGGTGGCGGTCGCGCCGAACGTCGACCTGGTCAGATGCCAGCAAATGGCTGAACGTCATGCGCGGCAAGCCGGATCCGGCCTCTGGAAAAAATCGCCCGTCGTGCGAGCGGAGCAAATCAATGCGCCCGGTTTTGTGCTGATGAGCGGACGTGTCGAAAACGTGCAGCGCAATCGCGGTGGCATCTGGATTGAATTGCAGGGGGCAGTTGTCTTGCACATCGCGCCCGGTGTGCAAAGACGCTTCGACGCCTCGGCCCTGAAGCGGCTAAAGGGCCGAAAAATCGAGGCCCGTGGCTGGGTCGTCGATCGCGCCCGACGCGGCGGCCACAAGGCTGGGCAGGCGCGATGGATGTTGCCGCTGACCGATCCTGCCATGCTGCAAGCGGTCTTGTAAGAAAAAATTGTAGACATTTTGTCAGTGGATTGTATGCATGTGGTCCTTGTGTTTCGTGGCTCTTGGCCCAAAGTCGTAGGGCAGGGCGCTTGACAGCAGTGACTGGTCAGTCTTGTGGGGACTTTGCGAGGCGCGTATCCTCGGCGGTCCGTCTGTCCAACACAGTAAAAAGCGGAATGCCCACATGTCTGATCTGAAAACTGCCGCTCTCGAATATCACGCTAATCCTCGTCCAGGGAAGCTGAGTGTCGAGCTCACCAAGGCCACCGCTACTGCTCGCGACTTGTCGCTGGCCTACAGCCCCGGCGTAGCCGAACCAGTCCGCGAAATCGCTCGCGACCCTGAACTGGCCTACAAATACACCGGTAAAGGCAACCTGGTTGCAGTCATTTCCGATGGCACCGCGATTCTCGGCCTGGGTAACCTCGGCCCATTGGCTTCCAAGCCAGTCATGGAAGGCAAGGGCGTGCTGTTCAAGCGCTTCGCCGGTATTGACGTATTCGACATCGAAGTCGATTCCGAGAGCCCGCAAGCCTTCATCGACACCGTCAAGCGCATCTCCATCACCTTCGGCGGCATCAACCTGGAAGACATCAAGGCACCTGAGTGCTTCGAGATCGAGCGCGCCCTGATCGAACAGTGCGACATTCCGGTATTCCACGATGACCAGCACGGCACCGCGATCGTTACTGCGGCCGGCATGATCAACGCCCTGGAAATCGCCGGCAAGACCCTGCCGGAAGCCAAGATCGTCTGCCTTGGCGCTGGCGCTGCGGCCATCTCCTGCATGAAGTTGCTGGTGAGCATGGGCGCCAATATCGAAAACATCTTCATGGTCGACCGTACCGGTGTGATCCACTCCGGCCGTGACGACCTGAACCAGTACAAGGCCGTGTTTGCCCACGCGACCGAGAAGCGCTCCCTGGCGGACGCGCTGGACGGTGCCGACGTGTTCGTCGGCCTGTCGGGTCCGAACCTGCTGAGCCCGGAAAACCTGCTGCGCATGGCGCCGAACCCAATCGTGTTCGCGTGCTCGAACCCGGACCCGGAAATCGCCCCGGAACTGGCTCACGCAACTCGTAATGACGTGATCATGGCCACCGGCCGTTCGGACTACCCGAACCAGGTCAACAACGTACTGGGCTTCCCGTTCATCTTCCGCGGTGCCCTGGACGTTCGCGCCAAGCGCATCAACGAAGAAATGAAAGTCGCGGCCGCCAACGCCCTGCGCGAACTGGCCAAGCTGCCGGTGCCTCAGGAAGTGTGCGACGCCTACGGCGGCATCAAGCTGGAATTCGGTCGTGAGTACATCATCCCGAAACCAATGGACGCCCGCCTGATCACCCTGATCTCCGACGCCGTGGCCAAGGCCGCCATCGAGACTGGCGTGGCCACCCTGCCGTATCCGAAGAACTACCCGCTCAAGAGCGTGGATGATGTGTTCAACGGCTAAGCCGTTGTAGCGCTTCAACGAAAAACCCCGGCTCTTGCGAGTCGGGGTTTTTTATTGTCCTGCGGAAATTGTCTGGGGCGACATGGTTCTTCAGGGAAGCCAGATAACCTGTGGCGAGGGAGCTTGCTCCCGCTGGGCTGCGAAGCGGCCCCAAAAACTTGCGGTCGCTGCGCAACCGAGCGGGAGCAAGCTCCCTCGCCACAGGTTGGTGTGCTGTTGTTGCTTAGAACAGATCGATCGGCGCCGCTTCGTCCGCTGGCAGCGGGCTGCCCGGTGCGACGCCATTGCCCAGCTCGTTGACCGATGGCGGGGTGTCTTCGCTCTTGAACAGTTCGAAGTACGCCCCTGGGGTGCCCGGCGTGGCCGCTCGGCCGCTGACCGGATCGACCCGCAGGCTGAGGATGCCTTCCGGCTCCGGCTGGGTGTGCGGCGGCTTGTCCTTGAGGGCGGCGCCCATGTAGCTCATCCAGATCGGCAGCGCCACGGTACCGCCGAACTCGCGGCGACCCAGGCTTTCGGGTTGGTCGAAACCGGTCCAGACGGTGGTCACGTAATCGGCGTTGTAGCCGGAGAACCAGGCGTCCTTGGATTCGTTGGTGGTACCGGTCTTGCCCGCCAGGTCGGTGCGGCCCAGGGCCAGGGCGCGACGGCCGGTGCCGAGCTTGATCACGTCCTGCAGCATGCTGTTGAGGATGTAGGTGGTGCGGCCATCGACAATGCGTTCCGCGATGGCGGGCGCCTGGGGCAGGCCTGGGGCCGTGGTGGCTTCGCCCGGCGTCGCATTGACCGTAAATGTCTCGGTGGATGGGGCGGCGAGGCCATCGCTGGCCTGCTCACCCGTGGGAACGCGTGGCGGGTTGGCGACGAACAGCGTCTCGCCGTTGCGGCTTTCGATCTTGTCGATGATGTACGGAGTGATCTTGTACCCGCCGTTGGCGAACGTACTCCAGCCGGTGGCGATTTCCATCGGCGTCAAGGTCGCGGTGCCCAGGGCCAGGGACAGGTTGCGCGGCAGGTCCTGCTTGTTGAAGCCGAACTTGCTGATGTAGTCGATGGTGCGGTCCACGCCCAATGCCTGCAGCAGGCGGATCGATACCAGGTTACGGGACTTGTACAGCGCTTCGCGCAGGCGGATCGGGCCAAGGAACGTATTGGTGTCGTTCTTCGGTCGCCAGACCTTGTCCAGGTATTCATCGACGAACACGATCGGTGCGTCGTTCACCAGGCTGGCGGCGGTGTAGCCGTTATCCAGGGCGGCGCTGTAGACGAAAGGCTTGAAGCTCGAGCCTGGTTGTCGCTTGGCCTGCAACGCGCGGTTGTAGTTGCTTTGCTCGAAGGCGAAGCCACCCACTAATGAGCGGATGGCTCCGTCCTGCGGGTCGAGGGACACCAGGGCGCCCTGGGCGGCCGGGATCTGGCTGAACTTGAGCGTGTTGTCCGCCTGGCGCTGGACGCGGATCAGGTCGCCGACCTGGGCAACGTCGGACGGTTGCCGTGGGTTGGCGCCCATGCTGTTGGTATTGAGGAACGGCCGGGCCCATTTCATGGTGTCCCAGGCCACGTGTTCCTCCTGTTCGCCGTTACGGGTCAGCACCTTGATGCCGTCCTTGTCCACCGACGTGACAATCGCCGGCTCCAGGCTGCTGATGGTGCGCTGCTTGGTCAGCTCCAGGGCCCAGGCTTCCTTGGTCTTGCCCGGCAGGCGCGATTCAGGGCCACGATAGCCGTGGCGCTGGTCGTAGGTCATCAAGCCTTCGTGCAGCGCGGTGTTGGCCATTTCCTGCAAGTTGCTCGGCACCGTGGTGGTCACGCGGAAACCTTCGGTGTAAGCGTCGCTGCCATAGCGCCCAACCATCTCGGCACGGGCCATCTCGGCGATGTACGGGGCGTTCACTTCCGGGGTCGGTACGTGGTAGCTGGCGTTCAACGGTTCATTGATCGCGGCGGTGTAGTCGGCCTCGCTGATCTTGCCGAGCTTGTACATGCGCCCCAGGATCCAGTCGCGACGTTCCTTGCTGCGTGCCGGGTTGGCCAGCGGGTTGAAGCGCGAGGGTGCCTTGGGCAGGCCGGCAATCATCGCCATCTGTGCCAGGCTCACGTCGCGGATCGACTTGCCGTAATACACCTGCGCCGCCGCCTCGATGCCGTAGGCGCGGTTGCCCAGGTAAATCTTGTTCACGTACAGCTCGAGGATTTCATCCTTGGTCAGTTGCCGCTCGATTTGCAGGGCCAGGAGGATCTCGGTGGTCTTGCGCGAGAAGCTGCGCTCGCTGGTCAGGAAGAAGTTCTTGGCCACCTGCATGGTGATGGTGCTGCCGCCGGACTGGATGTGGCCGCTCTTGATCAACTGGCTGGCGGCGCGCATCAGGCTGCCCGGGTCGACGCCGTAGTGATTGGCGAAGTTATCGTCTTCAGCACTTAGTAACGCATTGATGAAATTGGGGGGAATGTCGGCGAAACGGATCGGCGTGCGGCGCATTTCGCCAAATTCGGCGATCAATTTGTTGTCGCTGCTGTACACCCGCAAAGGAATCTGCAACTGAATACTTCTCAGCGCCTCCACGGACGGCAATCCCGGACTAAGGTAAAGAAAGGCACCGCTCAGGCCCAAGAGCAGTCCGCAGAAAACGGCGACGATGGACCATCCGAAAAATTTCAGCAGACGAATCAAGGCTTTTGGATATCCAGGCAAAGAATGAAAAAGGCGCCAGGTGCTGGGATGGACCCGTGCTTGCAACAAAGCGAAAAAAAACGCTGGGCATTATAAGCATTTTTTTTCGTCGGGAATGCCATCCGGACGTCCGTCGGACCGGTGTGATTGAACGCAATGCATATTAGAGAGTCCGTAACTCACGGATAGTCATAGGGAATTGGTAGTGCTACGACTCTTCAATAAAAAAACCCATGCGCTTCTGGGGATCGACATCAGTTCGACGTCGGTGAAGCTGCTGGAGTTGAGCCGCCAGGGCGATCGATACCGCGTCGAGTCCTACGCGGTCGAACCGTTGCCAGCCAACGCCGTGGTCGAGAAGAACATCGCCGAGCTCGAAGGGGTGGGGCAGGCGTTGTCGCGCCTGTTGGCCAAGGCCAGGACGCCCTTGCGTGGCGTGGCCGTGGCCGTTGCGGGTTCGGCGGTGATCACCAAGACCATCGAGATGGACGCCGGGCTGTCCGACGATGACATGGAAAACCAGCTCAAGATCGAGGCCGATCAATACATCCCCTATCCCCTGGATGAGGTGGCCATTGATTTCGAAGTCATGGGTGTTTCGCCACGCAGTGCCGAGCGCGTCGAAGTGCTGCTGGCGGCGTGCCGCAAGGAAAACGTCGAGGTCCGCGAGGCCGCGTTGGCGCTCGCCGGGCTGACGGCCCGGGTGGTCGATGTGGAAGCTTATGCGCTGGAGCGTGCTTTCGGCCTGCTCGCCAAGCAACTGGCTGCCTCTCAGGAACGGCTGACTGTGGCGGTTGTCGACATCGGCGCCACCATGACCACCCTTAGCGTGCTGCACAACGGGCGCATCATCTATACCCGCGAACAATTGTTCGGCGGTCGCCAACTGACCGAGGAAATTCAGCGTCGCTATGGCCTGACACCCGAACAGGCCGGCCTGGCAAAGAAGCAGGGTGGCCTGCCGGACGACTATCTCAGCGAAGTGCTGCAACCTTTTCGCGAGGCCCTGGTACAGCAGGTCTCGCGGTCCTTGCAGTTCTTCTTCGCCTCGGGCCAGTACAGTGCGGTGGACCACATTTTGCTGGCCGGGGGCACGGCTTCGGTCGCCGGCCTGGATCGGCTGATCGAGCAGCGCCTGGGCACGCCGACCCAGGTGGCCAACCCCTTTACCAACATGGCCCTGAGCAGCAAGGTCAATGCCGGCGCCCTGGCCGGTGATGCGCCGGCACTGATGATTGCCTGTGGGCTGGCCCTCAGGAGTTTCGACTGATGGCGCGGATCAACCTGCTTCCATGGCGCGAAGAGCTGCGTGAAGAACGGCGTAAACGCTTTTTGCTGGCCTTGGTGGGGGCGCTGGTCGGTGCGGTCGGCGTGGTCCTGGTCGCGGTCCGGTACTTCGACAGCGCCATCGACCATCAGGTCGCTCGCAATAGCCATCTCTCCCAGCAGATCGCCGTGCTGGACGAACGCATCAAGCAGATCAGCGAATTGAAGGCCCGTCGCCAGCAATTGGTGGAGCGCATGCGCATCATCCAGGACTTGCAAGGTAACCGGCCGGTCAGCGGGCGCATCTTCGACCAATTGGTGCGGACCCTGCCGGACGGGGTGTATTTCACTGAAGTGAAGATGGAAGACCGGACGCTCTTGATCAAGGGGGCCGCGGAATCGAACAACCGGGTTTCGGACCTGATGCGCAACCTGGACTCGTCGGACCTGTTCGACACGCCCAGCCTGACGGAGGTCAAGGCCACCACCGCTGGGCAGCTCGACCAGGCCAACGTCTTCCAGTTGACGGTTCGCCAGACTCGCCCGGCCGATGCGGAGGACGCCCAATGAAGCCAGGGGAGTGGTTCGACGCATTGCGCAAGATCGATCTCAGTGACCTGGACACCAACAACATCGGTTCCTGGCCTGCGCCGATCAAGTGGCTGGCGGGTGTCCTGCTGGTGGTCCTGGTGCTGGGGCTGGGCTATAACTTTGCCTTGAGCGACTTGGAGAACCAGTTGCAGCAGGTGCGCGAGGAAGAAAACACCCTCAAGGCGCAATTCGCGGGCAAGGCCCACATGGCTGCGAACCTGGAGCGCTACACCGAGCAGATGAAGCAGATGGAAATGTCTTTTGGTGTGCTGTTGCGGCAATTGCCTAGCGATACCGAAGTGCCAGGCCTGCTGGAAGACATTACTCGCACCGGCCTGGGCAGTGGCCTGGAGTTCGAGGAAATCAAGCTGCTGCCGGAAGTCACCCAGCCGTTCTACATCGAGTTGCCGATCCAGATCACCGTGACCGGCGGCTACCACGACCTGGCGACGTTCGTCAGTGGGGTGGCGGGGCTGCCCCGGATTGTCACGCTGCACGATTTCGAGATCGCACCGATGGAGCCCGAGGCCGGCGCGAAGCTGCGCATGAGCATCCAGGCCAAGACCTACCGGTACAACGAGCAGGAGGCGCAACCATGAGGCCGCTGTGTCGTATCTGCCTGCTGGCAGGCCTGGTTGCGCTGGCGGGCTGCGATAACGACAACGGTTTCAGCGACCTGGACGCCTACATGAACGAAGTGCGTCTGCGGCCACCCGGCAAGATCGAGCCGACGCCGACGTTCAGGCCCTACGAAACCTTTACCTACAGTGCCGCCAACCTGCGCAGCCCGTTTTCCCGGCAGGTTCGCGTGGACCAGGCTGAACGGCAGCGGGGCTCGCGCAATGTCCGGCCCGACCCGAACCGGGTCAAACAGTACCTGGAAGGCTTCAACATCGAGCAGTTCGAAATGGTCGGTACGATCTCCAATGTCAGTGGCTCCTTCGCGCTCCTGCGGGGCGCGGGCGGGGTGCATCGGCTCAAGGTCGGTGACTATCTGGGGCGCAACGACGGGCGGATCGTCAGCATCAGTGCCACCCAGGTCGATGTGGTCGAAATCGTTCCCGATGGCGAGGGTGCCTGGCTGGAGCGACCACGGACCATTCCTTTGAAAGAGCATTCATAGTGGAATTCGAACAATGAACAGGTTTTTTTCAGCCCTCGGTATTTCGCTATGGATAGCGCTGTTGTCGCCGATGGTTCTTGGGGCCAGCCTGAAGACGCTGGATGTGGCGGCGTTGCCGGGGGACCGTGTCGAGTTGAAGCTCACCTTCGACGGGCCGCCGCCACCACCCCGGGGCTACACCACCGAACAACCGGCCCGGATTGCACTGGACCTGCCGGGCGTGACCAATCAACTTTCCAGCAAGCGCCACGACCTGGGCGGGGGCAATGCACGCAGCGCCACTGTGGTCGAGGCTGGGGATCGTACTCGGTTGATCATCGGCCTTACCCAACTGGCGCCATATGACACCCGGATCGAAGGTAACAACCTGTTCGTGGTGGTTGGCAAGGGCGCCGCCCCGAAGAGCACTGCCCCGAAGAACTCCACCACTCAGCCCCCGCGCCCGGCGGTTGCCAGCGCTGCGCCTGCGAGGGCCAGTGGGCCGGTGGGCAAGGCGATCCGTGGGGTGGACTTCCAACGCGGGACCCAGGGCGAAGGCAACGTGGTGATCGATCTGTCTGATCCGTCCATCGCCCCGGACATCCAGGAGCGCGAAGGCAAGATCATCCTCAATTTCGCCAGGACGCAGTTGCCCGAGCCGCTGCGGGTGCGCCTGGACGTCAAGGACTTCGCTACCCCGGTGCAATTCGTCAATGCCAGCGCCGGCAGCGACCGGGCGACCATCAGCATCGAACCCAGCGGGACTTTCGACTACTCGACCTACCAGACCGACAACAAGCTCACCGTCAGCGTCCGGCCCATGACCGTCGACGACCTGCAAAAACGTAACGCCGACCGGGCGGCCTACAGTGGCGAGAAGCTCTCGCTCAACTTCCAGGACATCGAGGTGCGTTCGGTCCTGCAACTGATTGCCGATTTTACCAACCTGAACCTCGTGGCCAGCGACACGGTGCAGGGTGGCATCACCCTGCGGTTGCAGAATGTGCCCTGGGACCAGGCGCTCGACCTGGTGCTCAAGACCAAGGGGTTGGACAAACGCAAGGTCGGCAACGTGCTGTTGGTGGCTCCGGCCGATGAAATTGCCGCCCGTGAGCGCCAGGAACTGGAGTCGCAGAAGCAGATTGCCGACCTGGCGCCGCTGCGGCGTGAGCTGTTGCAGGTCAACTATGCGAAGGCGACGGACATCGCCAAGCTGTTCCAGTCGGTGACCAGCGCCGAGGCGAAAGCCGATGAGCGCGGCACGATCACGGTCGATGAGCGAACCAACAACATCATTGCCTACCAGACCCAGGACCGTCTCGACGAACTGCGCCGGATCGTGGCGCAACTGGATATTCCGGTGCGCCAGGTGATGATCGAGGCGCGGATTGTCGAAGCTAACGTCGACTACGACAAAAGCCTGGGCGTGCGTTGGGGCGGTTCGATTCAAAACAAGGGCAACTGGAGTTCCTCGGGGGTTACCACGGGCGATTCAACCACTATCGGCACGCCGGGTAGCACCAGCACCAACCAGCCGTTCGTCGACCTGGGCGCCTCGGGCAATACCTCGGGCATTGGCATTGCCTTCATCACCGACAACGTATTGCTGGACCTTGAACTGACGGCCATGGAGAAGACCGGCAACGGGGAGATCGTCTCCCAGCCCAAGGTGGTGACGTCCGACAAGGAGACGGCAAAGATCCTCAAGGGCACGGAAATTCCTTATCAGGAAGCCAGCTCCAGCGGTGCGACGTCGGTGTCGTTCAAGGAGGCTTCACTGTCGCTGGAGGTGACCCCGCAGATCACTCCAGACAACCGGATCATCATGGAGGTCAAGGTCACCAAGGATGAGCCGGACTACCTGAACAAGGTGAATGATGTGCCGCCGATCAAGAAAAACGAGGTCAATGCCAAGGTCCTGGTCAATGATGGCGAGACCATTGTGATTGGCGGGGTTTTCTCAAATACTCAGAGCAAGGTTGTAGATAAGGTGCCATTTCTTGGCGATGTGCCGTATCTTGGCCGCCTTTTCCGGCGTGATGTGGTTTCGGATAGCAAATCCGAGCTGCTGGTGTTCCTCACTCCGCGTATCATGAATAACCAGGCGATTGCTGTGAGTCGTTGATTCTGTGCGAAATTTGATTCTTGTTGGGCCGATGGGCGCTGGAAAAAGCACCATCGGCCGTTTGCTGGCCAAAGAGCTGCGCCTGCCGTTCAAAGATTCCGACAAGGAAATTGAATTGCGCACGGGCGCCAATATCCCATGGATTTTCGACAAGGAAGGCGAGCCGGGCTTTCGTGACCGTGAGCAGGCGATGATCGCCGAGCTGTGCGCGTTCGATGGCGTGGTGCTCGCCACCGGTGGCGGCGCGGTGATGCGCGAAGCCAACCGTCGGGCGCTGCATGCCGGCGGACGAGTGGTCTATCTGCATGCTTCTGTCGAGCAGCAGGTGGGTCGCACCGCTCGGGATCGCAACCGCCCGCTGTTGCGCACCGCCGACCCGGCCAGGACCCTTCGGGACCTTCTGGAGCTGCGTGATCCGCTGTATCGGGAGATCGCCGACCTGGTGGTGGAAACCGACGAGCGGCCGCCGCGGATGGTGGTGCTGGACATTCTCGATCGCCTTCAGCAACTGCCTCCCCGTTAATGCGCTTGGCGAAATGCGCTATCCTCGACGTCCCGTCGGAACCCGTCCGAGGCGTGGCGGATAGCCATTAATGACGGCAAGCCAAGCTCTTGGGACCTGTGGCGAGGGGATTTATCCCCGTTGGGCATTTCGTTAATCGCAGGCAGGACGCCTGATTCCATCTTCACTGTGGGGACACATGCAGACACTTAAGGTCGACCTGGGCGAGCGCAGCTACCCGATTCATATTGGCGAGGGCCTGCTGGACCAGCCCGAACTGCTGGCGCCGCATATCGCCGGGCGGCAAGTAGCGATCATTTCCAATGAAACCGTCGCGCCCCTGTATCTGGAACGTCTGACCCGCAGCCTGTCGGCCTTCTCGGTCATTTCCGTGGTATTGCCCGACGGCGAAGCCTTCAAGAACTGGGAAACCCTGCAACTTATTTTCGATGGCCTGCTGACTGCGCGCCACGATCGCCGCACCACGGTGCTTGCCTTGGGTGGCGGTGTGATCGGCGACATGGCCGGTTTTGCAGCCGCCTGCTATCAGCGCGGCGTCGATTTCATCCAGATCCCCACCACGCTGCTGTCGCAAGTCGACTCGTCGGTGGGCGGCAAGACCGGGATCAACCATCCGTTGGGCAAGAACATGGTCGGTGCTTTCTATCAGCCCAATGTGGTGCTGATCGACACCGCCACCCTCAATACCCTGCCGGCTCGCGAACTGTCTGCCGGGTTGGCGGAAGTCATCAAGTACGGGCTGATCTGCGACGAGCCGTTCCTGGGCTGGCTAGAAGAGAACGTCGACCGCCTGCGCGCACTCGATCAAGCAGCCCTGACCTACGCCATCGAACGCTCCTGCGCCGCCAAGGCCGCCGTGGTGGGGGCCGATGAGCGTGAATCGGGAGTGCGTGCCACGCTCAACCTGGGCCACACCTTTGGCCATGCCATCGAAACCCACATGGGCTATGGTGTCTGGCTGCATGGCGAGGCCGTTGCGGCCGGTACGGTCATGGCCCTGGAGATGTCTGCGCGCCTGGGCTGGATCAGTGAACAGGAGCGCGATCGCGGTATCCGTCTGTTCCAGCGCGCCGGGCTGCCGGTGGTTCCGCCTGAAGAAATGACCGAGGCGGATTTTCTTGAACACATGGCAATCGACAAAAAAGTGATCGACGGTCGTCTGCGTCTGGTGCTGCTGCGCCACATGGGCGAAGCGGTGGTGACCGACGATTATCCGAAAGAAGTTCTACAGGCCACGCTGGGAGCGGACTACCGCGCCCTGGCTCAGCTTAAAGGTTAATAAGATCCGATGACTAGTTTGCATGCCGACGAGGCTTTCCTCGGCCATTTCCAATTGAGTCATGACCCTTTCGCACCGCGGGTCCCGGGCTTCAAGTTCTTTCCTGCACAGCGCAAGCCGGTACTGGGCCAGTTGCATCACCTGGCGCGCTACAGCCAGTTGCTGCTGGTGGTCACCGGTCCCCAGGGTAGCGGCAAGACCTTGCTGCGCCAGGCCCTGGTGGCCAGCACCAACAAGCAGTCCGTGCAAAGCGTGGTGGTATCGGCCCGTGGCGCCGGCGATGCGGCCGGTATATTGCGTCAGGTGGCCCAGGCGCTGAACGTCGCGCAGGCCGAAATCGGTGCAGTTCTCGATCAGATCGTGCAACTGGCGCTGACCGGGCAGGAAGTCTATCTGCTGGTGGACGATGCCGAGCAGCTCGACGAGTCGGCCCTCGAGGCCCTGCTGGCCTTGGCGGCCGGAGCGCCAGAGGGTCGCCCTCATGTGTTCCTGTTCGGTGAGTCGTCGCTGATCGCTGATCTGGAGCAATTGAACCTTGAGGAAGAGCGCTTCCACGTCATCGAGTTGGCACCCTACACCGAGGAAGAAACGCGTGAATACCTGGCCCAGCGTCTTGAGGGGGCGGGCCGGGGTATCGAACTTTTCACCGCCGATCAGATCTCTGAGATTCACGAAAGCTCCGACGGTTGGCCTGGCAACATCAACCAGGTCGCCCGCGATGCTCTGATCGAAGTCATGATTGCCAGCCGCTCAGCGGTGAAGCGTCCAAGTATGGGGTTCAACATGCCGAAGAAACACGTATTGGCAATTTCCGCCGTCGTCGTGGTCGCGGTTGCCGCCGCCTGGCTGATGCCGGGGCGCACCAAGGCGCCTACCACGGGTACCCCTGCCAACGAACAGGCGCAACTGCCTCTCGGCCAAGGGACGCCGCAACCCAACGGGGGTGCGCCGGCAGTGGAATTCGCCGGCAACACCCAGCCGATGCCACTGCCGCTGGTCGGCCAGTCGCAACCGGTCATGCGTGGCCCGTTGGCTGAAGCGGCCGGTGGCATCACCGAAGGCGACGACGGCGCAGCGCCACCGGTCGACGACAGCAGCGACGTGCCGCCGACCGTGACCACCACCGCACCGCCTGTGGGCGTGCCGGCCGGCCCTGCCCCGACGCCTGCCCCGGCCGCCAAGCCGACTCCGGCACCCACCCAGGTGGCCACCGCCAAGCCTGCCCCGGTTCCAGCGCCTGCCGCCAAGCCGGCGGCACCAGCGCCCGCAGCCAAGCCTGCTGCTGCCCCGGCCAAGACCGCGGGCGGTAGCTGGTACGCTGGCCAGGCACCGGGCAACTACGTAGTGCAGATCCTCGGCACCAGCTCCGAAGCCGCGGCACAGAACTTCGTCAAGGAGCAGGGCGGCGAGTACCGCTATTTCAAGAAAGTCCTCAACGGCAAGCCGCTGTATGTCATCACCTACGGCAGCTTTGCCAACCGTGATGCAGCCGTTTCCGCCATCAAGGCCTTGCCAGCGAAGGTTCAGGCTGGTAAACCTTGGCCTCGCACTGTCGCCAGCGTCCAACAGGAACTGGCAGCAACTCGCTGAAGATTCGGCGGCCTTACCCAGGCCGCCTCTCCCGGCAACCTCAAAATTTCCGCAGGGGCGGGCGACCTTTCAGGCCGCGCGCCTTGTGGTGTCTGCGTCACAGTAGTGTTTGAGTCGTAGCGGTCGAACCCAAAAAAGTTTTGACTAGCACAGCATATAGCTTTAAACCTTTCACAAATGCGACATGGATTTGCGACAGTTCGTCGTCAAATTTGTGAGCCTCTGTGTCGGTGTGTACAATGACCTCCCTTTTGCCCCCGCAAAGCTGGCGTACGTTCGGCGCGGCATGCAACTGGTTGAATTGAAAAGAAATTTGCCTCGATTAGAGGCAGCCTGGTGAGAAAGTGTCTATGAAAGCAGGTCTGTACCAACCAGATGAATTCAAGGATAACTGCGGTTTCGGCCTGATAGCTCATATGCAGGGCGAGCCCAGCCACACCCTTTTGCAAACGGCCATTGAGGCCCTGACCTGCATGACCCACCGTGGTGGGATCAACGCCGACGGCAAGACCGGCGACGGTTGTGGCTTGCTGATTCAAAAGCCCGACGAGTTCCTGCGTGCCATTGCCCAGGAAACGTTTGGCGTGACCCTGCCCAAGCAGTACGCCGTGGGCATGGTGTTCTTCAATCAGGACCCGGTGAAGGCCCAGGCGGCTCGCGAAAACATGAATCGCGAGATCCTGGCCGCCGGCCTGCAACTGGTCGGCTGGCGCAAAGTGCCGATCGACACCAGTGTCCTCGGCCGCTTGGCGCTCGAGCGCCTGCCGCAGATCGAACAGGTGTTCATCGCTGGCGAAGGCCTGAGCGACCAGGACATGTCGATCAAGCTGTTCAGCTCCCGTCGTCGTTCGTCCGTGGCCAATGCCGCCGACACCGATCACTACATCTGCAGCTTTTCCCACAAGACCATCATCTACAAAGGCCTGATGATGCCGGCGGACCTCACCGCCTTCTATCCGGACCTGAGCGACGAGCGCCTGAAAACCGCGATCTGCGTGTTCCACCAGCGTTTCTCCACCAACACCCTGCCGAAATGGCCGCTGGCCCAGCCATTCCGCTTCCTCGCCCACAACGGCGAGATCAACACCATCACCGGCAACCGCAACTGGGCCGTGGCCCGTCGCACCAAGTTCGCCAACGACCTGATGCCCGACCTCGAAGAACTCGGCCCGCTGGTCAACCGCGTGGGTTCGGACTCCTCGAGCATGGACAACATGCTGGAACTGATGGTGACCGGTGGTATCGACCTGTTCCGTGGCGTGCGCATGCTGGTGCCGCCGGCGTGGCAGAACGTCGAGACCATGGACCCGGACCTGCGTGCCTTCTACGAATACAACTCCATGCACATGGAACCGTGGGATGGCCCGGCCGGTATCGTCATGACCGACGGTCGCTACGCCGTGTGCCTGCTGGACCGTAACGGTCTGCGGCCGGCGCGCTGGGTCACCACCACCAACGGTTTCATCACCCTGGCTTCGGAAATCGGCGTCTGGAACTACCAGCCCGAAGACGTCATCGCCAAGGGCCGCGTAGGCCCGGGCCAGATCTTTGCCGTGGACACCGAAACCGGCCAGATCCTCGACACCGACGCCATCGACAACCGTCTCAAGTCCCGTCACCCATACAAGCAATGGCTGCGCAAGAATGCCCTGCGCATCCAGGCGACCATGGAAGACAACGACCACGGTTCGGCGTTCTACGACGTCGACCAGCTCAAGCAGTACATGAAGATGTACCAGGTGACGTTCGAAGAGCGTGACCAAGTGCTGCGTCCGCTCGGCGAGCAGGGCTACGAAGCGGTCGGCTCCATGGGTGACGACACGCCGATGGCCGTGCTGTCGCAGCGCGTGCGCACGCCTTACGACTATTTCCGCCAGCAGTTCGCCCAGGTGACCAACCCGCCGATCGACCCGCTGCGCGAAGCGATCGTGATGTCCCTGGAAATCTGCCTCGGTGCCGAGCGCAATATTTTCCAGGAGTCGCCGGAGCATGCCTCGCGGGTGATTCTCAGCTCGCCGGTCATTTCCCCGGCCAAATGGCGCTCGCTGACCAATCTCGACCGTCCGGGCTTCGCGCGCCAGGTCATCGACCTGAACTACGACGAAAGCGTCGGCCTGGAAGCTGCGATCCGCAACGTTGCCGATCAGGCGGAAGAAGCCGTGCGCGCCGGTCGTACCCAGATCGTGCTGAGCGACCGTCATATCGCGCCGGGCAAACTGCCGATCCACGCCTCGCTGGCCACCGGCGCGGTGCACCATCGCCTGACCGAAAAAGGCCTGCGCTGCGACTCCAACATCCTGGTAGAGACCGCCACCGCCCGCGATCCGCATCACTTTGCGGTGCTGATCGGTTTCGGTGCCTCGGCGGTGTATCCATTCCTGGCCTATGAAGTGCTGGGCGATCTGATCCGTACCGGTGAAGTGCTGGGCGACCTCTATGAGGTCTTCAAGAATTACCGCAAGGGCATCACCAAGGGCCTGCTCAAGATCCTGTCGAAGATGGGTATCTCGACCATCGCCTCGTACCGTGGCGCGCAACTGTTCGAGGCCATCGGCCTGTCGGAAGAAGTCTGCGAGCTGAGCTTCCGTGGCGTGCCGAGCCGCATCAAAGGGGCGCGTTTCGTCGACATCGAAGCCGAACAGAAAGCCCTGGCGGCCGAAGCCTGGAGTCCGCGCAAGCCGATCCAGCAAGGCGGCCTGCTGAAGTTCGTCCATGGTGGCGAGTACCACGCCTACAACCCGGACGTGGTCAACACCTTGCAAGCCGCCGTGCAGCAGGGCGACTACAGCAAGTTCAAGGAATACACCTCGCTGGTGGACAACCGTCCGGTGTCGATGATTCGCGACCTGCTCAAGGTCAAGACCCTCGACACGCCGTTGGACATCAGTGAAATAGAACCGCTGGAGTCGGTGCTCAAGCGCTTCGATTCGGCCGGTATTTCCCTGGGTGCCTTGTCCCCGGAAGCCCACGAAGCCCTGGCCGAAGCCATGAACCGCCTCGGTGCGCGTTCCAACTCCGGCGAAGGCGGCGAAGACCCGGCGCGCTACGGCACCATCAAGAGCTCGAAAATCAAGCAGGTGGCCACCGGCCGCTTCGGTGTGACGCCGGAATACCTGGTCAACGCTGAAGTGCTGCAGATCAAGGTTGCCCAGGGCGCCAAGCCCGGCGAAGGCGGCCAGTTGCCTGGCGGCAAGGTCAACGGCCTGATCGCCAAGCTGCGCTACGCGGTGCCTGGCGTGACCCTGATCTCACCGCCGCCGCACCACGACATCTACTCGATCGAAGACTTGTCGCAACTGATCTTCGATCTCAAGCAGGTGAACCCCAAGGCGCTGGTCTCGGTGAAACTGGTGGCGGAAGCGGGCGTTGGCACCATCGCGGCCGGCGTGGCCAAGGCCTATGCCGACCTGATCACCATCTCCGGCTACGACGGCGGCACCGGCGCATCGCCGCTGACCTCGATCAAGTACGCCGGTGCACCGTGGGAACTGGGCCTGGCCGAAACTCACCAGACCCTGCGCGGCAACGATTTGCGCGGCAAGGTCCGGGTGCAGACTGACGGCGGCCTGAAAACCGGCCTGGACGTGATCAAGGCCGCCATTCTCGGCGCCGAGAGCTTCGGCTTCGGCACCGCGCCGATGATCGCCCTGGGCTGCAAATACCTGCGCATCTGCCACCTGAACAACTGCGCCACGGGCGTGGCGACCCAGAACGACAAGCTGCGCAAGGACCACTACATCGGTACCGTGGACATGGTGGTGAATTTCTTCACCTACGTGGCCGAAGAAACCCGTGAGTGGCTGGCGAAGCTGGGCGTGCGTTCGCTCGAAGAGCTGATCGGCCGTACCGATCTGCTGGAAGTGATCGAAGGCCAGACCGCCAAGCAGCATCACCTGGACCTGACCCCATTGCTGGGCAGCGATTACATTCCGGCAGACAAGCCACAGTTCTGCCAGGTTGATCGCAACCCACCATTCGACAAGGGTGAGCTGGCCGAGAAGATGGTCGACATGGCCGCCGCGGCGATCAACGACCTGAGCGGTGCCGAGTTCGACCTGGATATCTGCAACTGCGACCGTTCCATCGGCGCACGGATCTCCGGCGAAATCGCCCGCAAGCACGGCAACCAGGGCATGGCCAAGGCGCCGATCACCTTCCGCTTCAAGGGCACCGCAGGCCAGAGCTTCGGCGTCTGGAACGCCGGTGGCCTGGACATGTACCTGGAAGGCGATGCCAACGACTACGTGGGCAAGGGCATGACCGGCGGCAAACTGGTCATCGTTCCGCCCAAGGGCAGCGTCTACAAGACCCAGGACAGTGCCATCATCGGCAACACCTGCCTCTACGGCGCCACAGGCGGCAAGCTGTTCGCCGCCGGCACCGCAGGCGAGCGTTTTGCCGTGCGTAACTCCGGGGCCCACACTGTGGTGGAAGGCACCGGCGATCACTGTTGCGAGTACATGACCGGTGGTTTTGTCTGCGTGCTGGGCAAGACCGGTTATAACTTCGGCTCTGGCATGACTGGCGGTTTCGCCTACGTGCTCGACCAGGACAACACCTTCGTTGACCGGGTCAACCACGAACTGGTGGAAATCCAGCGGATCAGCGGCGAGGCGATGGAAGCCTATCGCAGCCACCTGCAAAACGTGCTGAACGAGTACGTCGCGGAAACCGACAGCGAGTGGGGGCGTGAGCTCGCCGAGAACCTCGATGACTACTTGCGCCGTTTCTGGCTGGTCAAGCCGAAGGCTGCCAACCTGAAGTCGTTGCTTTCCAGCACTCGTGCCAACCCGCAGTGATATGCGCCTGAAGAGTTTGATGAGGTTTTAACAATGGCTGAACGTCTGAATAACGACTTCCAGTTCATCGATGTCGGGCGCAAGGATCCGAAGAAGAAACTGTTGCGTCAACGCAAGAAAGAGTTCGTGGAAATCTACGAGCCTTTCAAACCCCAGCAGTCGGCCGATCAGGCCCATCGCTGCCTGGGGTGCGGTAACCCGTACTGCGAATGGAAGTGCCCGGTGCACAACTTCATTCCCAACTGGTTGAAACTGGTGGCCGAGGGCAACATCCTCCAGGCCGCCGAGCTGTCCCACCAGACCAACACCCTGCCGGAAGTCTGCGGCCGGGTGTGCCCGCAGGATCGCCTGTGCGAAGGGGCGTGCACCCTCAACGACGGTTTTGGCGCGGTGACCATCGGTTCGGTGGAGAAATACATCACCGACACTGCGTTCGCCATGGGCTGGCGTCCGGACATGTCCAAGGTCAAGCCGACCGGCAAGCGCGTGGCGATCATCGGTGCCGGCCCGGCGGGCCTGGGCTGTGCCGACGTGCTGGTGCGTGGTGGCGTGACCCCGGTGGTGTTCGACAAGAACCCGGAAATCGGCGGCTTGCTGACCTTTGGCATCCCCGAGTTCAAGCTGGAAAAGACTGTGCTGAGCAATCGTCGCGAAGTCTTCACCGGCATGGGCATCGAGTTCCGCCTGAACACCGAGGTGGGCAAGGACGTGACCATGGAGCAACTGCTCGAAGAATACGATGCCGTGTTCATGGGCATGGGCACCTACACCTACATGAAGGGCGGCTTTGCCGGAGAGGACTTGCCGGGTGTCTACGACGCCCTGGATTTCCTGATCGCCAACGTCAATCGCAACCTGGGCTTTGAAAAGTCGCCGGAAGATTTCGTCGACATGAAAGGCAAGAAGGTGGTGGTGCTCGGCGGTGGCGACACGGCGATGGACTGCAACCGCACCTCGATCCGCCAGGGCGCCAAGTCGGTGACCTGCGCCTACCGTCGTGACGAAGCCAACATGCCCGGCTCGCGCAAAGAGGTGAAGAACGCCAAGGAAGAAGGCGTGAAGTTCCTCTACAACCGCCAGCCGATCGCCATTGTCGGTGAAGACAAGGTCGAAGGCGTGAAGGTGGTCGAGACCCGTCTCGGCGAGCCGGACGCCCGTGGCCGCCGCAGTCCCGAGCCGATCCCCGGTTCCGAAGAGATCATCCCGGCCGACGCCGTGGTCATCGCCTTCGGCTTCCGCCCAAGCCCGGCGCCGTGGTTCGAGCAGTTCAGCATTCAGACCGACAGCCAGGGCCGCGTGGTGGCTCCGGAGCAGGGCCAGTACAAGCACCAGACCAGCAACCCGAAGATCTTCGCCGGTGGCGACATGGTCCGTGGTTCCGACCTGGTGGTAACGGCGATCTTCGAAGGCCGCAATGCGGCGGAGGGGATTCTGGATTACCTGGGCGTCTGACGACGCCAGCTGCGAGCTTTAAGCTGCAAGCCACAAGTTCGAAGCAGATGAGCTTGAGGCTTGTAACTGATAGCTTGCAGCTGCTTCTATGCGACAAATTGCCCCGATAGATAAAAGGCACGGCTCTTGCCGTGCCTTTTGCGTCGCGCTCTGAGAAAATGCCCGCACTTTTTTTCCGGATGCCGACATGACTGCCCTGAAGAACGACCGTTTCCTTCGCGCCCTGCTCAAGCAACCCGTTGACGTCACCCCGGTGTGGATGATGCGCCAGGCTGGTCGCTACCTGCCGGAGTACCGCGCCAGCCGCGCCAAGGCCGGTGACTTCATGAGCCTGTGCATGAACCCACAGTTCGCCTGCGAAGTGACGATGCAGCCGCTGGATCGCTATCCGCAGCTGGACGCGGCCATCCTGTTCTCCGACATCCTGACCATTCCCGATGCCATGGGCCAAGGCTTGTACTTCGAGACCGGCGAAGGCCCGCGCTTCAAGAAAGTCGTCAGCACCCTGGCCGACATCGAGGCCTTGCCGATTCCCGATCCGCAGAAAGACCTGGGCTACGTCATGGACGCGGTCAGCACTATTCGTCGTGAACTCAACGGGCGCGTGCCGCTGATCGGTTTCTCCGGCAGTCCCTGGACGCTGGCGACCTACATGGTCGAAGGCGGTTCGTCGAAGGACTTCCGCAAGACCAAGGCGATGCTCTACGACAATCCGCAAGCCATGCACCTGCTGCTGGACAAGCTGGCCCAGTCGGTCACGTCCTACCTCAACGGGCAGATCCTGGCCGGTGCACAAGCGGTGCAGATCTTCGATACCTGGGGCGGCAACCTGTCGGCGGCGGCGTACCAGGAATTCTCCCTGGCCTACATGCGCAAGATCGTCAGTGGCCTGATCCGCGAGCACGAGGGTCGCAAAGTCCCGGTGATCCTGTTCACCAAGAACGGCGGCCTGTGGCTGGAAAGCATCGCCGATGCCGGCGCCGACGCCCTGGGCCTGGACTGGACCTGCGACATTGGCAACGCTCGCGAGCGTGTCGGTCACAAGGTTGCCCTGCAAGGCAACATGGACCCGACCGTGCTTTACGCCAAGCCTGAAGCCATCCGCGCAGAAGTCGGGCGCATCCTGGCCAGCTACGGCAGCGGCAGTGGCCATGTGTTCAACCTCGGCCATGGCATCACCCCGGAAGTCGACCCGGAACACGCTGGGGCCTTCCTGCGGGCGGTGCATGAGTTGTCGGCGCAGTACCACCAGTAATCGTTTTCCAGCGTCACCCCGCCTGTCCGGACCCGTGCCGGACAGGCTTTTTTTCGCCTGTTTTTTTATCTATTAAATGCAAGGCGTCAGTTGTTTTGTCTGATGTGTCTGTTTGTTTTTGTTTGATAGTTATTTCTGTTCGTAAGAAGTTTCTCAAGCTATGTAAGAGAAATAGCTTCAGAGATCATTCCTTCTATTTTGAGAGATTTTTCCTACATAGGAACTGTTCAACTTTCTATAAGGTTCGGCGCTTGTTAGGTCTGGCGCTGAACGATCCGGCGCGCCTTTCAAGATGACGGTGATTCGTCTTTTCAATCTCGATGAGTAGTCTGGAACTTATATGAAAAATAACTTCAATAAGGGCAATGTATTAACGGGGTGTGCTTCGTCGTTAGTGCTGTTGTCGGCCATGGTGGCGTCCCAAGGTGTGCATGCACATGGTTTCGTCGAAGTGCCGCCTTCTCGTGCACTGTTGTGCCAGAAAGGTGTCAACCTAAACTGCGGTGGCGCGCAATACGAGCCGCATAGTACCGGCGAGACCTTCAAGGGCTTCCCGAATGGAGCCGGTGGTGGGCCGCTGCAAGGCCCTATCGACGGCAAGATCGCCAGCGGCGGCAACGCCAACTTTTCTGCCCTTGATGCGCAATCGGCTTCGCGCTGGCACCTGACCGAAATCAGGGACCGCAACATTACCTTCCAATGGAAATACGACGCAGCGCACCGGACGAGCAAACACGAATACTTCATTACCCGCGACGGCTGGAAGCCGAACCAAGCGCTCAAGCGCTCCTCGTTCGACAGCACGCCGTTCTGTACGGTGGATGGCGGTCATCAAATTCCGGTAAGCGGTGCCCCGCACAACTGCGTCATTCCTGACAGTAAATCGGGTCATCACGTCATCCTGGCCGTCTGGACAGTGGGCGACACGGATAACGCGTTCTACAACCCGGTGGATGTGAACATTCTCGCCGAAGCCGCATTGCCGGGCGGCTGGTTGCCGGTGGGCAGCATTACGCCATCGACTCCGTTGCTGGCGGGTGACAAGGTCAAGGCCCGTGCATTCTCCGCCACCGGCGAAAATGCTGAGTACAGCGTAGAAATCAGTATCGACAACGCTGAAGAAGGCAAGCCTGAGAATTGGTCGTTCAAACTGGCCGAAGCCATTAACACCCATGCCCTGATTCGTGCCGGTATTCGTGGTGAAGACGGCAATATCGCGCCGGTCAAAGGTACCAACAGGCTGTACGCCCAGAAAGAAAGCGGTGTGACTGGCTATCAAGTGCAGTTGGACATGCAGGAAGACGCCAGCGCCAGCATGGAAATTTCTTCCCTGCAGCCAGAGTACGTGCTCGATAAAGGTCGGGTCAGCATGGCGTTCACCGCGCAGACAAACCGCCGAATGAACCTCGAAGCCGCACTGTTCGATGAGAAGAACAAGCAGGTCGGTACCGTCAGCCAGGCCGTGGGTGAAGGCAGTACCGGCCTGAGCCTGGACGTGCGCAGCGCCCCGGGCGCCCACACCCTGACGCTGGTGGGCACCACCGAAGATGGGCGTACCACGCGCCAGGAGACCCAGACCGTCACCCTG
The DNA here is from genome assembly GCF_900114515.1 of Pseudomonas sp. NFACC46-3. NCBI lineage: Bacteria > Pseudomonadati > Pseudomonadota > Gammaproteobacteria > Pseudomonadales > Pseudomonadaceae > Pseudomonas > Pseudomonas sp. NFACC46-3. Next base: position 48,922 of record NZ_FOTH01000012.1, read on the forward strand.
ACCGGTGAGGGCGCCGGCATCGAGTACGACTTCGTGTTCCCTGAAGGCATCAGTGACTACACCGCCGGCACGAAAGTGCTGCAGCCCAAGACTGACGAAGTCTTCGAGTGCAAGCCGTTCCCGGCGTCCGGCTACTGCAAGCAGTACAGCCCGACCTCGAACGGTTTTGAACCGGGTGTCGGTGCCTCCTGGCAAAGCGCCTGGGACAAGCTGTAAGTCCTGACAGGCATGGCTTCAGGCGGCCCACCGGGTTGCCTGAAGCCTTCAAGCGAGGGCGCGATGATGCATTCCAATTATTCCAAGCGACGGGTGCTGCTGCACTGGCTGTCGGCGGTGATTATTTTATGGACGTTGGTGTCCGGTTTTTATGTGGCATTCAACCCGGTGTCGGCTTCGACCGAACACTGGATTGGCTCACTCAATGTGTCGTTGACCACGCTGTTCATTCCGTTTTTCGTGTGGCGGGCCTGGCTGTTTTTTTGTGAGCTGGAGCCCCGTGGGGCAGCGCCTTCATTGAACAAGAAGCTGGCCTTGGCGGTGCATGCGCTGATCTACCTGACCATCAGCGTCGTGCTGGTGACCGGCGTACTGATGATGAAAAGCACCATCAGTGTCTTCGGCCTTGTTCGCTTTCCTCAACCATTGGCTGATCCGGCGCTGATCGAACTGGCCAACACCCTCCATAGCCTGTCTTGCGTGGTGCTTTCGATGCTGATTGCGCTGCACCTGTGCGCGGTGCTCTGGCATGAGTTTTCCGGGCGCAGGGTGGTACGACGCATGTCTTTCGCCAAGCCAGCTGGCGCGATGAGCCGGAGAGCGCAAAGGTGAGCCTGTCTTTCCTTGGCCGCCGCCTGCCGAGGCTGCTGCTGGTGCTCGTGCCGCTGCTTTACGGGATATTGCTGGCCGGACAAGAGTGGCGCTTTCACCAGGGTTTGGGTCGTGATGTGCCGGTGCCGGCGGACCCGCCGATGGTTCCGGTTCGTGACCTGCCCAACGTGCAAGCCGTGGCGACCGTGCTTGGCCTGGCGCCTGAAGGTGCCCAGGCGCCAAGCGCCGAACCGATTACGTTGCAGGCCAGTTTTGTCGCCGGCCAAGGTTTGTCGCGGGCATTGTTGGCGGACGCCGCCGGCCCGCGCATTTACCAGGTGGGTGAGCGCTTGCCCGGTGGCAGCGTGCTGCGTCGGGTCGAAGCCGGCCATGTGACGTTGTGGCGCAACGGACGTGAAGAGCGCCTTTCCCTGCAACAAGACGCCAAGCCCTTGCTGCGCCGATTGACCCCCGAAGACGGGCACCATGCCACGCTTGTTTCCACGCAATACCTACGCCCGGTGGCCGGGCAATCAGAGTGATCGAATTCATGAACAGCTTTATCCGGGGCCGTGTAGCACGCGTCCTGTTCGGCCTTGCAGTGGTGTGTCCACTGACGTTTCCCGTTTCGCTGCGAGCCGAGGAGGCCCAGTGGCAACTGGCGATGAACAACGCGGAACTGCGCGACGTGGTCGAGGAATTCTCGGCGATCCTGGGCAAGACCGTGGTGCTCGATCCCCGGGTGTCAGGGCGCATTACGGTCATGTCCCGTCAAGCGCTGGACCGCGAGGGGGTACGTCGGTTGTTCTATTCGGTACTCGATGCACACAACTTCACCGTGATCGACGAAGGCGAGCGGATCCTGATCACCCCGGTCAGCGATGCCAAGACGCGTGCCGGTATCGCCGACGAACAAAGCGCCACACCGTCGCAGTTCATCACCCGGGTCCTCGACTTGCAATCGAGTGTCGCTGCCGACGTCGCCGGGCTGATCCGCCCCTTGGTATCGGCCAATGGTTACGTCGGCCCTTCGGTCTCGTCCAACGCCTTGGTGGTCACCGACACGGCGGCCAACGTCCAGCGCATCACCGGCGTGGTGCAACGGTTGGATTCAGGACGCAACCGCAATCACGTGGTGGTGCGCTTGAAGCACGCCCAGGCCGGGGACATCGCCCCACTCGTGGAAGCCTCCGGCGGCAAGCGCGAGGGGGAAACGGCGGGCGTGGTGATCGCCGATGCCCGCAGCAACCGGCTGGTGATCATCGGCGCGCCAGCGGTGCGTCAACGCCTGGTCGACCTGGCCCGGACCCTGGACGTGCCGGCAGCCGCTTCCCAGGACAACGCGCGGGTCATCCGTCTGCGTCACAGCGATGCCAAACAGTTGGCCGAGGTCCTGGAAGGTGTCGGGCAGGATAGGAAAACCACGCCGGTCCTCGCTGGCCAACGGGAAACCGCGGGGGCCAGCCCCTTCAGGATCAAGGCCGATGAAAGCCAGAATGCCTTGGTCCTGATCGCCGAGCCGGCCCAGGTCCGCATCATCGAGAACATCGTCCGGGAGCTGGACCAACCCCGGGCCCAGGTGCTCATTCATGCGGCCATCGTCGAGGTGAGCGGAGATATTTCCGAAGCGCTGGGGGTGCAGTGGGGACTCAAGAGCGGCAGCGCGACAGGTGGCATCAATTTCCCGGGAACTGACATTCCGATCGTCGGCCTGGACTTCAATAAGCTGGATAAAAAGACTGAAGGCGCATTCCTGCGGCTGGGCGGTGACCGCTTCAGTGCGCTGGTTTCGGCGCTGGCGAGCGATACTCACAGCAACCTGCTTTCCACCCCCAGCCTGCTCACCCTGGATAACCAGGAAGCGGAAATCATCGTGGGCCAGAACGTCCCGTTCAAAACGGGTTCCTATGCCACCAGCGGCAACGGTGCGGACAATCCGTTCACCACCGTGGAGCGCAAGGACGTCGGCATCAGCCTCAAGGTCAAGCCTTACATCAACGAAGGCTCGACCTTGCGTCTTGAAGTCGAGCAGGAAGTTTCGGACATCGCACCGTCTGTTTCCGGAGTCGATTCCTCCGATCTGATCACCAACAAGCGCGCCTTGAAGAGCACGATCCTGGCGGACGATGGCGAGATCATCGTGATCGGCGGCCTGATCCGCGACAGTGTCCGCAGCCAGCAAAGCGGTGTGCCGCTGCTGCGCAGTATTCCCTACTTGGGCGCGTTGTTTCGCTGGAACCGCGACACCCAGACCAAAAGCAACTTGATGGTGTTCCTGCGCCCGACCATCGTGCGCAGCAGCGAAGACCTGGCCGATGTGAGTCGCCAGCGCTACGACGCGCTCCGGGAGCTGAGCAAACCCGGCTCGCGGAAAAACAACTCGCTGCTCTTGCCCCGGGATGCCCGCCAGTTGTTCGACTCATCCAAGGATGCATCAGCGGCCGATTCGCAACAGCGTGCGGGGGCCTTGTGACTGAACCGCAGGCCCCGTTGCCCTTTGGTTTCGCCAGACGTTTCGGTGTGCTGCTCGAAGGCGAGGGGCCGACCTTGAGCCTGGTGATGCGCGGCGACACGCCCCTGACCGCCGTGGCCGAAGTGCGGCGCCTGTGCGGGCGGGATTTGCCCATCCAGGTGCTGGAACCGACGCTGTTCGCCGCGCGCCTGGCCAGCGTCTATCGCCAGGGCCAGAGTGCCGCCGAGCAGGTGGCCCAGGGCCTGGACGAAGAGCTGGACCTGCTCAGCCTGGCCGACCAAATGCCGCAGACTACCGACTTGCTGGAGCAACAAGGTGATGCGCCGATTATCCGGCTGATCAACGCGCTGCTCAGCGAGGCAGTCCGCGAACAGGCCTCGGACGTGCACCTGGAAACGTTCGAGCAATACCTGTCGGTGCGCATGCGCATCGACGGGCAGTTGCAGGAAATGCTGCGCCCGCGCCGGGAACTGGCGAACTTGCTGGTGTCGCGGATCAAGGTCATGGCCCGTTTGGACATCGCCGAAAAGCGCGTACCCCAGGATGGGAGAATGGCCTTGCGCCTGGCCGGCCATGAAGTCGATGTACGGGTCTCCACGTTGCCTTCGGCCCATGGCGAGCGCGTGGTGTTGCGCTTGCTCGACAAGCAGGCCGGGCGTTTGGACCTGCATCGCCTGGGCCTGCCCGACGACACCCTCGCCGACCTGCGGCTATTGCTCGGCAAACCCCACGGCATCGTGTTGGTGACCGGTCCCACGGGTTCGGGCAAGACCACCAGCCTGTACGCGGCCTTGAGCAGCATCAACGACCAGAGTCGCAACATCCTCACCGTCGAAGACCCCATCGAATATCACCTGCCGGGCATCGGCCAGATGCCGGTCAACCCGAAGGTCGACATGACATTCGCCCGTGGTTTGCGGGCTATTTTGCGCCAGGACCCGGACGTGGTGATGGTCGGCGAGATACGCGACCGCGAGACCGCCGAAATCGCCGTCCAGGCGTCGCTGACGGGCCACCTGGTGCTCTCGACCCTGCACACCAATACCGCCGTCGGCGCGGTCACGCGGCTGGTGGACATGGGCGTGGATGCGTATCTGCTGGCGTCGTCCCTGGCCGGCATCGTCGCCCAGCGCTTGTTGCGGGCCTTGTGCCCGTCCTGCAAGACGCCTTATGTGGCCGACGTCGCTACGTGTCGGCGCCTGGGCCTCGATGCCGGTGCCGCGCCCCGGTTGTTCAAGGCCCAGGGCTGCGAGCAATGCCAGAAGGGTTATCGCGGACGCTTTGGTATCTATGAGTTGGTGAATGTCAGCGCCGCCCTGTCGCAACTGATTCATCAGGGCGCCACCGAGCAGGCGCTGGCCGCCGAGGCGCGCAAGACCTCCCGCAGCCTGTTTCAGGACGGTCGCCAGCGGGTGCTGGAAGGCCTGACCAGCGTCGACGAACTGCTGCGCATTACCCAGGAGGATTAGCACCATGCCGACCTTCGACTATCGGGCCGAGGACGCCCAGGGCCGCCGCTGCAAGGGCCGTGTGGAAGCCGACAGCCCGCGCCATGCTCGCCAGTTGCTGCGCGAGCGCGGCTTGCTGCCCTGCGAACTGCTTGCAGCGAAGGAACCGCGAACCCTGGGCGGGTGGCACGCCGGAACGTGGTTGAGCCCGGCAGATCTGGCATTGCTGACGTTGCAGTTGTCCACCTTGATCCAGGCCGGCCTGCCCCTCGAAGAATCCCTGGGAGCGGTGGCGCAACAGAGCCAGAAGCGCCGTGTCGCCCACCTGCTGGTGGCGGTGCGCAGCCGGGTGATGGAAGGCCACGCATTGGCGACGGCCCTGAGGGCCTTTCCCCAGGCGTTTCCCGAGCTGTTCTGCGCCACCGTGGCCGCCGGCGAGCAATCCGGCCACTTGGGCCAGGTGCTGGAGCAATTGGCGACCTACACCCAGGCGCGCCAGGCGTCGCGCCAGCGCATTCAACTGGCGTTGGTGTACCCACTGATTCTGATGCTGGCCTGCGTCGCGATTGTCGCGTTCCTGCTGGGCTACGTGGTGCCGGATGTGGTGAAGATTTTCGTCGACAGTGGCCAGCCGTTGCCTTGGCTGACTCAGGCACTGATTGCGATGAGCGACGGCTTGCGTCGCTACGGTCTGCTGTTGCTCGGGGCCCTGGCCGGGCTGCTCGGGCTGTGGCGCTGGAGCCTGCGCCAACCGGCGTGGCGCCTGCGTTGGCACCGCTTGTTGCTCAGGCTGCCGTTGTTGGGCGAGGTGCTGCGGGCAATGGAAGCGGCCCGTTTCGCCAGCACCTTGGCGATCCTGAGCAAAAGCGCGGTGCCGCTGGTGGAGGCCTTGCACATTGCCGCCCAGGTGATCGGCAACCTGACCATTCGCGCACGCATGGCCGACGTGGCCCGTTCGGTCCGCGAGGGCGGCACCCTGACCCGTGGCCTGGAACTGGGCGGGGATATCCCGCCGCTGATGCTGCACATGATTGCCAGCGGTGAACGAGCCGGCGAACTCGACAGCATGTTGGCCCGCGCCGCCGAACAACAAGAGGCCAGCCTCGCGGCACGCATCGCGCTGGTGGTGAGCCTTTTCGAACCGGCCATGTTGGTGCTGATGGGCGGCGTCGTGCTGCTGATCGTCATGGCCATTCTGCTTCCTATCTTGAGCCTCAACCAATTGGTGAATTGACCCATGACACTTCAAAACAACCGACCGGTACGCCCCCAGCGTGGTTTCACCCTGATCGAAATCATGGTGGTGGTGGTCATTATCGGCATCCTCGGCGCCATCGTCGTGCCGCAGTTTATGAGCCGGCCTGACCAAGCCAAGGTCACGGCCGCGCGCACTGATATCCAGGCGATTGCCACGGCCCTGGAAATGTACCGTCTCGACAATGCTCAATATCCTTCGACCCAGCAGGGCCTGGAGGCGTTGAGCAAGCGTCCTTCCGGTACGCCAGCCGCGAAAAACTGGAACCCCCAGGGGTATCTGAAGAGCCAGCCGGTCGACCCTTGGGGCACGCCCTATCAGTACCTCAATCCTGGCCTCAAGGCGCTCGATGGAGGTTACGACCTGTACTCGCTGGGTGCCGACGGCCTGCTGGGCGGCGAGGGCTTTGCTGCCGACATCGGCAATTGGGCTGAGTGAACATGAGCCGTGATTCTCGGGGTTTCACCTTGCTGGAACTGATGGTCGTCATTGTGTTGATCGGGAGCGTGATGGGCATGGTCAGCCTGGCTATCGGCCCGAGCCCGATGCGTGAGGCCCGGCAGCAAGCCCAGGACTTCATCCGCGTGGTGCAGCAGTTGCGCGAACGCGCGGTATTGGATGGGCTGGAATATGGGGTACGTGTACAGCCTCGCGGCTATCAGGCGTTGCGACTCGAGTCTCAGGGTTGGACAGCGGTGTCGGCGTCGCAACGGCTGCCTGAAAGCCTGACGCTTGGGTTGGAGCAGGACGGCCATGTCGTGGCGCTCGATGATGCCCGAGGTCCACCACAGTTGCTGATGCTCAGCAGTGACGAGATCAGTCCGTTCAGGTTGCTCATCAAAGTTGCTGGCCAGACGATTTCCCAGGTCGTGAGTGACGGCTTGGCGCAGCCGCTGATCGATGGCTGACGCTCGCAGGCTGGCCGCCGATTGCCAGGGGTTCACCTTGTTGGAAGTCATGGTCGCGCTGGCGATTTTCGCCACGTTGGCGGCTGCGGTGCTGTCGGCCAGTCAGTTCGTGCTCAAGCAAAGCGCCGGGCTTGAGGACCGTCTGTTCGGCGCCTGGCTGGCGGACAACCAGCTCAGCGAGCTCCGTCTGCAAGCCGCTACGCCACTGGGCCAACAGCGCCTGGCCCGGCACCTGGATCAGCGCGATTGGATTTTGCAACAGCGTGTCGCCGCGGCCCGCGACCCGCGTCTGCTCCGGGTCGAGATCCAGGTCAGCCGGGCCAGCAGCCCAGCAGTCGTGCACCGCACCACGGGATGGGTCCGCGACCGTCATGAATAGACAATCGGGCTTCACCTTGTTGGAGCTGGTGATTGCCATCGCCATTTTTGCCTTGCTCGGCCTGGCCAGTTGGCGCCTGTTCGACGGCGTGGTGCGTACCCAGCAGGGCGCCGGCCAGCATGAGCGCGAAGTCAGGGCCTTGCAGCGTGCGGTGGGGGTGATCGAACGGGATGTGTGGCAGGCCGTTGCCGGTTCCACCGTGCTCGCGTCAGGGCGCCTGCAATTGCAGCGTAGCCATTGGCCCAATCCGCTGGACCAGCCACGCAGCGAGCGGCAAACGGTGAACTATCGACTCGAGGCAGCGGTGTTGTGGCGCGACAGTCGCGGTGAAGGGCCGGTCATCGTGCAACAGCAGAAATTGCTTGAGGACGTACGCAGCCTGAGCTGGCGTGTATTCGATGCGCAACGAGGCTGGCATGACGAAACCGTGCGCGGCAACGCGCCACTGGCGTTGGAGCTGGTGATTTCCACGGGGCGTTTCCAGCAGATCCGCCGCGTGCTGTTGTTGCCGGGGGCGTTGCCGTGAGCCGGCAACGAGGCGTGGCGCTGATCAGTGTGTTGTTGGTCCTGAGCCTGGCGCTGCTTTTTACCGCTGGCATGCTGCGCAGTCATCGCCTGTTGTTGCAGAGCAGCGCTCAGCAGTTGCAGCACGTCCAACTGCGTCAATTGGGGCTGGCCGCTGAAGCCTGGGCGCAGGCGGTGTTGGAAGGTAGCGCGATAACTTCGTCCGGGCCGGTAGACCTGAGCCAGGATTGGGCTCGGCTCAAACCTGCATTCGAGATGGAGGACGCCGAGGTTCACATCGATATCGAGGATTTGTCCGGGCGCCTGAACCTTAATGCGCTGCTGGCTCAGGGCCAGACCGATCAAGTTACCCTCGGTCGTTGGAGGCGATTGTTGGCGTTGCTGGAGCTACCCGCGCTGTCATTGCCCCAGGTCGGCTCGGTGCAGGAGTTGAGTCAACTGCGCCTGTTGCCGGGCATCGACGGTCAGACGCTGCGGCGCCTGGAGCCTTGGGTGGTGGTGTTGCCCAGGGACGCCCTGGTGAATATCAATACCGCGCCGCTGCCAGTGTTGATGAGCCTGGACGGCATGGAGGATGAGGTGGCCAAGGTGTTGATCAACCAGCGTCGCCATCAGCCATACGCCAGTGTGCAGGCCTTCACCAATGACCCGCTTTTATCCGGGGTGGGCATCGGCAGCCATGGCCTGGGCGTGAGCAGCCGCTGGTTCCGAATCACCGTGAGCGTGACCCGTGCCGATAGCCGTCTGCGCCTGGCCTCGGACATCGAGCGCGACCCCGTTAGCGGACGCTGGACGGTGGCTCAGCGTCGTTTTTTACCCATCAGCCCCAGCGAGTCCCTGAGATGAAAACCTGGCTTTACCTGACAGCCGACGGCATGGATGAGCCTTGCGTCAACTGGCCGTGTTGCGTGTGGTCGCCCACGGGCGAACGACGCAGCCTGCCCTTGCATGAAGCCGCCCGCGAGTTGAATGGGCGAGTCGTCGATGTGCTGTTGCCGATGGAAATGTGCAGTTGGCTGCGCAGCGATCCGTGGCCCTCTGGACGCCAGCCGCGACCCCAGGCCCTCGCATTCGCCATCGAAGAACAACTGAGTGAAAATCTGGAGGCGTTGCACATCAGCGTTGGCGCGCGGGACCGACAACAGCGCTACCCGCTGATGGTGACCGAGCGAGGCCGGTTCCAGGCACTGCTGGCGCTGCTGGCTGCGCAAGGCGTCGATGTACGGGCAATGCATGTCGACGCGGACCTGCTTCCCCATGACAAGGCTTTTGCGGTGCGTTGGTTCGGTCGCTGGCTGTTGGGCGGGGCATTACCGGCGCGAGTGTCGCTGTCGGCCCGAGCCCTGGCAACGCTCAAGCCGGACTTGCCCGAAGAGATTCACTGGCTGGACGAGGGACGCGATCGTGAAGGCATCGATGATTGGCTGCTCTGCGCTGGCGGACATCCCATCGACCTGATGCAGGGTGAGTTCCGTCGACGTCGCCAGCCGCTGCCGTGGCGTGGCGTGGCGGTTACTGCGTTGGGATTGCTATTGCTCACCTGGGCATTCAGCGAGGGCCGCATACGATTTCTTGAAAGCGAAAGCCGTCATCTGTATGCCCAGGGCGAGCAGCGATTCAGGTCGCTGTATCCCGAGGAAACGCGGATTGTCGACCTGGCGGCGCAGTTCCAGGCGCTGCAAAGTCGTCGTGGGCGAAGCCAGGACACACAGGTCGCTCGTCTGGTCCGTCTGACGGAGCAGGTCATTGGTGCGAGCAGCGTCGAAGTGCAGCGCATCGATTTTCGTGAAGACGAAGGTTGGAAAATCCAGCTCACCGCCACCAGTTTCGTCGAGCTTGAGCAACTGCGCGAGCGGGGGCAGCAAACCGGACTGTCCGTCACCCTGGGCAGCGCCAGCAAGCAGAACAACCGCGTGCAGGCCATCCTCACCCTGGAGAACAGTTGATGAACTTCAATAGCTTGATACAGGCCTGGGGGAGGCTGTCACGCCGTGAGCAACAATTGTTGCTGGGCCTTGTCGGGCTGCTGCTGGTGGTCGTGGTCTACACAACGATCTGGCAACCTGTCCGGCAACGGCTGGATGTCGCCGAGCGACAGTACCGCCAACAGGCCGAGCTGCACGCACGAATCCAGCGCGCCGAGCCCGCCCGGGATCTAACCACCGCCACACGGCCCTTGTCGGTGCGCGTCAATGACAGTGCGGCCGCGACGGGGTTGGAAATAGCTGAAATGGAGGTCGATGGCGATTCGTTGCGACTGGCCGTCAGTGGCGATGCCAATCAATTGCTCCAGTGGCTGGATCAACAAGAGCGGGAGGGCGCGACGCTGCAGTCGTTGACTCTGGAAGCACGTAATAGTGTGTTGGAGGCGCGGGTGGTGTTGCGTCAATGAGCGATCGAGTACACAGCCATTTTGGCCTGAAGCATGGGTTTTTTGTGGCGAGGGAGCTTGCTCCCGCTCGACTGCGCAGCAGTCGTAAAGCGGTTTGCAGGGTTCACCTGTTGCTCCGCGGCGTCTGGTTCTGGGGTGGCTGCGCCACCCAGCGGGAGCAAGCTCCCTCGCCACAAAGTATTCGCTCTGTCCCTGGTTTGGGTCGTGAACTCGTGATGGCTAAACCTGAACATTCCCCGGCAACAACGGTAACTTCGCCAGTTTCACCGCCACCAGCAACGCCACCACCAGCAAGGTGCCGATGAACAGACCGACACCGTTCCACCCGCCCAAGTGCCAGGCCACGCCGCCCGCCGTACCTGCGACACTCGATCCGGCGTAATAGCTGAACAGGTAAAGCGACGACGCCTGGCCCTTGGCTTTGAGGGCGCGGCGGCCGATCCAACTGCTGGCGACCGAGTGGGCGCCGAAGAAGCCGAAGGTGAACACCAGCATGCCCAGCACGACCAACCACAACGGCGTGGCCATGGTCAGCGCGAGGCCGGCCAGCATCAGGGCGATGGTTGCCCAGAGCATTTTGCGTCGGCCGAGTTTGTCCGCCAGTGCGCCGATTTTTGCCGAGCTGTAGATGCCCGACAGGTACACCACCGACAGCAACCCGACAAAGGCCTGATCCAAGTGATAAGGCTCGGCCAGCAGGCGGTAACCGATGTAGTTGAACAGGGTGACGAACGCGCCCATCAAGACGAAGGCTTCGAGAAACAGCAGCGGCAAGCCGGCGTCGCGAAAGTGCATGATGAAACCGTCCAGCAGGCTACGCGGGTGCAGCGAGCGAGGACGGAAGTTGCGCGACTCGGGGAGAATCCTCCAGAACACCGCCGCCGCGATCAAGGCCAGGCCACCGATCACCAGCATCGCGGTGTGCCAGCTGACAAAGTCGATCAAGACCCCGGTGATCAGGCGCCCACACATCCCGCCGATGGCGTTGCCGGCGATGTACAGCCCCATCGCCAGGCCGATGTGCTTGGGATGGATTTCTTCGCTCAGGTAGGTCATCGCGACTGCAGCCAAGCCGCTCAAAGACAGCCCCACCAGGGCGCGTAGCAGCAGCACGCCGTGCCAGGTCGGCATCATGGCACTGGCGATCGTGCACACCGATGCGGCGAACAGCGCCGCGACCATCACTGGCTTGCGACCAATGCGGTCGGAAATCGGGCCGGTGATCAACAGACCGATGGCGAGCAAGCCGGTCGCGACCGACAGGATCAGGCTGCTCTGCGCCGCATTGATGGAGAACTCCGTGGACAACAGCGGCATCATCGGTTGCACGCAATACAACAGGGCGAACGTTGCAAAGCCGCCGCTGAACAGTGCCAGCACCGTGCGCATGAACATGGGCGTGCCTTTTTCGATGTAGATGTCCTTCAGTTCGGCGACGACCTCATCTTGCACACGAGGTGGGATTTCATGGGCCAGTGGAGCGACAGCAGTTTTCACGTTGAACCTCGAACGAGCACGGCCAGGCAGGCATTGAAAAAAGCATATAGCCGGCTAACGTTTCTATCCAATATATTGTTCGACCTGTTTAAGACGTTTTACGACCTATTGGATCACCCATGGAATTGCGCCACCTGCGTTACTTCATCGCCGTTGCCGAAGAACTGCATTTCGGCCGCGCCGCCTTGGCCCTGGGTATCTCCCAACCGCCCTTGAGCCAGCAGATCCAGGCCTTGGAACAGGAGATCGGGGCGCGGTTGTTCGAGCGTACCAATCGTCGGGTCGAGCTGAGCGAGGCCGGTCGACTGTTTCTCGAGGAGGCGCGACGGGTTTTGGTCCAGGTCGATAAGGCCGCCGACGTGGCCCGTCGTGCCCAACTGGGGGAACTGGGAGAACTGAAAATCGGCTTCACCTCTTCGGCACCGTTCAACTCCACCATTCCCCAGGCGATCTTCTCGTTCCGTCAGCGCTTCCCCGCGGTGCACCTGAACCTGCGGGAAATGAGCAGCACCCAAGTGGCCGATGCGCTGCTGGACGAGGTAATCGAGGTGGGCATCATGCGGCCGTTGCCACTGCCCGACGCCTTGAGGGAAATCGAACTCAGCCGCGAACCGCTGGTGGCCGTGCTCAGCGCCAAACATCCGCTGGCCCAGGGCAACGAAGAAGGCCTGTTTCTCTCGGCGTTGGCCCAGGAACCGTTCGTGTTCTTCCCGCGCAGCTACGGCAGCGGCCTGTACGCGCAACTCCTGAACCTGGCCCGCGACGCCGGCTTCAGCCCGCACTTCGCCCAGGAAGCCGGCGAAGCCATGACCATCATCGGCCTGGTGGCGGCAGGGCTGGGCGTTTCGGTCTTGCCGGCGTCTTACCAACGCATGCGTATCGACGGCGTGGTCTACCGGCCGCTGCTCGATCCGGCGGCGGTGTCAGCGGTGTGGCTGGTGCAGCGCAAGGACCAGCGTTCGCCGATGGCGAAGGGGTTTGTGGAGTTGTTGACTGAAAATATAGACACCCACAGGTCGGCGTGATGAATAAAAAACTTGCCTATATGTGAAGGGGCGCCGCAAGGCTAATGCTGGTCATGAGAAAAGTGATGGACCTGTGGCGAGGGAGCTTGCTCCCGCTCGGCTGCGAAGCAGTCGTAAACCGGCGGGTGCGGTGTGTCTGATGTTCCGCATCTGGCAGGTTTTGGGGCCGCTTCCCGGCCCAGCGGGAGCAAGCTCCCTCGCCACGGGTGTATCGATTGCCTTAGGTGAAAAATGTGTTTTGCTGTTTTTAATGTACTACCCGCCTACGGCGCCAGGGCGTTGTTTCGAAAGTATGTAACCGGTGCCCAGCCTGCATAAGAGCTCAATGGGCTATTGCCTCATAGCCCATTACCCTTCGAGCGTTGTGCCTATAAATCCAGTTTTGTCTTCAGGCTGTTCATGATCTCCACCCGGTTTTCAAGGTAGTGGCTCAGGCCCTTTGCGCGCAGATGACAGGCGGCGCAGTCACCGCAGCCTCTGCCCTTGATGCCGTTGTAGCATGTCAGTGTCTGTTGATCGATGAACTCCAACCACCCGTGATAATCGGCCAGCGCCCAGGTTTGGGCTTTGTTCAGCCACATCAAGGGCGTCTCGATGCGCAAGGGATAGTCCATGCCCAGTTCAATGGCGTTGTTCAGCGCCTTCACGAACGCATCGCGGCAGTCCGGATAGCCCGAGAAGTCGGTTTCACACACACCGGTGATAAGCGTTTTTGCACCCACCTGATACGCATAGATAGACGCCAGGGTCAAAAACAGAATATTGCGCCCAGGCACGAAGGTGCTGGGCAGGCCATCTCCATCGCTGTTGGCCGCGGGCACTGGAATGTTGTCGCGGGTGAGGCTGCTGATAGCCAGTTCGTTGAGCAGGGTGGTGTCCAGTATTTTATGGACGGTCACGCCAAGGGCCTTGCAGAGTTGTTGCGCCACTTCGATTTCTTGACGATGGCGCTGGCCGTAGTCGAACGTGATGCAATGAACTTCGTCGTACCGGGGTAAGGCGTGAACCAGGCAGGTAGTCGAATCCTGGCCGCCGCTGAAAACGATGACTGCTTTCTTTGTCATTTCATTCATTTGGACCTGTCCCAATAGGTGCTGAAGGAGTGACCCTAGCCCGAAGTTCAACACCTTGTTGTGGGAAGTTTCCGAATTTACGTGCTCCGCTTTCTCTATTTGGGTTTTCAGTCGCAAGTGAAGCCGCTAGAAGATCGCTGCCACGGCGGGTGCCGCACACCCGGAGAATCCTCGCCAATTGGAATTGTCCGTGCGCGGCGGCGCTTGCCGTGGCAGGCGGTACTCACCTCGATCCTTTATTTTTTCACTTGGCCTTACCAGACCGTCGCAGGTTTATTGGCGTGGTAATCATAAAAACCCTGGAGTATCCAGGTATCGCCCTTGCGTTCGAACGCGGCGCGCCATGCGCTTCTGCCGCCACCGGGGGATAGCTGGGCCATGTCGTACCAGTAATATTTGTTGATTCGTTTTGTCGTGGCCCTGCCGGCTCGAATGTCATCCATGATTTCGTTGATCTTGGCTCGGGCCGCTTCGGGAAAGTTGTCATAGGACATCTGTGTTTCAGCCAGCGTGCTGAGAGTCACCGTAAACTTGTCTATTGCGGTGGATGCTTCCCCCAGTACTGGTGAAGTGCTGGTGGTAGGTGATGTGCCAGTGACCTTCTTCGTCGGGACTTGGGTCACGACCTCGATATCAAACGCGTCGTAGTTCGAGAGATTTTTTGCGAAGTTGGTAATGTCCTCTCCGGTGACCAGTAACGTCTTGCGCTGCGACTTGCCCTTGTTGGCGATGACGTAAGGAATCTTGTTGTTGCGGATTTCCGTCAGGAGCCCGGGTTTGTGTCTTTTTTTCATCTCGTCCCGGAACGCGCCGAGCTTTTTCTTTTTGTACTCCGCGAAGTTTGCAGGGTTCGTTTTATAGTCCTCCCTGGCAGCCTCTACCTCTGGACCTTCTCCTGAAAACCGGACGCCCAGGTCCTCCCAGACGCGCTTTTCCGCGACTTTGACCACCTCATGAATATCGTCCTGTATCTTGGTCATGGCGGCTTTCTTCTTTCCCTGTTCAGGGACGATGGTGATGAATAATGCGCCGGTGAGGTTGTCTGGCAAGGAGGACATCATCATCTTGAAGTTGCCTTCGTTGTCGAAAAGCTCCTTCTTGAGTGGCAGGGTCATGTCGAAAACTTTTATTTTTTGCGCGGCCGTCAGCTGGATGCCCTTTACCTGGGAGTCGATGTCTCGGGTGCAGTAGTCGACGGCCTGCCATACGTTGAATTTGTACAGCAGGCTTTCGTGGGGCTTCTTATGTTGCCCGAGGCCGTGGAGGCCCTTGTTGATCTGGTTGATTCGTGAAAGGTAAGTGTCTATATCGGGCACGTCGATGTCATTCATGCTCTCGCGCAAGGTGCGTTCGGCCAGCTCCTCGGGCATCGAGTGGATGACCTTCTTTACCGTATTCACCACCTGTCGAGAAGGCCAGTGATGGTCGACCAGGATGCCCTCCACCAAGGCGTTATAGGTTTTCTGTTGCGCAGTTTCCGGGGCCCGACTGAACAGACTATGCAGGACTCCGCCACCGAGCAGGCGTTGCGGTTCTTCGATGTGCCAGCGACCGTTTTTCCACGTCACCGTCCGTTGATGGGTACGATTGTTGGGCGCGTAGATAATCCGCAGGCTTTCCTGGATCGCGGTTTTGCAGTAGTCATTTCCCATCTTCAAATAGGCTTGGCCGGACGCGTCCCTGTACAGGTTGCGACCTTCGGGGACGAGCCCTTTGCTGTCAAAACCTTTCAGGAGAAAAGGGCCTAGCTCGGGGTCGGGCATACGGGGCAGGGAAGACAGCTCCGGGCGGGTCTTGTCCCGGCGTCGTGCCGCGCGCGCCATGATCAGGTCCTGCCCGGCCTCTGCCACGACCTCACCCAGCCCGCTGATGAAATCACTGGCCCACTGGCTGAAGCTGCCACCCTCGTCTTTTATGGCCGACACCGCGGCGCCCCCGGCCATTGTCGGCAGGATCGCACGGCCCAGTACCCCGCCCAGGCGGCCCGCGTAGAACATGGCCATCGCACCCGCCAGCAAGGTGACGCCATTCCTGCGCCCCTCCTGGGCCGCTGCGCTGTCGCGCTCGGCGTTCGTTACCATCAGCGCGTCAGCCGTCTTGAGCGCGTGGCTGATCTGCGTTTCGTGCAGTGCTTTGAGCAGGTCGCCTTTGACCACAGGGGAGGCGACCTTCAAGGCGAAATCATCCTGAACCCGATGCTTTATCCATGAGAAGGTGGACTGCGTGACTTTCTTTATCTTCTCGTTGAGCGTCAGGTTTTCCGCGGCCGGCACCAGGCTGGCAAGCTGATCGGCTTGTTCCATCAGCGGCAGTTGGGAAATCAGCCAGCGGGTCATTTCCAGCGTGCTGATGAGTGTCTTGACCAGGACCGCTTCCAGCTCCCTTTCGCTTCCTGCGTGGATGTCCCTGAACACTTTTCCGTCCGGCGCACCCGGCGTGTACAGCGTCAATGAAGGCCGGCTGGATAGTTTCCTGACGCCAAAGGCCAGCAGCTCTTTCAGCACACTGTCGCCCCACTGGATCTGCCGCACCACCACCTCGTGCCCGTTGACCTTGCGGCGTTCCTCAGGCATTGCGCTGTCCAACGCCGCCAGCACCAGGTTCAGGCCGGTGTTGTCCTTATCGTGTGTAAAGTCTCCCGATATATGCGCGGCCCACGCCTGCGCCCGCATTTGTTTGGCTTTCAGAGCCATCCATTGTGCCTGGCGCTCCCGGGCCGCAAGCAGCAACGCGGGCGGGATACGGGCACCCACATTTGCCCTTTCAATGATCTCCACGATCTGTGCAAAGCTCAGCGGCCCCTCTTCGGTGTGGTGGGAAGCGTTGCGTTCGTCCGGTGTCAGGTTGGACATGGCCCACTGCGTCATGGAACGGCAATCGTCGAATATCGCCTTCGCACTGCCTAGCGACACCCCGGACCCGAACGGTGACTCGCCCGTGGGCGCGTGCGAGTCGATGGTCTGCTTGCGGATACACAGGGATACCTGGTCAGGATCGACTGGGGCGTATTTGTCCTTGATGAAGCCGGCGAGCAGCGTGCGGGTCCGATCCTGGAGGGCGTCAGGGGACGCCAGCATCACGGGATCTGGCGGGGGTGGGGTATCTGCCAGGGTTATCTGCAGGTCCTGCAGCGCGTTCCACCAGGCCACGCGGTCGCTGCCGATCACGTTCGGGTTGGCGTGCAGCCAGTCGTCCAGTTTTTTCTGGTAGAGCCGTAGCGCGCGCTCGTCCATGGCGCCCGCCAGGTCCAGCTGGTCCTTGAGGTTCGCCGCGATATCCAGCCTGGCGATCCAGGCGCTGATTTGCTCATCATCTCCCGGCCCGTTCAGCAACACGTCGCTCACGGCGGTTTTTTGCGCCGCTCGCAGATCCATAACCAGGTAGGCAAGGAAGTCCCCGGCGATGGGGGCGATTGTCACGTCATACTGAACGTTATCGTCGGCCTCCAGGCTGGCCTTCAGCGCCGTCAGGTCCGCGTACACTTCCAGCGGCTTGCCCAAGCTGTACAGCACCGCGCTTGCCGGGTAGTCGGTATTGTCATGTCGGGTCAGTGCAACAGCGCCTGACACCGGCACGCTGAACCCCCATCCTTCAGGGGTGATACTGAGGCTGTAGACCCCGGGCCGGTCACGTTCCGCCAGCCTGGCGCGAGACGTTGCGTCCGGTGCCGACAGTGCATGTTCCGTCAGCGCCTTGTGCAGTGGCGGGCTCAGGGTTCCATCCAGTTGCTGGAGATCGGCCTGTGCCTTGAGTTGCCTACCGAATTCATCGGCCAGCCATTGGCTGACGCTGCGGTCCTGGCTAACGTCGGGCGGGGTGTCCCAGAAGTTGTCCAGTGCCCGCGCCAGCATTTGTTCATACGACGTTGGGGTGACGCTTATCAGTTGCTTGATTGCTTGCTTGGCGTCACGGCTATTCAGGGCTGCCGGCATCTCCGTGACGCTGTTCAGCTCGGTGACGATGTCTATATTGCCCAAATCGTCGAAGAACTCGTGGGCGTTGATCTTTCCTGCCACCGCACGCCAGAAGAGCGTGTCGAGGGGGACTGTTTGCGCCACCTTTTTAAACGCCGGCGCGTTGGCTGCGCGTTCAGTTGGGGGGACGGCTTCATCTTGCAGTCGGCACACGCGTATTTCTTTGACGGCCAGCTTGTTCACCAGGGTGGGGAAGGCTTGCCTGAACCCATTATCCAAGTGCCGCGCAGCCACTTCCGAGGGGCGCGGAACGGCATCGTTCAGGCGGATCATCTGCTGCTGCGAGGCATTGAGTTGGTGTATGAGCAGGGCGCTAGCGGTTTGTAAGGGGGTGTTCTCCAGCATGTTCTCTTCCTGAAAGTTTTTGGAAGGAACAACCTATTGAAGGCGCGTGAAGAGGGGGCGGTATATAGATACCGCATGGAGCGGCGACAGGCGGTGTACCGGTGTTGTGGATACATAATCGATGTGGCAGCGAGCCTGTTCGCGATGCGCCTTGACGGGGCATGCTAACGGTCATGTTTTATCACGCAGAAATACCAGGATCGCCTCGCAGGTTGCCTGTGTTCTTTCTTCCAGTACCCAATGTCCGGTGTTGTGCAATATAAAAGAGTACGGTTGCGTGGTGATACATTTGACTTGCTCGGCCAGGGTACTTCCTCTCGAATGGTCCCCGCCGATAGTGAGCACAGGCACTGTCAGTTTATTGTTGGCGTATGCTTGATTATCACCCACATCATGCTCTATCCAGGCTGAATAAAGCTTGAAGGCTGCCTCCATGCGTCCGGGCTGGGAATAATCTTTCACCAAAGCCATACGCACCTCGTCCGGCATTGTGTCGTTGCCGGGGAATACAAAGTCGTCAAAAAACATGTCCAGGTAAGTTTTTTCCTGACCTTGGATCATGGTGAGTGCTGTCTTGCCAAAGAAGCGGAAATGCCACTTGCTGGCAATGCGGGCTTGCGGGTCTCCGTTATAAGCCGTTTCCCACCCTGGGATGCCAGGAATGAATCCGTCCATCAGGATAATACGTTTGATTTCATCGGGATAAAGGGCTCCGTAGGCATAGGCAATCATTAAGCCCATGTCATGGCCGACAATATCAACCTGTTTGATATTCAGGTGGGTGACCAGCTCGTGCAGGTCATGCGCCATATTTTTTTTATCATAGCCGCTTTCTGAAATATCGGTTTCTCCAGCACCGCGATAATCAGGAACGATAGGCGTATAACCGGCACGCACCAATGGCCCCATCAATACCGTCCAATTGCGCCAGCTTCCCGGGAACCCATGCACCAGCAACACAGGGTTTGCGCCATCACCGCTTATAAGATAGTGCATGCGGATGCCGTTCACGTACACGTAGGCCCGTGTGAACGATGCACCCCCTACAACAATATTTTGTTCTACAGAAGGCGATGTGGCCTGGTGTCGAGAAGATAAGGCGATGGCGCCCGACCAGGCTATTGTATCCATCATTTTCTTGTCCATTTTGGGAGCCGAATTAATTCCATGAGCTACGCCGTGCAGCTCATAAGTAACGGCGAACTGTTTATCGAGCGTCAACTTCTAAGGTATTTTTTAAAGCATTTACAGCTTGTGGCTTTCCGAATGCTATCGATACTGTCGAAGTTGACAGTTCCGACAAGCGGCAATTGTTCCGATTGAGCCCCGGCAGAGCAGTTGCAGGTGAAAAAAAAGCAGGGCGGAACTTGCATCGGACCCCTGTTGACTGTAGGAAAAGTCGCGTTTCCAGTTGCGATGTTTCCTATTCGCTCCAGATGCCCATGATGTTGGGGTTGCGATTCGCCTGTGTTGCAACGTTTTATTCATCATTCCGAATTGTCTGGCTCAGTGCTCTTTCCCGGCGGAAAGGGAACCCGCCTGAAGCCCGTGAACAAGGCCTTGGAAATGCACTCATCTTTGTACGCCCCCTACACCAACGAAGTCTCCTGTGACTATCTCCGTCATTTGGACGATCTGTACTTGGCGCAACAGCAACTCGATGGTGTTGACGAAAAAGTCATCACATTTATTAATCGACAAAAAGCATTCGTCAAAGCTCATCCCCCAATCGCTATTTACCGAGTGGCCACCGAGGGCAGCCAGACCCGTAATGGCGCAACGATCCAGCAAGTGTCATCGTCGTTGACGTTCACCTTGGATAATGGCTGGAAAGTACGAGCCGCGCGGAAAGGCGACCAGGTTGTGTATGCCGATGGCAGTACCGCGCGGATCGTAACCGCCGCGGGGGCAGCCAACAGTAATATTGCCCTGGTCGGCAGCCGTTTGAGCAATGGCGACGAGATCATCAATACGCTTCAGAGACGTTTTCTGATCATCGTGCGTGAAGGCGTGCCGATGGCAGAAGACTTTTTGCCCGCTCTCAAACTGGCGGATGTTCATTACTTGCACTCGGATGAGGTGAAGGAGAACATCCAATGAGCGTACAGCATAGATCCACTGTGGGAGCGAGCTTGCTCGCGATTGCGGTGGATCGGTGCCACAGCCGTTCCGGGCTTATTGCACCTTCGCCAAATCTCCCTTCAACGCAACGCCCGCCATGATCGCGCCGGCGTGGCATTCATAGGTGGTCGGGTCCTTGCGTTCGTTGCTCTTGTAGAAGCTGACAATGTTGGTGACGGCGTTGGCGCCGGCGTTCTTGGCGGCTTGGTGCAGGCTGATCAGGGCCGATTGCAGCACCCATTCGCAGGCGACTTCATCGGACTTGTTGAACGCGTTGGTTTTCTTGTTGGTCACGGCACCCGGGCTGACGACGGTGACGTTGCCGGCCGGTTTATTGCCGGCCAGGTAGAACTTCACGCTGCCGTCGATCTTGCCGGTGCGGATGGCTTCGGCCACGACTTTGTCGAACGGCAGGAACAGCGCGGTATCACGGGCCTGGCTGAGGCTTGGCAGGGTGCTGAGCAAGAGGGCGGTGGTCACAGCGATTTTCTTCAACGACATCGTGGTCTCCTTGACGAGGGGCAACAGGGTTTTGAATCCGATTCAGTGCCAGCGACGGAAAATCAGCGAGGTGTTGACCCCACCAAAGGCGAAGTTGTTGTTCATCACGTATTCGTTGCTCATCGACCTGAACTCGTTACGCAGGTAATCGAGCTTGCCGCATTGGGGATCAACCTCATCGAGGTTGAAGGTGTGCACGTAGAGGTCGCGGTTCATCATTTCGATGCTGAACCAAGACTCCAGCGCCCCGCAGGCACCCAGGGTGTGGCCCAGGAAACTCTTCTGTGAGCTGATGGGCATGTGTTCGCCAAACAGGCTGCTGGTGGCCAGGGTTTCGGCAATGTCGCCCTGTTCGGTGGCGGTGCCGTGGCCGTTGACGTAGCCAATGGCTGAGGGACTGAGGCCTGCGTCTTCCAGGGCCAGTTCCATGGCCCGGCGCATGGTGACCAGTTCTGGGCGCGTGGCATGCTGGCCGTCGGCGTTGCTGCCAAAGCCGACAATTTCGGCATGGATCCGCGCACCGCGCGCCAGGGCATGTTCCAGTTCTTCGAGCACCAGCATGCCGGCGCCTTCGCCGATCACCAGGCCATCGCGGTCCTTGTCGTAGGGGCGCGGGCTGGTTTGTGGTGCTTCGTTTTTCAGGCTGGTGGCGTAGAGCGCATCGAACACCATCGCTTCGGTCGGGCACAGCTCTTCGGCGCCACCGGCGAGCATCAATGGCAGGCGCCCGAACTTGATGGCCTCGTAGGCATAGCCGATGCCATGGCTGCCGCTGGTGCAGGCGCTGGAGGTGGGGATCAGGCGCCCGGTCAGGCCGAAGAAGATGCTGATATTGGCCGCCGTGGTGTGGGGCATCATCCGCACGTAGGAGTTGGCGTTCAGCCCTTCGGCCACGCTGTTGAGCAGCATGTTGCCAAAGGCCTTGATCTCGTCGGTGCTGCCGGTGGACGAACCGCAAGACACGCCCATGCGCCCGTCCTTGATCGACTCGTCGCCCAGCAGGCCGGCGTCGGCCAGGGCCTGTTCCGCCGACGCGACCGCCAGGCGCGAAACCCGGCCCATGCTGCGCAGTTGCTTGCGGGTCCAGTGGGCCGGGACCTGGAAGTCGTCGATGGGACCGGCCAGGCGGGTGTTCAGTTCGGTGAAACGGTCCCACTCATCCATGCGCCGGATGCCGCTGCGGTTGGCGGCGAAGTTGGCGGCGATGGTGTCCCAGTCGCTGCCGATGGAGGTGATGCCGGCCATGCCGGTAACGACGACGCGCTTCATCAGCACAAGCCTCCATTGACGGCCAGGACCTGCCGGGTGATGTAGCCGGCTTCGGCCGACATCAGGAAATTTACCGCACCCGCCACTTCTTCCGGGGTGCCCATGCGCTGGGCGGGGATCATTTTCATCAGTTCCTCCACCGGGACGTTTTCATCGAGCATGGCGGTATCGATCAGCCCGGGCGCGACGCAATTGACGGTGATCTTGCGCTTGCCCAACTCGATTGCCAACGCCTTGGCCGCGCCGATCAAACCGGCCTTCGAAGCACTGTAGTTGACCTGGCCGCGATTGCCGATCAGCCCGGAAACCGAAGTGATGCAGACGATCCTTCCGGCGGCGCGACGACGGATCATCGGCATCATCACCGGGTGCAGCACGTTATAGAAACCGTCGAGGTTAGTGCGCATCACCACATCCCAGTCGTCTTCGCTTAGGGCCGGGAAAGCGCCATCGCGGGTCAGGCCGGCATTGAGCACCACGCCGTAATAGGCACCGTGGGTTTCGACGTCGGCTTCGAGAATGGCCTTGCACGCGGCACGGTCGGCCACGTCGAATTGCAGCACCCGGGCGTTGCGGCCCAGGGCCTGGATTTGCGCCTGGACTGTCTCGGCCTCGGCGCGGCCGCTACGGCAGTGCAGCACGATGTCGTGCCCGGCCTGGGCCAGGCGCAGGGCGATGGCGCGGCCGATGCCACGGCTGGAGCCGGTGACCAGTACGGATTCAGTCATGACGGGTTTCCTGTTGCGGACGGTTCATGAAGGTAATGGGCGGCCTGGGGCGGACGGAATACGTTGAGCCGGGCCGTGGCATGGATGCCGGGGGCGTGGATGTGGCATTCGAACACGCCCATGCCGTTGTCGTCTTCCAGGGAGCGCACGCCGTGGATGGTCAGCTCGACGCCGACGGGAAAACACTCGACATTGCATTCGAACTTGCGGGTGCCGAGCAAAAAGCCCAACTCCACGGCATCGCCGCGTTGGCGTGCATGACAACCGGCAAAGGCCGCGACGCTTTGCGCCATCAGCTCGATGCCGACCCAGGCCGGCAGCGTGCCATCGTCGCGGCTGAACAAACCGCCGGGCTTGACGGTGGCGTGGGTATGGATCTGTTCGTCATCGAACGACAGGATCCGGTCGATGAGGATCATGTCGCCGGCATGGGGCAGCAGTTCGGCGAGCGGCCAGTCAATCATGGGGCGTCTCCGATAATCAGGCTGACGTTGTTGCCACCGAATGCAAATGAATTGCTCATCAGGCGGCGCGGGGTGGCCGGGCTCAGGTGGGTGCCGGCGGTGACCCAGTTCAGCGCCGGCAGGGCCGGATCGGCCTGGCCGTCCCAGACATGCGGCGGCAGGGCCAGGACGGTATTCTCCGAGCTCAGGGCCAACCAGCAGAACGCCGCTTCCAGCGCCCCGGCCGCGCCGAGGGTATGGCCGGTCATGGGCTTGGTGGACGAGCAGGGCACGCCCGCCGGAAACAGCCCGGCCACCGCCTGGCTTTCCATGGCGTCATTGTGCTGCGTGGCGGTGCCATGCAGGTTCAGGTAGTCGATCTGGCTGGCCTCGAGGCCGGCGCAACGCAGGGCTTTTTCCATGGCCTGGCGGGCGCCGCGACCACTGGGTTCAGGTGCGGAAATATGGTGGGCGTCGGAACTGGCGCCGTCGCCGAGCAAGGCAATCGGTGTCCCGTCGCCTGGCGTCTTGCTCATGAGAAACAGCACGGCTGCTTCGCCAATGTTGATGCCGCTGCGGTTCACCGAAAACGGATTGCAGCGTTCGTTCGACACCGCTTCCAGGGCCGAAAAACCGTTGAGGGTCAGTTTGCACAGGCTGTCCACGCCACCGCACAGCACGGCATCGCACAGGCCCAGGTCCAGCAGGCGCCGGGCGCTCATCAAGGCGCGGGCGCTGGAGGTGCAGGCCGTGGAAATCACGTAGGACGGGCCGCTCAGGCCGAGCCAGTCGGAAAGAAAGTTGGCCGGCGCGCTGAGTTCCTGTTGCTGGTAGTCGTAGCCGTCGGGGAAGTGTTGCTCGCGCAGGTAATGGGCAATGCCCTGGCTGGCCTCATCGATCCCCGAAGTGCTGGTGCCCAACACGATGCCGATGCGGGCGCGACCGTAGGCCTGGATGGCCTGGTCGATCTCGGCGCGAATCTGCAGCCCGGCTTCCAACAGCAGTTGATTGTTGCGGCTGCGGTGCGCCAACAGGGTTGGGGGAATGGGGGCGAGTTCACCCGGCACCGCGGCAACCGGCAACGCACGTTCGGCGACCCAGCCGTCCTTGATGCGCACGCCCGAGCAGTCGCCGGCAAACAGGTTGCGCGCGACGCTGGGCTTGTCGCGGCCCAGGGCACAGATCACCCCGAGGGCATTCAAATAGGCGGTCATGGGGCGTTCTCGGTCAACGGTGTGATGCGGTAGCGGGGGCCCTGGGGCAGGCTCATTTCAAAATCCAGCGGCTGCGTGTAGCGCACCTGCCAGCGACTATCGAGGGTCCGTTGCGACGCCTGTTGCCGGGCGGCCGGGTAGTTGTCCGGCAGTTCGGCTTCGGGGGTCAGGGCGAACAACAGCGCGGCGAACAACTCCCGGGCCTCGGCATTGGGCGGCAGCAGACCGTCGGCCTGCCACTGACCTGCGACCAGGCGCTGGCGGGCCACGGGAATGCCCAGCGGGTCCATCATCGACCAACGGATGCCGGTGTCTTCGCGCTGGATCACCAGCAACCAGTCCTGGCGTTGGCCGACCAGGGTCCGCTCGATGTGCAGTTGCATCGGCAAGGCCAGGGTTGGCGTGCGCTCGGGCAGCGGCGCATGGCTGGCGCAGGCACTGAGCAGCAACAGGCAGCCGATAAGCAGGGCTCGAATCATCCGATGGCCCCTTCGACGGGCTTGCGCGCCACCACATTGACCAGGGTTTCCTCTCGCTCGCCGAACGGTTTGGCCCGGCGCAGGCCAAAACGCTCCAGCAAGCCGAAGTCCTTGGCGCGGCTCCACCACAGGTACGGATAGGACACGTTGCGGGCTTCGAACTGGAAACCCTGCCCACGGATCATCTCCAGGTACTGCGCGGCACTTTTCTGCACGTGCATGGGATGGCGGAACAGCCAGCGGATCACCCAGGTATCGATGTAGGCCTCGGTGGATTCGGCGAACATCAGGTAACCACCAGGCTTGAGTACGCGGTAGAACTCGGCGAGGGCTTTTTCCTGCTCCACCAGGTGATGGAAGGTCTGGTGGCAGAACAGCAGGTCGACGCTGGCATCCGGCACTGCCAATGTCGCGCAGTCGCTGCCGATCAGCTCCACGGTCATGCCCTGGCGCGCGGCCTCCTCCCGGCTCAGGTCCAGGCTGTGGGGGTCGGCATCCACGCCGATCAGGCGGTGTGGCGCGAACACCTGGCGCAGGTACTGGAATGATTTGCCCTGGCCGCAGCCGGCGTCCAGCAGCACCGGGTTGCTCGGCAGCGGGGTGCTGAACAGGCTGCGCAGGTCGTTGATCGCCACGCGCAACACATGGTGCTGCCAGGTGTGGCTGCGCAGGAACCAGAAACCGAAGCGGGTTTCTTCGACGTAGTTGTCGCTCAAGTAGCTCATGGTTGCTGACTCATGGCGCCGGGCTCGCGCAGATTTCCGAGAGCATGCGCAGGCGCCGCTTGGGTTCGCTGACGAACGGGTTGCGCTGATCCCAAGCGTAGCCGGCCAGGATCGAGCTGATCATGCGGCGGATGTCGTCCGAGCCTTCGGTGTAGAAAATCACGTCCTGGAAGGTGCCGGCGTACCAGCCCTCGACATAGCAGCGGAAGGTGTCGACGCCGCGCTTGAGCGGCTCGGCGAACTCGCTTTGCCAATCCACGCTTTCACCTTGCAACTGACGGTGGAGCACGTCGGCGGCCATGCTCGCCGAACGCATGGCAATGGTCACGCCGGAGGAGAACACCGGGTCGAGGAATTCCGCGGCGTTGCCCAGCAGGGCGAAGCCTGGGCCGTGCAGGGTCTTGACGTTGGCCGAGTAGCCGCCGATGGTCCGCGCCGGGGTGTCCCACACGGCATTCTTCAACACGCCGGCCAGGCTTGGGGTTTCGTCGATGAAACCGCGCAGGCAGGCATCGAGATCGTCGGTGCGGCCGGCGAAATGTTCCGCCGCCGCGACCACGCCCACCGAGCAGCGCCCGCCGCTGAACGGAATGGTCCAGAACCACACGTCGCGCTTGCTCGGGTGGGTGGTGATCAGAATCTTTTCTCGATCGAACGCCGGGGCGTCGATGCGATCCTCGATGTGCGTGAACACTGCCTGGCGCAGCGGGAAATTCGACGGGGCTTCGAGGTCCAGCAGGCGCGGCAGGACTCGGCCATAGCCGCTGGCATCGAGCACGAAGTCGGCCTCGACACAGTACTCGCTGCCATCTTCGCGCTGCACGCCCAGTTGTGGTTTGGCGAGGCTGAAGTCGGCGCTGGTGATCGCTTGGCCGTAGCGGATCTCCACGCCTTGCAGGGCGGCCTGGTCGGCCAGCAACTTGTCGAAGTCGGCGCGTTGCACCTGGAAGGTCGTGGGCTTGCCGTTGCTGAAGGTATCGCCGAAATCGAAGGCGCTGTAGCGCTCGCCCCAGGCAAACGCGGCGCCGTTCTTGCGCTGGAACCCGGCGGCATTCACCGCGTCGAGCATGCCGGCTTCTTCGACGAAATCCAGGCAATGGGACAACAGGCTCTCACCGATGGAGAACCGGGGGAAATGCTGGCGCTCGATGACCAGCACCTCATGGCCCTTGCGCTTGAGCAGCGCGGCGGCGATGGCGCCGGAAGGGCCTGCGCCAATGATGACGACCTGTCGACGTTCCATTTCAACTGTTGGCACTGGAGCTCCTGGCCGGGACGGCAATCGAGGGAATACGGTGCAAACCGGTCACGGCCGGCAGCAATGTGGCGATCAGCCCCATCAGCATCAGCGTGAAATACAACGCGGGGCTGATGAGCTGTTGTTGCAAGAGCAGATTGAGGAACACGATTTCACTCAAGCCGCGAATGTTCAGCAGGATACTTTCGCGCCAGCGACTGGCGCCGGCGAATGACGCGGCGGCCCAACCCAGGCCCAGCCAGTTGCCCAGTAGTTTGCTGGCAATGGGCAACAGCAGCAACGCCGTCAATTGCACCCAGTCGAGGCTGCTCATGGCGCTGTGGACGTCGATCTGCACAATGCCGAACGTGAGAATCAGCGGGATCGCCAGGTATGTCTGCAAACCCTGCATCCAGGCGATATTGAACGGCAGCCTCAAGGGCACTTTGAGCGCGGCCATGCACAGCAGATAGCCGATGCCGACGATCAGTGCATTGAGCCGGTAGTGTTCGGCCACCACCAGCAGGGCAAAAAACACGCCGCTGTACAGCAACGGCTGGCGCAGGCCAACCAGGCGCAACAGCAGCGGCACGCAGGCGCCGGCCATCGGCAACAGCAGGCTGCCCAGGTGGAGACTGCCCTGGGCCAGGCCGAACAGGCTCCAGCAGGCCAGGTCGATCAGGATCGCCGTTTGCACCAGTCGCCGAGTGGCGGCGGGTGGGTAATCGATGTGACGCAGATACAGATACAGCACAGGAATCGCTGTGATCGCAAACAGTAGTCCCACCGCCAGGGCGCTGATCCAGGGCTGGGGCGGCAGCAACCAGAACGCTGTCGCCAGACCGCAGGCGAACGGAACGACGAAGCTTGGCAGGGCGATTTTCACGCTCTGGCGGTCCAGGCGCAGGTCGATCACGTCGCTGAGGATATGCCCCAGCAACAGCGCGAACGCGAGGCTGTAGAGGTTCTTCAGCCACACCGGCGACACCAGTTGCGCGCCGCTGAGCTGCCAGCCCGGCTCGATCCAGAAATACATCAGCAGCGGCAGGCCGAAGGTCGCCAGCAACAACTGGCTGACAATCGGGATCAACCCGAAGCGAGCGCCCAGGCGTGTGGCAACTGCGAACAGCCCCAGGGCCATGAGCCAGAACAGCAGGGTCATCATTGGGCGGGCTCCGCGACCGTCGCCGCGTGGGCTTGTTGTCCGGCCCAGGGCGCCAACATGAAGCTGAAGGCCAGCCCCAGGCTCACCGCCAGGCCGAAGTTACTCACCGCCGGTGTGCTGGACAGCGCCAGCAGGCCGAACGACAGCCAGGTGGTGACCGCCGCCAGGAACGTGCCCAGCAGGCTCACGGCGGCACCGCCGATCTGTTCGCGCATCAGGATCGCGTAGTCGACGCCGATGGCCGTCACCAGCAACAGGCCGAACAGGCTGAACAAGGTCAGTGGCTGCCCCAGCCAGCCGAGGCTCGCCAGGCTGCACAGCGCAGCCAGCAGCGGCAGTGCCACGATGCGCAAGGCGCCGCCGACGCCAAACGGCCAGATCAGCACCAGCACAATCAGCACGCAAGAGGCCAGTTTCAACTCGGCGGCGCTGACCTGCGTGGCGGCGAAGACCCGGTTCAGGTCGCCCAGGCGATCCACCAGTTGTACGCCTGGCAGATCCACCGCCTGTATCCGCAGCAGCGCCGCATCGTTCAAACCTTGCAAGCTGACCACCGCCGCGACGCCTTGCGCTGTTGGTCCGAGCCAGAGTGTGCGATACGGCTCGGCCAGCGGACCTGCCAGTGCGGCGTCAATGTCGGTCACCGGCAGGGCCTGTAATTGCGCCAGTTCCGCTTGCAGCGCAGCGACCGGGACGCCCAGGTCCAGTAGCGGTTGCCAGACGGCTGGCAAGCGCCCCAGGGCCTCACGCACTTTCTGTTGTTCGGCGGGTGGGCTGACCAGTTGGTTCAGCGACAGGTAGCCCTGGAGCTTTTCCAGGCCGATCAACTGATCCAGCCGCTCGTTGAGGGCGGTCTGGCGCTCCAGCAGTTGGGATTGATCGTCGGCGCGGATCAGGAAGAACTGGCTGGTGGGCTGGAAACCGGTGATGCGCGCGATGTCGCGGGCTTCGTCGGTCAGGTGCTGGGGCGTGCCGATCCACTGGCGGATGTCGTTTTTCGGGGTCAGGTGCCAGAGCCCACCCGCGCAGAACATCAGCAACAACATCAGCAGGGCCGGCGTGCGTACCCGTTTCAGCAGGGCTTCGCGGGCCTTGAGCAGGTATTGGCAGACTTGGAGCGGCCATTGGGCGGGACGCAACTCTGCGCCCTTGAGCAGCGCCGGTAGCAGGCAGACGGCGCTCAGGTAAGCGCCGACGAGGCCAGCGGCGGAAAATATCGCGATCTGGGTCAGGGCCGGAAAGGGCGTCCAGGCCAGGGCCAGGTAGCCAATACAGGTAGTCACAAGGCTCAGGCTCAGCCCCGGCAGGGTCAGACGCAAGGCCGGCCAGCTGCGCCATGGCTTCAGGCTCCAGCTCTTGGACAGGTAGTGCAGCGGGTAATCCACGGCCACGCCAATCAGGCTGGAACCCAGGACCAGGGTCATGACATGCATGCGGCCAAACAAGGCCACGCAGGCCACCGCGCCGAACAGCACGCCCACCAGCACCGGCACGAACGCCAGCCACACTCGCAGGCGCCGGAAGGCCAGCAACAGCAACAGCAAGATGCCGACGGTCGCGCCACCGCCGACCCAGGTGATTTCCCGCGACGCCTGTTGCTGGCCGCTGGCGGCGTACAGCAGGCCGCTCGCCGCCAGCAGTTGACCTTGGGCCTGGCTCGCCTGGTCGCGGCTGCGTTGCAGCAGCTCGGCCACTTGCAGCGGCAGGTTCATGTCGAAGGCGTTGCCCTGGGCGCGGGCCCGTAGCATCACCCAGCTTTTACCGTCGGCATCGGCGACCAACGCACCGCTGCCGATGTCGAATTTGATCGCGCCGCGTTGTGGCTGGCTGTTCTGGATGCGCCCGGTCAGGCCCAGCCAGTCGTCCTGGTTCGGCACCAGGCTGAAGCCGCTGAACGGGTCGAACAGGGCCTGCACCCGTTGTTGGATGAACGCCTGGGGCTGCTCGATCAATTGCTGCCGGTCCGCCGCCGAGAGCATCGCCAGCCGCCCGTTGAGCAATTGCGTGCGCAGCGCCGGCAAGTCGGCCTGCAACGTCCACTGCACCTTGTCGAACAGACCGCTGGCCTGCCATTGCTCGCCGAGGGTTTGCGCCAGGGCGATGGCCTGCTGGCGATCGGTGTGGCCGACCAGTACCAGCATCTCGCGATTGAGTGGCTCCTGCATGCGTTGTTCGGCGATCAGTTCCAGGGCATCGGGCGACGTGCCCGGCACCAGCTCCATGAGATTGGCCGACAACGGCGCGCCGTTGCGCCATTGCCAACCGGCGAGCGCCAGCACCGCCAGCAGCAGGATCAGGAACAGCCGGGGCAGCATCCGTTCACTCGGCAAAATCATGTTGCTCCGCTTCGCTCAAGGGTTGTGCGCTGTTGCTGTCCTGCATGCGCAGCACGGTACTGTCGCCTTGGGTTTCCAGCAGTTCGATGCGCTGCACCAGTTCGCCGCCGTCGATGTTGATCTGGTTGAAAACCTGCTTGAGCAGCACCGAGCGCGGGGTCAGGGTGAGCTTCCATTGTTGCGGCTCGCCCGACAGGCTCAGTTCGAAATCCCGTTGCAGGCCTGTGCTGTCTCCCTGCAATACCGCCAGGAACAAGCGGTTCTGCTCGGCGCCGGCGCTCTTGTTCGGCAGCATCTGCCAGGCGTTGCCATCTCGCCGGGCGATGCCCTGGGCGGTGATGCGGTAGTCCTGTTGCAGCGGGGTTTGCAGCAGCCACAGCAGTCCATGGTTTTTCGCCAGCACGAAGCGTCCCTTGCTGGTGAGGGGCTGGGGCAGGGCGCGCAGGTGTTTTTCCTGGATAAACTGCCCGTGGATCACTTCCGGGCGGGCCAGTTGGTCGCTCAACTGTTGCAAGTCGAACGCCTGGGCCAGGGGTGCCAGGCAGCACAGCAACAGCCAGACTGACAGGCGCTTCATGGCAGTTTCCTTTCCACGGCTTCGACAAAGACCCGGGGCGAGGCCAGCAGCATTTCGCGACTGGCGAGGTCCACGGCCACTTGCACCGAGCTGGCACGGGTCAAGCGCTCGCCGGTGGTTGCGTCGCTGATCAGGTAATTGATCTTCAGCCGGTTTTCCCACTCCACCAGACTGGCACGCACGGTCAGGGCCTGGCCGAACACGGCGCTGCGCACGTAGCGCAGTTGCAGGTCGATGATCGGCCATGCGTGGCCGGATTCGAGCATGTCGTTGTAGTTGTGGCCGATCAGGTCGAGCAAGGCGCAGCGGGCCACTTCCAGATATTTGATGTAGTGGCCGTGCCAGACCACGTTCATCGAATCGACATCGAAGAACGGCACCACGATGTGTGTGTCGACGTGCAAAACACCTTGGCTACGCATGCAGCCTCCAGTGTTGCTCGGCGATGCGTTGCAAGCACAGGCGCAGTTCGCCTTCCAGGGCGCGGTCTTCGATGACCGGGGCGAAATCCTCGGCCAGTTGCTCGTGCATGGCGGCCAGGGCCGGCGGCAGTGGGCGGGCGTCTTCGGCGCGGCTGCGCAGCCATACGCCCTGGTTGGCGGCCAGCAAGGTCGCGGCGGCGACTTGTTCGGTCAGCTCCAGTACGCGGATGGCGTCCCGGGCGGCGATGGTGCCCATGCTCACCTTGTCCTGGTTGTGGCACTCGGTGGAGCGCGAGAACACGCTGGCCGGCATGGTGTTTTTCAGGGCTTCGGCGGTCCAGGCGCTGGTGCCGATCTGCACGGCCTTGAAGCCATGGTTGAGCATCGCTCGGTCGGCGCTGGCGCCGGACAGGTTGCTCGGCAGGCCATGGTTGTAACGCTCGTCCACTAGCAGCGCGAGCTGGCGATCCAGCAAGTCGGCGACGTTGGCCACCAGGTTCTTCAGGCTGTCCATGGCGAAGGCGATATGCCCGCCGTAGAAATGCCCGCCGTGCAGTACGCGCTCGGCTTCGGCGTCGATGATCGGGTTGTCGTTGGCACTGTTGAGTTCGGTTTCGATGAACGCGCGCAGCCAGCCCAGGCTGTCGGCCAATACCCCAAGCACGTGGGGCGCGCAGCGCAGGGAGTAGCGATCCTGGAGGCGGTGCAACGGCGCGGTCGGCGCGTCGATGGCCAGGTCCTTGCGCAGCCACGCGGCGACTTGCATCTGTCCCGGGTGCGGCTTGGCGGCGAACAGGCGCTCGTCGAAATGTTCCGGGTTGCCCTGCAGGGCGACGACGTTCAACGCAGTGATGCGGGTTGCCAGTTGCAACAGGTAATCGGCCCGGGCGAAGGCCAGGCAGGCCAGGCCGGTCATCACGGCGGTGCCGTTCATCAGCGCCAGGGCTTCCTTGGGCCGCAGCACCAGCGGGGTCCAGCCCAATTCGCGGTGCACATCGGCGGCCAATCGCCGTTCGCCACGGAACATCACTTCCCGTTCGCCGGACAGCGTGGCGGCGACGTAGGACAGCGGCGTCAGGTCGCCGCTGGCGCCCACCGAGCCTTCTTCCGGAATCAACGGCAGGATGTCGTGTTCAAGAAAGGCCTGCAGGCGTTCCAGCAGTTCCACCCGCACCCCGGACACGCCGTGGCACAGCGACTGCAGACGCGCCGCGAGCACCGCACGGGTGGCCTGGGCGTCGAGCAGCTTGCCCAGGCCGCAGCCGTGGAACGTATACAGGTGACGCGGCAGGGCCTCGACGTGGTGCAACGGCACGGCCACCACGCAGGAGTCGCCGTAACCGGTGGTCACGCCGTAGATAACGCCTTCCTTGTCCAGCAAGGAATCGAGGAATTGCGCACCCTTGGCGATGCGCTGGCGGAACGCCGGGTCATCCTGCAACTGCGTCGGTGCCTGACGGTTGGCCAGGGCCAGCACATCTTCGATGCGCAAAGGGCGTTCGCCGAAGGTTACCGGCTCAAGAGTGGGCATCGTCATCGGTCTTCCAGAAAGGGTAAAAGTTGAACCACTGTTGGGGGGCCTGGAGGCAGTATTGCGCCAGGCGCTCGGCGTAGCGGCCAGCCCAGTGGGCAATCACTTGCTCGCGGTCGTTGCGTTTCCACACCACGGCATCGGCGAAGGGTTCGAGGGTGACGCGATAGCGCCCCTCGTGCTTGAGGCACATCAGCAGGTTGACCGGGCATTTCAGCAGGCCGGCCAGCAGCCAGGGGCCTTGGGGAAAAGCGGCCGGCTGACCCATGAAGTCCACGGTCACGCTGCGCCCGCCGTGCAGCGGTACGCGGTCGCCGGCAATTGCCAGCCACTCGCCGCGCTCCAGGCGTTCGCTCAACTGCAACATGATCACCGGGTCCAGCTCGCTGACCTGGATCAGTCGCAGGTGCGTGGCACCGGCTTCGCCCAGCAAGCGGTTGAACTGCTCGGCGTGCTTGGTGTGCACCAGCACGTTCATGGTGACTTTCTCGCCCAGCTCGGCCAGGGCCCGGCACATTTCCAGGTTGCCCAGGTGAGCGCCCACCAGCATTTGCCCGCGGGTGTCTCGCAAGTGATTGCGCAGCAGTGCCTTATCGACGATTTCGATCTGGTCGATGCTCAGCTTGCCGTTCCAGACGTCGAGCTTGTCCAGCAGGGAGTCGGCAAACGCCATGAACTGGCCGAACACCCGCCAGTGGCTCGGGTGCAGCTCGGGACGTGCGCTCCAGTCGGCCAGGCGCTGCTGATATTGCCAGGCCGCCTGGCGCGCGCTGCGGCCGAAAATGAAGAAGTACAGGACGATGCCGTACAGCACCGGAGTCAGCAAGCGCCGGCCTAGTACTTTGGCAGCGACTGCGGTGAGTTTCATCAGCCAGAAACTGCCGCGCTCCTGGCGGTCGGCCCAATGTTGCTTGTCTTGCTGAAGGCTCATGCTCGCCACCGTCGCCAGAGAATCAGGGGAAAGCGCACGAGCATGCCGAAGAACAACCGGGTGTGCATGCTGGAAATCAGCACGTTGTCGTGGAACAGGCGAAAGTGCGAGACCCCGTCCTGGGGGTAATGGACCCGCGTGTGCAGCCAGCGCATCGGCTGATTGCGCCAGGCCAGGCGCACGAGAATGTCCGAATCGAAATCCATGCGCTTGCCGATATTGGCCGAGTCGATCAGCGCCAGGGTCGGTGTCAGGGGATAGACCCGAAAGCCGCACATGGAATCGCGGATTTGCAAGGACAGGCTGTTGATCCAGACCATCACGTGGGTCAGGTAGCGCGCGTACAGGCGACCTTTCGGCACACTGGCGTCGTAGCGCGGATAACCACAGATCACCGCGTCCGGGTGGGCACGGGATTGTTCGATGAAGGCTTTCACGTCGCCAAGGTCGTGCTGCCCGTCGGCGTCCACCTGCAAGGCGTGGCTGAAACCCAGGCGCGAAGCCTCGCGCAGGCCAGTCATCACCGCGCCGCCCTTGCCCTCGTTGACGGCTAGCCTGACCAGATGAACCCGCTCGCCCTCTGCCAGTCGGTCGAGCACGGCGGCACACGCCGGGCTGCTGGCGTCATCCACCAGCACGCAGGGCAGTCCGTTGGCGAGCAACGCCTGGACCAC
This sequence comes from Pseudomonas sp. NFACC46-3, assembly GCF_900114515.1. Taxonomy (NCBI): domain Bacteria; kingdom Pseudomonadati; phylum Pseudomonadota; class Gammaproteobacteria; order Pseudomonadales; family Pseudomonadaceae; genus Pseudomonas; species Pseudomonas sp. NFACC46-3. Next base: position 83,376 of record NZ_FOTH01000012.1, read on the forward strand.
CGCCGAGATGGCGGTTTCGTGGTTGTAGACCGGGATGACGGCGCAGGGGTTATGCATGCGGCATGTCTCGGTGGCTAAGGTGCACTTTGTGGCGAGGGAGCTTGCTCCCGCTCGAGTGCGAAGCACTCGCTCTTGTAGCACCAGGGGCTGCTTCGCAGCCCAGCGGGAGCAAGCTCCCTCGCCACAGTGATCTGTGCAGATGCCTAGGCATTGTTTTCCCCCAATACAATCCGCCCACTGGAGCAGGCCGCCGTGTCATTGCGGTAGGCGAAGTACAGCTTGCCGCGCTCGCGGTCGAAGCGCAGGTGCAATTGGATGTCATCGCCGGGGCGCACCAGTTGCTGGAATTTCAGCACTTCCATGCCGATGAACCGAGGCGGCAGGTCCAGCAGTTGGCGCCCCAGGCTCAAGGCCCAATCGACCTGCACTACGCCCGGCAGTACCGGCGCGGTGGGGAAGTGGCCGCTGAAGTGCGCCAGATCGGGCGGCACGACCAGTTGCAGGCTCCACTCACCATCGGTTTCGACTTGCGCCAACACGTCGGGGGCCTTGGGGCGTGGCGCCATCAGCAGCGCCTCGACCTCGGCCTGGGGCAGCTTGCCCTGGGCGTTGAGCGGCAACTGCCGCAGCCAGCGCCAGCGTCGTGGCAGGGCGAGGGTTTCGCAATGTTCGCTCAGGTGCCGGCGCAGGCCCTCGGTCACGGCGCGCCGACCCTGGTTGCGCAAGGCGCCCAGGCCGGCATCGCTCAACACCAGCAGCGCGCCAAGGGAGGCGCGATTCTCCTGCACCACGCCCAGTCGCGCTTCGCTGACCCAGTCGTGGGTCACCAACGCGTGTTCCAGCATGGGCAGGGAGATGCGCTTCTCTTCGAGCTTGACGATACGGTCCAGTCGCCCGAGTAGCTCGAAACGGCCGTCTTCGGCGATCCGCGCCGCGTCGGCGGTGTGTTCCACATGCCCAACCGGCAGATAGGGCGACGCGATCAGCAAGGCGCCGTCGCTGTCCTGACTCAGCTCGACGCCGGCAAAGGGCTGCCACAATCCGCCACCTTGGCGCCAGGCAATGCCGCCTGTTTCCGAGCTGCCGAAAATTTCCGTGGGCCATTGCCCCAGGCGCTGCTGCAAGCTTTGCGCTGCCTCGGGGGGCAAGGCGCCGCCAGAGGAGAACACCCGGCGCACGCTGCTCAGGGCTGGCCAATCGAGGTTATCGCCCATGCGCTTGAGCAGCGCCGGGCTGGCGACCCAGGCGAAGGCCAGTTGCTCACGGCTGGCACGTTGCAGGTCTTCCGGGAAGGCCAGTTGCCGACGCACGAAGGTGCGCCCGGCGCACAGCGGCCACAGCACCCGGAACAGCAACCCGTAGATGTGCTGGGTAGCAACGCTGCCGATCATGCAGGCCGGGCCCAGGTCGGCGCCCCACAGGTGTTCCAGGGCCTGGACCTCGTTGCTTAACTGGCGCAGGGTTTTCTCGATGCGCTTGGGCTCGCCGCTGGAGCCCGAGGTGCACAGGCTCAGCCAGCAGTGATCGAGGTCCAGTTCGGCGGCGTCCATCGGCGCTTGTTGCAGGTCGCCGGGATGTGTATCGCCGGGCTGGTCGGTCAGCCACAGATCCACGTCCGCCGCCCAACGCTGACGTGTCTGCGCTTGCAGGTCGGCGGGCAGCAGGACCCGGACCCCAGCGCGCCAGGCACCAAGCAGGGCGACGGCCAGGTCGGCGGCATCTTCCAGGTGCACCGCCACATGCCGCGCCCCGCGAGCTTGCAGGCCGGCCGCCAGGCGCAACGCCGCGTCCCGCAGTTGCGAGTGATTCAGCGCCGGATCGACCGCAACGGTGCGTTCCGGCTGAGTCTTGAGCAGCATCTGCTCAAGTGTTATCCAATTCATGGGCGGCCTCTTACCCGTTGTCGTATGAGCCATTCAATGGCAAACAGCAGCCCCATCAATCCGTAGGAAATCAGGCCGGTGTACAACATCCACCAGCTCAGCGGCGCCCAGAGGGTGAGGGCGGCGGCGAGCAAACCGTTACACAGGAAAAACACACTCCAGGCCACCGTGACCTGGCGCGTATACACCACCGCCTTGGCCGGCAACTGCGGTTCGCGCAGGCGGGCCAGGCGTTCGATCATTGGCGGGCCGTATTTCAGGCTCAGCACGAACAGCCCGAGCATGAACGCGCTGATCAGCACCGGGTACCAGCGCAGCAGGAGCGGGCTGTCGAACAGCGCGAGCAATATGCAAAACACGATTGCCGTGGCCGCCATCCAGCGGCTGCCGGCCCCGCCTGTGCCAAGCAACGCCCGGGCCAGCCACAGGCTGCCCAGCAGCAGTCCGAACTGCCAAGGGGCAAAGTGCTCCATGCCGAAATACACCGCAAAGGGGTACAACAGGCCCACCAGCAGCAGGCCAAGGCCAATCAGCCGGGTCATGCGGCCGGTTGGACCAGTCGATAGACCGCCTCGACCACGTCATTGACGGTGCGCACCGACTTGAATTCTTCGGCGGCGATTTTCTTGCCGGTCTGACGCTTGATATGGTCGATCAGGTCGACCGCATCGATGCTGTCGATTTCCAGGTCCTGGTACAGGTTCGATTCCAGCGTCACACGCTCAGGGTCCAGCTCGAAAAGCTCGACCAGAGCATCGCGCAGGGTGTGGAAAATATCGTCACGAGTTTGCATGGTCTGGTCTCAGGCTACGCTTTTTGCAGTGACGAAGGCCGCAAGGCTTGCCACATTGCTGAAATGGTTACGGGTGTCCTTGGCGTCGGCGTCTATCTTGATGCCGTACTCCTTCTGGATCGCCAGGCCTAACTCCAGGGCATCCACCGAGTCCAGGCCCAGGCCTTCGCCGAACAGCGTCTGGTGGTCGCCGATGTCGTCGATGTCGATGTCTTCCAGGCCGAGGGCGTCGATGATCAGCTTTTTGATGTCACGGTGCAGATCGCTCATCTTCGGCGAGCTCCTTGATGTAATAGTGATGCAAAAAATCGTTGAGCCTGCGCGAAGCCTGGGGTGGCGGGCCGAGCGCGGCGAACGCCTGTGGGTCTATATCGGCTCCGACGTGAAAACTGAAGTGCACGCGGCGCAGGGGGATGCGATACCAGGGTTCAGCCTTGGTCAGGGTCGTGGGGCAGACCTTGATCGTGACGGGCGTGAGGATTTTCGCACCCCGCAGGGCGATGGCCGCCGCCCCCCGATGAAAGGCCGGCACCTGGCCTGGCTGGGTGCGTGTCCCTTCGGGGAAGACGATCAACGTCTGGCCCTCTTGCAAGGCGTCGCTGGCGGCATCGAGCATGTCCATGCTGCCGTCGTTGCTGATGTATTGGGTCGAATGCAGTGGGCCCCGGGTAAAGGGGTTGTCCCAGAGGCTTTGCTTGACCACGCAGTTGGCGTCGCGCACCAGCCCGATCAGGAACACCACGTCGATCAGCGACGGGTGATTGGCAATGATCATCTGCCCAGGGCGCCCGAGTCGTTCGGCGCCATCGATCTGATAGGTGAGCACGCCGGTACGGGCCATGAACCGGATAAAGAACCAGAACAACCGCCCGACCGTGCGGCGCGCCCTTTGCCGGTGGGCCTGGGCATCGCCGGGCCACCAGGCCAGCAACGGGAACACCAGCAAACGCAGGCACAGCCCGCCCAGCCCGAACAGGGCGAAGCTTGCGGCGGTCGCGATCAGGCGCCAGTAATAGGCGTCGCGATGTTTACCCGTCACCGGTTGCGTTGCCAGGTCCATACACGATTCTTCCAGGCATGTTGGCAGGTGGTTTCATTGTTCAGCAGGGTACGCAACAGATCCAGGGCATGGGGCCAGTCGCTGCCAGGCGATTGGCCGGCCTGCGCGCAGAGATCCAGTTGCCAGTCATCGCCCGGGGTCAGTAGCAGGCCCATGGCATAGGGAAACGGAACGTCATCGACCCAGGGTGCATAGACTTGCGGAGGTTGCTCTTCGGTGATCACCAGCAGCACCGCAGGCGATCCTTCGTTCAGCAGCGCGACGGCCTCCAGCACGCCGTGTTCCAAGCCGTCGCCGGTAGCGGCCAGGGCGGTCATTTCGCTGGTTTCGCCGCGCATGATCGACCACAGGCCAATCACCGCGTTGTGCACCGACAGGCTGAATTGGGTGGGCGACAAGGGCTGGTCGGCTGCCAGGTCCTTGAGAATCTCAAAAGTGCGCGGGGTTTCGCCGTGGCGGGAAATAAAGACCAACGGTAGGTCCGGCCGGCCCTCGGCCAACGGCCAGCCAACACTGAAGGCCATCCGCGCCAGGCGGCTGAGGCGCCGGCGCTGCATGGCCGGCAGGAACGAAACGTCAGGGGCGGCATCGCTGGCCGGCAATACGACCGGCTGTCGGCTCCATGCCTGCCAATCGTCCACGCTTTCGAGCCCAGGGGCCCACGCGCGCCATTGGGCGATATTGAAATTGATCACAAACTTCACCCCACCCCTGCGGGCTTTTATTGTCACGGTTCAGTGGTTTGACCCGCGTCCAACCCTGCATGGCCTTGCGACCCAAGTGGCGCGCATTATCCCGGTGCGATTGGCTTGTAGCAAATGCTGGTTACATTTTGTCCAGCGAAATGTACGAGTTGGTCCGCTCAAGGCCAGGCTTGGACCATTGTCGCGATCATCATGAGCCTGTCTGTCGGTTATTTCTGTCACGGTCTGGGCGAATTGACGTCTGAATTGTGGGAAAAGCCACTGTTGCTGTAGTCCTTCTACGCGGAAGGTAGCTAAGCGGTGTCGCTGCCTACTACACTCGGGAATCTTTGATACACGGAGGTTTTGACATGCGGCGTGTGGTGTTCAATCAGAAAGGTGGCGTGGGCAAGTCCAGCATCGCCTGCAATCTGGCGGCAGTCAGCGCCAGCGAGGGCTATCGCACGCTGTTGGTAGACCTGGATGCCCAGGCCAACTCCACTCAATACCTGACTGGCTTGACCGGCGATGACATTCCCATGGGTATTGCCGACTTCTTCAAGCAAACCCTGTCGTCCGGGCCGTTCTCGAAAAAGAACAAGGTGGATATCTACGAAACGCCGTTCGACAACCTGCACGTCATCACCGCCACGGCGGAACTGACGGATCTGCAGCCCAAGCTTGAGGCCAAGCACAAGATCAACAAGCTGCGCAAACTGCTCGAAGAGCTGGAGGAAGATTACGACCGGATTTACCTGGATACCCCGCCAGCACTGAATTTCTATGCGGTTTCAGCATTGATCGCCGCCGATCGGGTGCTGATCCCTTTCGACTGCGACAGCTTCTCCCGACAGGCGTTGTACGGACTGCTGGCGGAAATCGAAGAGCTCAAGGACGACCATAACGAAGGCCTGGAAGTCGAAGGCATCGTGGTCAACCAGTTCCAGGCTCGGGCCAGCCTGCCACAGCAGATTCTCGACGAACTGATCGCCGAAGGGCTGCCGGTATTGCCGGTGTACCTGAGCAGCTCGGTGCGCATGCGCGAATCCCACCAGGCCAGCCTGCCGCTGATTCACCTCGACCCGCGACACAAGCTGACCCTGCAGTTCATGGAGCTGCATAGCCTGCTGGAAAGCGCCTGAATCTGACCTGTGCAAAACTCATGTGGAGCGAGCTTGCTCGCTCCACATGGGTTTTTGATTCAAATCCCCTGGCTGCGCAACCAAGCCATCAACTGCGGCAACGGCAGCGCCCCACTCTGGCGCGCCACTTCCCGGCCATCCTTGAACAGAATCAGGCTGGGAATCGAGCGGATCCCCAACTGTGCCGATAACTGCTGATTGGCCTCGCTGTCGAGCTTGGCCAAGCGGCATTTGCCCGCCAGCTGTGCGGCGGCTTGTTCGAACACGGGCGCGAAGGACTTGCACGGCCCACACCAATCGGCCCATACATCCACCAGCAATGGCAGGTCGCCTTTGATCTGGCTGGTGTAGTCGCCTTGCTTGAGTTCGAACGGTTTGTTCAATAGCACCTGGGCTTTGCAGCGCCCGCATTTGGGTTGGTCGCCCAGGCGTTCGGCGGGTATGCGATTGAGCCCGTTGCAATGGGGGCAGGGGATCAGCATCAGGTCAGTCTCCAGAAAATCATGGGCACAGATTGAACACTATATAGAAACCAGCACAAAAACCTGTGGGAGCGAGCTTGCTCGCGATGGCGGTGTATCAGTCAGATACTGGATCGACTGTCAGACCGCTATCGCGAGCAAGCTCGCTCCCACAAGGGTATATCGGTGAGGCTGTTATTTAGCGTTGGTCAACGTGTTGTAGCTGGTCATCAGGTTGCGGTAGTCCGGGATGTGGTTGGAGAACAAGGTCGCCAGCCCTTCCACGTCGTTGCGCCAGTCGCGGTGCAGTTCACAAGCCAGGCCGAACCAGGTCATCAGTTGCGCACCCGAGGACGACATGCGGTCCCAGGCCGATTGACGGGTCAGCTCGTTGAACGTGCCGGACGCATCGGTGACCACGAACACGTCGAAACCTTCGGCCAGGGCCGACAGTGCCGGGAAGGCTACGCAGACTTCGGTGACCACACCGGCGATGATCAGTTGCTTCTTGCCGGTGGCCTTGATCGCCTTGACGAAATCTTCGTTGTCCCAGGCGTTGATCTGGCCAGGACGGGCGATGTACGGCGCGTCCGGGAACAGGGTCTTGAGCTCGGGCATCAACGGGCCGTTGGGGCCGGTTTCGAAGCTGGTGGTGAGGATGGTCGGCAGTTGGAAGTACTTCGCCAGGTCGGCCAGGGCCAGCACGTTGTTCTTGAAGCGGTCCGGGTCGATATCGCGTACCAGAGACAGCAGGCCGGCTTGGTGATCGACCAGCAGAACGGCGGCGTTATCTTTGTCGAGGCGGTTGTAGGAAGTGGTCATGGCGTAGTCCTCATCAAGTTTTGGTTGCCGAAGGTGTCGGCGTGGTTAAGGTTTTCAATGTCGGTGCAGCGATTGATCGGTGACTCATCCGGTCGAAGCGCCCCGGCTTCAATCCGTGTTGCGTTTCGATGGGTGTAGATTAAAACTGGCACCTTTGATGCGCTAGACTGCGAAAATTAGCCTTAGCGTTCTATTTGGAGAACGATCATCGAAGACCTCAACACGCTTTACTACTTCACCCAGGTCGTGGAGCACCGTGGGTTCGCCGCTGCTGGCCGGGCGCTGGACATGCCAAAGTCCAAACTCAGTCGGCGTATCGCCCAGTTGGAAGATCGGCTCGGGGTGCGCTTGCTCCATCGCACCAGCCGCCACTGCACGTTGACGGAGATCGGCCAGGCCTATTACCAGCGTTGCCTGGCGATGCGGGTCGAAGCCGAGAGCGCGGCGGAAGTGATCGAACGCAACCGCTCCGAGCCCCAGGGGCTGGTGCGCATCAGTTGCCCGACGGCGCTGCTCAACAGTTGGGTCGGGCCGATGCTGACCCGCTACATGCTCAAGTACCCACGGGTGGAGTTGTTCATCGAGAGCACCAACCGCCGGGTGGACCTGATCCATGAAGGGTTCGATATCGCCTTGCGGGTGCGCTTTCCGCCGCTGGAAAACACCGACATGGTCATGAAAGTGCTGAGCAACAGCACCCAATGCCTGGTGGGTAGCCCGGCTTACCTTGAGCGCTTGTCTTCACCCGCTTCGCCGGCGGACCTCAACGGCCTGCCGAGCGTGCATTGGGGCGGGGCGCAGCGCGAATATCAGTGGGAATTGTTCGGCCCGGACGGCAGTCGCGCATTGATCCGTCATGAACCGCGCATGGTCACCGACGACCTGCTGGCCCTGCGTCACGCCGTGTTGGCCGGCATCGGCATCGCTCACCTGCCCACTGTGGTGGTGCGTGAAGACATCGCGGCTGGCCGGCTGCTGGAACTGGTGCCGGGCTGGACGCCCAAGTGCGGGATCGTCCACGCAATCTTTGCCTCACGACGCGGGTTGCTGCCGTCGGTACGTACGCTGATCGATTTCCTGGCCGAGGAATTCAGTCATAGCGATATGGCATAGGGCCGGGCCCGTTGGTTTTTTGTCTGCGGTGAAGGGCGGCTAGCCAGGCTGCCATTCATCAGGTGCGTTGCACTCAATGCACGCCAGGCCCTCAAAAAACCACAACGTACCTGTTCGCAACCCGGAGGTCCCATGAGCAATCCTCAAGACCCAGACACCCCACAGGCCGTGGACAACCCCAATGACGACGGCTTCGTCCTCGGCACCGCCGGCCGCGACGAAGACCCCAACGCCGCCCCGCCCTACGCCACCGACCGCCGCCACGACCGGGACGAGCTGACCCCCGAAGACGCCCGCGGCATGCCCGGTTATCCCGAGGAAAAACCAGCGGCCAAACCCAAGGAGAAGGGGGGTGAAGAGGCGGAGCCGGGGATCGAGACGCCTGAGCAGGGGAACGATAAGGTTGGGTGAGCAGGACTCATATCTGCTCACATTTCTTACCGAGACCTAAATCTTTTGGCGACTAGGCTGGAAACCAGCAAGAGCTAACCATTTGTCTAACTGGCGCTATCGCAATTTGCGATGCGCCAGATTTGTGTTTAACTTCCCCATAGCAAAATGCGATAAGGACGTTGCATGCATGTGATCACTGAGAAACGCATTTGGGAGGCCAAGGAGAAATGGCCACATTCAGCGAATGCGTTGGATCAATGGTATCGGCTGATCAAGCGCAATAGCCCGGCTGATTTCGCGGCGATGAAATCCATATTTCCGGCAACCGATAAGGTCGGTCCGCTGCATGTGTTTGACATCGGTGGAAACAAGTTGCGGCTGATTGCGGTGATTCGATACCGAGCACAGCGTCTGTATATCAAATGCGTGCTTGACCATCGGGAATACGACAGAGGCAAGTGGAAGGAGGAAAAGGGATGAGTGCACTGATTGAACAAGTCGCTGCCCATTGGGAGTTTGTGTCGCCCCTGCTGCGTAAGCCCAGGAGCGAAGAGGATTATGACCGATTGGCGAGTGCTCTTGATGAGCTGTTGGTGTTGGTGGGCGAAGACGAAACCCATCCTCTCATGAGCCTGGTGGATATTATCGGCGAATGGATCGAGGCATGGGACCAGCAGCACCGGCCAATACCCAAGGCGAGCGGTGTCGAGGCGCTGCGTTACCTGATGCGTGAACATGGCATGAGCCAGAGCGACTTGCCGGGCGTTGGTACCCAGTCGGTGGTATCGGAGGTATTGAGCGGTAAGCGTCAGCTCAATTTGAGGCAGATCCGCTGGCTGGCCGAGCGCTTCGGTGTATCGGTGGAAACCTTCATTTGATGGTTCGGTGTAGCGCTGCGAAATACCGACCTGCTTTTGTGGCGAGGGGATTTATCCCCGCTCGGCTGCGAAGCAGTCGTAACCCGGCTGACGCGGTTCATCTGTTGCACCGCGTTGCCTGTGTTGGGGCTGCTGCGCAGCCCAGCGGGGATAAATCCCCTCGCCACAGGGTAGTCATCTCTGCGATCCAGACAGGTATGTGTTGGGCGGGTGGTTTCTTTCAGCCGTGGCGCCGCGTTACGACGAGCAACTGATCTCCAGGTGCTTGCCCCACTCCGGCGGACGTTGCGCGTAGCTGTCCATGCCCGGTTGCTCTTCGAACGGCTTGCTCAGCACGGTGTGCAGGCGGCGCACTTCGTCGTAGTCGCCTGATTCGGCGGCGTCGATGGCTTTCTGCGCCAGGTAGTTGCGTAGCACGTACAGCGGGTTGACGGCGTGCATGCGTGCGCGGCGTTGGTCTTGATCTACGGGGCCTTCGCGGTTGACGCGGGCAACATACAATTGGCCCCAGGCATCGAAGCCCTTCAGGTCGACGAAGTCATCGCGCAGGGTCGCGACGGCCTGCTCGGGAGCTTGGTCGCCCAGTCGGCGGAAGAACAGGCTGTAGTCGACGCCGCTGTTCTGCATCAATTGCAGCAAGCGCTCCAGCAGTTTCTGGTCGTCTTCTTCGGCTCGGCTCAGGCCGAGGCGGCGGCGCATCAGGTCCAGGTAGTGGGCCTGGTACAGCGGCAAGTACAAACCGAGGGTCTCACGCAGGGCTTCGACGCTGATGAACGGCGTCAAGGCCTGGGCCAGGGCGCTGAGGTTCCATTGGCCGATGGGCACCTGGTTGCTGAACGAGTAACGGCCCTGGTCATCAGAGTGGTTGCAGATGAAGTTGGCGTCGAAGTCATCAAGGAAGGCGAACGGCCCGAAGTCGAAGGTGATGCCCAGGATCGACATGTTGTCGGTGTTCATCACGCCATGGCAGAAACCGTAGGCCTGCCATTTGGCAATCAGCTCGGCGTTGCGCTCGACGATTTCGCGGAACATCGACAGGTACGGCTCCGGTTGTGCACGGCACTCGGCAAAGTGCAGGTTCAGCACATGCTCGGCGAGGGCCGCGTGCAGCTCGGGCTTCTTGGTGTAGTAGAAATATTCGAAATGCCCGAAGCGCACATGGCTGGGGGCCAGGCGCAGCACCATGGCGGCGCGTTCCTGCTTTTCCCGCCACACCGGGGTGTCCGAGCCGATCACACACAAGGCCCGGGTGGTGGGGATACCGAGCGCGTGCAGGGCTTCGGAGGCGAGGAATTCGCGGATCGAGGAGCGCAGCACCGCGCGCCCGTCGCCCATCCGTGAGAACGGCGTCTGGCCGGCACCCTTGAGGTGCAGGTCCCAGTGCTCGCCCGCCTCGTTGTACACCTCGCCCAGCAGCAATCCTCGACCGTCGCCCAGTTGTGGGTTGTAGTGACCGAACTGATGCCCGGAATACACCATCGCCCGTGGCTCGGTTTCGGCCCAGAGCTTGTGGCCGCCAAAGATCTCGGCGAACAGCGGTGCCTGGGCTTCTGCCGGGTCCAGGTCCAGCAACGCCATGGCCGCCGGGCTGGCGACCACCAGCCGTGGATTGTCGATGGGCTCGGGCAGCACGTGGGTCGAGAAACCGTCGCCCAGGCGGGCGAAACGGTTATCGAAGGTCAGGGTTTCCAGTGTTTTCATGGCCGTCTCCGGCGGGACGCCCGCAGGCAACCCGCAATCAGTCGAGTGTGCCTTGCGGCGGCTCAGGCACCGGCTTGATGCTGGCGACAGCCGACGGCACGGGCGTGATGGTCTTTTTGTCGGGCTCGGCAGGCACCAGTTTGTATTCCTGGCCTTGCAGGTTCTTCAGATAGATTTCCATCTGCCGGAAGGAGATGTTGATGTGCTCCTTCTTGAACTCACGGTTGATGAAGCGGTTGATCTCGTCCAGTACCGGGTTGCGGTCACCGAGGTCGCGTACGTGCATGCGCAGCTCATGGTCGAGAGTGCTTTCACCAAAGTTCAGGAAGTACACGATCGGCTCCGGTTCCTTCAGCACCCGTGGGTTGTCGCGTGCGGCCTTGAGCAGCAACTCACGCACCCGGTCCAGGTCCGAGCCGTAGTCCACGCCCAGTTTCAGGGTTACCCGGGTGACGGTGTCGGTCAGCGACCAGTTGATCAGTTGCCCGGTGATGAAGGTCTTGTTCGGGACGATGATGTCCTTGCGGTCGAAGTCGGTGATGGTGGTCGCGCGGATGCGGATCTTGCTGACCGTGCCCGACAGGTTGCCGATGGTGATGGTGTCGCCGATGCGCACCGGGCGCTCGAACAGGATCATGATCCCGGAGATGAAGTTGGCGAAGATCTCCTGCATGCCGAAGCCCAGGCCCACCGACAGCGCGGCCACCAGCCATTGCAGTTTGTCCCAGCTCACGCCGAGGGTGGACAGGGTGGTGACGAAACCGACACCGGCGATCACATAGGACAGCAACGTAGTGGTGGCGTAGGCGCTGCCCTGGGCCAGGTTCAGCTTCGACAGCACGAACACTTCCAGCAGGCCCGGCAGGTTGCGCGCCAGGGCGAAGGTGATGCCGATGATGATCAGCGCGCCGAGCATGTCGCCGATGCTGATGGGCACCATGCTCATGTTGGCGCCAGTGCCGCTGGTGTATTCGTAGAGGGTGATGTTGTCCAGGTACGAGAACACGCTGATCAGGTCCGACCAGACCCAGTACAGCGCGGCGATGAAGCCGCCCAGCAAGGCCAGGCGGATCAGGCGCAGGGACTGTTCGTTGACCTTCTCGATATCCAGTGTCGGCTCTTCGATCACCGCTTCGCCGTCGCCGGCCTCCTTGGCCGCCTGACGCTTGGCCAGCGCGCGCTGGTAGGCCAGGCGCCGCGCCGCGACCGACAGGCCACGGACGAAGGTGGCCTCGATCACCAGCCAGAACATCAGCAGGTACAGGGTGTTGATCAATCGATCGCTGAGTTTCAGCGCGGTGTAGTAGTAGCCGAAGCACACCGCCACGAACAGCGCGATCGGCAGCGCGGTGAACAGCACCCCGACCGCCTTGCGGAACAACGAAGTGTTCTTGTGGGTCGGGCTGCTCAGCAGCAGACGGCTGAGTAACCACGCCATCAGCGCGTAGCAGGTCAGCACTACCGGCATGCCGAGCACGTCATCGGCCAGGGTCGAGGGTTGCAACTCGGCCACGGCCACCACAGCCACCAACGCCAGCACCACCAGCCCGAGCCGGCGAATCCAGCCCTGGAGGAATTCGACCTGGGGTTTCTCCCAGCGGAAATGCAACTCGGCCACGCCGCCGGGGGCCAGCACGCGATAGGCCGTGTAGAACACCAGCCAGGCCTGGCCGATCTGCAGCAGCGCCGCACCGAGGTTGGCGTTCTGGCCGCGGGCGTCGATCTGCAAGGCGTAGCCGCAGAGGGTCAGTGCCAGGGCCACCGGCATCGCCAGCAGGATATTGATCAGGATCGCCTGGGGGGTGTGCCACTGGCTGTCGCGCTTGAAGTGACCGACGTCCTGGTGAACCTTGTTCAGGCGAGCATAGAGATTCTTGCGCCGCCACAGCAACGCCCCGATCAGCAGCGCCAGGGGCAGGAACAGCAGTGGCCGCTGGGTCAGGCCATCGGCCAGTTCACTGAGGCTCGAAGCCCAGGGCAGCGAGTCGATCTGTTTTTCCAGGCGCGTCGGCACCGCACGCATCCATTCGAAATCCAGCGGTTTGTTGCTGGGAATCCAGAACATCTGCTCTTCGAGGGTCGCCCGCAGGTTCTGGGCGGTGCTGAGCAGCTGTTTCTGGTTGAGCTGCAAGGTGATCGATTCGTTGAGCACTGCGCTCAACTCACGGTTCAGCCGTTCCAGCAGGTCGACACGGGTCAGGGCCAGTTCCAGCAAGGTCTTGCGCAGTTGCGGGGTGACTTGTTCCGAGGGCTGGGAGGCCAGCAGGCTGTCGACGTAGGCGCTGGGGTTGTTCAGCAGTTCACGTTGCTGGCTGACTTCGAACTGGTACAGGCGGATGTCGGCGATCTGGTCGGCCAGGTTCTGGTCCAGCTTGAGGCGTGGCAAGGTCTGGCGCTGCTTGTAGAGAATCTTGGAGAGCAGCAGGCTGCCCTTGAGCACGCTGATCTGCTCGTCCAGTGCCGCGTCGGTCTGGGTCACGCTGTCCAGCAGTTGCTTGGTCTGCAGGTTCTGTTGGGTGACCTCGTTGAGGCGGTCGGTGCTTTTGAGCAGGTAGTCGGAGAGCTTCAGGTTGGCCGCGCTCTCGGTCGCCAGCAAGCTGCTGCCACCGGCCTTCTGGGCTTCGATGGATTGCTGGGTCACCGTCTCCTGGGACTGGGCCAGGCGCTTCTGGTTGATCAGGTTTTGCAGGTCCTGGATTTCCTGCTCCGTGCGGGCGATTTTTTCCATCAGCAAGTCGTGCTGGCCGTTGCCCAGATCCTGCAGTTGGCTGTTGCCGGCCAGTTCCTGGCGGCGCAGCGGAATCAGCGCATTGAGGGCCGCCAGCTCGGCGGTGAGCTGGTCGCGTTGCTCGCCACTCAGGGTCTTGCCGGCATCCCGGCCGGCCTTGAGGATGGCGTTGATCTGCTGGATGCGGGTCTGGCTGCTGGAAATTTCCGCCTGGGCCCGCTCGGGACGGGTCTGGGCGGTGATGATCAAGCTGTTGGCATCGGCCAGGGCTTTTTGCAGATCGCCCTGCTGGGTGGAGCGATCCGTGAGCATTTGCTCGAGCTGGGGAATCGGCAGGTTGGCGTAGCGTTGCGCCACCGGCACCACCGCGGTGCCTTTGAGCCGCGCCAGTTCGCGCTGGTTTTCGATGTTCTGCTTGGGGGCGGTAGCCAATTGCTGCTTGAGGGCGAGCAGCTTCTGTTCGTAGTCGGCCTTGTTGTTGAGCTGGGTCAGGGTGTTTTGCAGCACCGCCTGCAAGGCCTTCTGCTCGGCTTCCGGCAGTTTGCGGTCGGCGATTTTGTCCAGGCTGGCTTCTACCGAGGCGCTGGTCAGCGGTTCAGCGGCTTGCAGCGTGCAGATGGAAAGACTCAGGCCCAGCAGGGCGATGGTGATAAAGGAGCGCAGGGTAGGCATAGAGACCGGTCAAGCAAGTGAGAGTGGGAGCAGTTTAGAGGAACAAGCCGGGACCCGGGCGACTTCCTTCGGGGAATCTGACGCCCACTTTGCCTATCTTGTTCCCGTCCATGACCGCGACGGTCCACAGGGTGTTATTCCATTCCACCTGGTCGCCGACCACCGGCGCGCCACCGACTTTCTGAGCGATGAAGCGCCCCAGGGACATGTCTGGATCGATGCCGTCCAGTTGCAACCCGTACAACGCCGCAACCGCGGCCAGCTGGGCGTCTCCTTCGAGTACGAAGTCGCCGAAGAAACGCAGATCCAGGCCCCGCTGCGGCGCTTGGCTGAACAGTTTTCCAAGGGCTGGCAAGTCGTGTTCATGGCCGATAACACACAGCAAATCACCGACTTCCAGCACCGTACTGCCCGACGGATGGAGCAGTTGCTGGCCACGAAACAGTGCCGCGATGCGGGTGCCATCGGGCATTTTCAGGTCCCGCAGGGGGGAGCCGATGCACCATTTTTCAGCGCCCAGGCGATAGATGAACAACTCCCACTCGCTGGTGACGTGCACTTCCAGCGCGGCCCGGGAAATCGGCAGGGGCTCGGGTGGGACGGTCACGTGCAGCAGCTTGGCGACCCACGGCAGGCTCGTGCCCTGCACCAGCAGCGAGACCAGCACGATAAAGAACGCCAGGTTGAAATAGAGCTGGGCGTGAGGCAGGCCGGCCATCAACGGGAACACCGCGAGGATGATTGGCACCGCGCCGCGCAGGCCGACCCAGGAGATAAAAGCTTTTTCGCGACCGTGGAATGCCTTGAATGGCAACAGGCCCACCATGACCGAAAGGGGCCGTGCAAACAGAATCATCCACAGCGCCAGGCCCAGGGCGGGCAGGGCGATGGGCAGCAGGTCATGAGGCGTGACCAGCAGCCCTAGCACCAGGAACATGCCGATCTGTGCCAGCCAGGCCATGCCATCGAGCATGTGCAGGATGCCGTGGCGGCTGCGCACCGGACGGTTGCCGATCACCAGGCCGCACAGGTAGACCGCGAGGAAGCCGCTGCCGTGCAGGGCGTTGGTCAAGGCGAATACCGCCAGGCCGCCGCTGATGACCAGGATCGGGTACAGGCCGTTGGCCAGATTGATGCGATTGACCAGTTGCAACATCAGCCAGCCACCGCCCAGGCCAAGCACCGCGCCGATACCAAACTCGCGCACCAGATGCCCCAGCAGGCTCCAATGCAGGCCGGTTTCGCCACTGGCGAGCATGCCGATCAGGGTCACGGTCAGGAATACTGCCATGGGGTCGTTGCTGCCAGACTCGATCTCGAGGGTGGCGCTGACCCGTTCGTTCAGGCCCTTGCCGCCCAGCAGCGAGAACACCGCCGCGGCATCGGTCGAGCCGACGATGGCGCCGATCAGCAGGCCTTGGATCAGGTTCAGGTTGAACAGCCACGCCGCCGCCAGGCCGGTCAGCCCGGTGGTGATCAACACACCGACCGTGGCTAGCGACAACGCCGGCCACAGTGCGACGCGGAAACTCGAGACCCGCGTGCGCAAGCCGCCGTCCAGCAGGATGACGGCCAAGGCGAGGTTGCCGACCAGATAAGCCGTGGCGTAGTTATCGAAAAGAATACCGGCGCCGTCGACACCGGCCACCATGCCCACGGCCAGGATGATCACCAGGATCGGGATGCCCAGGCGGGACGAAAGGGAACTGACCAGGATGCTCGCACCTACCAGCAACGCGCCGATCAAGAACAGGCTGTTGATGGTCGTAGCAGTCAAAGGCAGTACTCCGGAAAAGCTAAGGGCGGGCGCAGACTGACCATGCAGTCTGCGTGCCAGCGATTCTAACCTGTTGAAATGTG
This sequence comes from Pseudomonas sp. NFACC46-3, assembly GCF_900114515.1. Taxonomy (NCBI): domain Bacteria; kingdom Pseudomonadati; phylum Pseudomonadota; class Gammaproteobacteria; order Pseudomonadales; family Pseudomonadaceae; genus Pseudomonas; species Pseudomonas sp. NFACC46-3. The sequence goes on from NZ_FOTH01000012.1 coordinate 99,565, forward strand.
ATGCTGTCAAAAAAGGTTTGGGCTGGGGGGGCTGGGCACAGCCCTTGTGGCGAGGGGATTTATCCCCGTTGGGCTGCGAAGCAGCCCCGAGAACTTTGCCGCCATATAGATCGATAGCGAGCGCTTCGCACTCGATCGGGGATAAATCCCCTCGCCACAGGAAGTTCTCGCCACAGAGGTAGGTTGAGTCTTAAAGGCTGAACCGCCCAACCATGTTGTTCAAGTCCACGGCCAGGCGCGACAGTTCGGCACTGGCGGCGCTGGTCTGGTTGGCGCCGGTGGCCGATTGCACCGACAGGTCGCGGATGTTCACCAGGTTGCGGTCCACTTCACGGGCCACTTGGGCCTGCTCTTCGGCGGCGCTGGCAATCACCAGGTTGCGTTCATTGATCTCGACGATGGCGGTGTTGATGGTGTCCAGGGACATGCCGGCGCCGCGGGCGATGTTCAGCGTCGACTCGGCGCGCTCGGTGCTGTTGCGCATCGAATCCACGGCGTGTTCAGTGCCGCTCTGGATGCTGCCGATCATGCGTTCGATCTCGCTGGTCGACTGCTGGGTGCGATGGGCCAGGGCGCGGACTTCGTCGGCCACCACGGCAAAACCACGACCGGCCTCACCGGCACGGGCGGCTTCGATGGCGGCGTTCAGGGCCAGCAGGTTGGTCTGGTCGGCCAGGCCACGGATCACATCCAGCACCTTGCCGATGTCACGGGACTCATCGGCCAGGTTGCCGATCAACGCCGCGGTGCTTTGCACATCGGCGCTCATGCGTTCGATGGCGCTGACGGTTTCCTGCACCAGGTCGCGACCGTCGCCTGCGGAGGTGGTGGCGTTTTTCGATGCTTCGGAGGTGCTCACTGCATTGCGCGCGACTTCTTCCACGGCGCTGGTCATTTCGTTGACGGCGGTGGCGGCCTGTTCGATTTCGTTGTTCTGCTGGGTCAGGCCACGGGCGCTTTCATCGGTGACACTGTTGAGTTCTTCGGCGGCGGAGGCCAGTTGTGTGGCCGAGCCGGAAATCCGCTGCAAGGTGTCGCGCAGTTTTTCCTGCATGGTCGACATTGCCCGCAGCAGGCGACCGGCTTCGTCGCTGCCATCGACGACAATCGGTCGAGTCAGGTTGCCCTTGGCGATTTCTTCAGCCGCATCCAGGGCGTTGGCAATCGGCTTGGTGATGCTGTTGGTCAGGAGCCAGGCGAACAGCAGGGTCAGGCCGGTGGCAACCACCAGCAGGACCACCACCATGTTGAAGGCCGAGCCGTACTGATCGACCGCCTGCTTGTTATACCCTTCGGCCTGTAGATTATTGATCTGCAGGAGACGGTCGAGCGCCGTGTTGATCGCTTCGGAATTACTCAGCAGTTCAGTGTTCAGCAGCACCTTCAGTTCGTCGACCTGGTTGTTGCGCGACAGGGTTTTCATACGGTCTTCGAGTTGACGGTATTGGCTCAGCAATTGAACGTACTGATTGTAGGCGGCGCGTTCATCGGCGGCGGCGATGAGTTTTTCGTACTCAGCCTGGACTACGCTGATCTGCTGGCTGCGCTGGTCAAATTGTTCGAGGGTTTTTTTCTGGAGGTCTGGTTCGCGGCTGCTCAGCAGGCGATAGGACAGCACCCGCAGGCGCAGGGTGAGTTGGGTCAGGTCGTTCAGGGCCTTGATGCTAGGCACACTGTTGGCAACCACGCTCTCGCCGGCTTCGCGAATTTTGCTCATCTGGTTGAGGGCAAACACCCCGAGAACCAGCATCAGGGCGCCAATCATGGCGAACCCCAGGAACGCCCGCGGCGCGATGTTTATATTGCGTAACGACATGACAAAGTACCAGACAGGTGCACGTTCGTGCTGGGTTGGAGGACTTACTTAAAGCTATCGGGACAGCGGCTGGAGTCTTGAGAGATGTGTGCGCTTGGGCGGCCTCGGGGCGACGAAATGCAGGAACCAGATAGTCTGTCCATAGTCTTTAAGGCTCACCAGGAGAGTCTAGTCGCTTCGCCGACACAGGCTTGGCCTGAATAAAGCGTGGCATCGACCAGGACTTTTCCTTATCGTACGCGCCCCTTGAAAAAGCCTGGAAATCAACATGTTGGAAACATCCCTCAGCCAACTGGAGCAACTGGTCAATGACCTGGTGCAACAGAACCGTCACCTCACCGGCCTGAACGAAACCCTGAACACCGAGCTTGCCAAGGCCAAGGATGAAAACGAAAGCCTGCAACTGAGCCTGATGGAACAGGAAGAACTGCACGGCACCACCGCCGCCCGCATCCAGGCCCTGATCGAGCGCGCCAGCGCCGGTCCTGTCAGCGCATGAAGCACGGCGCCGATGGGGTGACAGTCATCTCGATCCTGGGAGAAGACTATTCAATCAAAGCGCCGGCCGGGCAGGAACAGGCCCTGTTGGACGCCGCTTCGATGCTCAAGGCCGCACTGGCCGATACGAAAAGGAAGTACCCGACGCTGATCGGTGATCGCCTGCTGGTGCTGGCGGCCATGAACCTGTGTTCGCAGCAGATGGAAATGCAGAAGCAACATCAAGCGGAACTCGACCGTTACCAAGAGCAAGTCAGCGCCACGGTCGATGTGATTGCCAAGACGATCCAGCAGGCCTGAACCGGTTAGCGAATGTTGACTGTGGGGCTTGTGTGGGAGCGAGCTTGCTCGCGATGGCGTCAGCCCAGCTACCTGTGTGTTGGCTGAAACACTGCTATGGCGAGCAAGCTCGCTCCCACAATGGATCGGTGGTGAACGCAGATGTCGCGTCCACTTGGAACCCCTTGTGGAAGCGAGCCTGCTCGCGATTGGATGTCTGCCGCACCACGCTGGGTCAGAACCACTCATCCCGCATCCCCAGGCACGTATCATCCCGCGCTTCGAGAATCGCCAGCTCATGATGACAACCCGGCACTTCCCAGGTCAGGAAGTAGCGCGCCGCTTGCAGCTTGCCTTTATAGAAGTCGCTGTCCGCGGTATTCCCCTTGGCCAGGCCCTCCTCGGCACGGATCGCCTGTTCCAGCCAGCGCCAGCCAATCACCATATGGCCAAACACCTTGAGGTACAGGGCCGAGTTGGCCAGGCTGCTGTTCACCTTGCCCTGGGCCAGGTCCGTCAGCAGTCCGAGGGTGACGGTTTGCAGGCGTGCCACGAGGGCTTCCAGTGGTTGGCGCAACGGCGTTAACGATGGGTGCGCCTGGGCGCGTTCGGTGGTGTCGGCCACCAGGCGGACCAGTTGCTTGAGCCCGGCACCGCCGTTCTGCGCCAGTTTTCGCCCCAGCAGGTCCAGGGACTGGATGCCGTGGGTGCCTTCATGGATGGGGTTCAGGCGGTTGTCGCGGTAATACTGCTCCACTGGGTATTCGCGGGTGTAGCCGTGGCCCCCCAGAATCTGGATCGCCAGCTCGTTGGCCTTCAGGCAGAACTCAGAGGGCCAGGATTTGACGATCGGGGTCAGCAGGTCCAGCAGCTCATGGGCGCGTCTGCGCTCGGCTTCGCTTTCCAGGGTGGTGGTGTCGTCGAACAAGCGCGCCGCGTACAGGCCCAGGTCAAACGAACCTTCAACGTAGGCCTTCTGGGTCAGCAGCATGCGGCGCACGTCGGCGTGCTGGATGATCGCCACCGGGGCGGTGGTCGGGTCCTTGCTGTCGGGCACCCGGCCCTGTGGGCGTTCGCGAGCGTATTCCAGGGAATACAAGTAGCCGGCGTAACCCAGCATTACAGCGCCCATGCCGACGCCGATCCGCGCCTCGTTCATCATCTGGAACATGTAGCTCAGGCCGTGGTGCGGTTTACCTACGAGGTAACCGACACACGCGCCGTTGTCGCCGAAGTTCAGCGCGGTGGAGGTGGTGCCGCGCCAGCCCATCTTGTGGAACAGCCCGGCCAACAGCACGTCGTTACGCTGGCCGAGGCTGCCGTCATCGTTGACCAAGAACTTGGGCACGATAAACAGCGAAATGCCCTTCACGCCCGGCGGGGCGTCCGGCAATTTCGCCAGGACCATGTGCACGATGTTTTCCGACAGCGGATGATCGCCACCGGAGATGAAGATTTTGTTGCCTTTGACTCGATAGCTGCCGTCGGACGCCGGCTCCGCACGTGTACGAATGTCCGCCAGCGAGGAGCCAGCGTGGGGTTCGGTCAGGGCCATGGTGCCGAAGAAACGACCGTCGATCATCGGTTGCAGGAAGCGTCTTTTCTGCTCTTCGCTGCCGAAGCTTTCGATCAGGTTCGCCGCGCCCATGGTCAGGAACGGATAAGAGGTCGAAGCGGCGTTGGCCGACTGGAAGTGCGCGAAGCAGGCCTGGGACAGCAACGTCGGCAGTTGCATGCCGCCTGCCTCGAAACTGCGTGCGGCGTTGAGAAAGCCCGCCTCGAGGAAGGCATCCACCGCCGGTTTCACCTCGGGAATCAGAATCGCCTCGCCGTTCTCGTAGCGCGGTTCGTTTTCATCGTTCTTGCGATTGTGAGGGGCGAAAAATTTCTCGGCGATGCTGCGGGCCGTATCGATGGCCGCGTCGAAGGTTTCGCGATTGTGTTCGGCGAACCGCTCGCGCTGGGTCAGGCCCTCGGCATCGAGGACTTCATACAGCTCGAAAGCCAGATTGCGGGAACTGAGCAGCGTCTCGGACATGGCGGCTTACCTTTTTTGGGATGGGCCGAGTCTAGGCGTGCTGATAAAGGCTGAACAGGATGATTGATGGGGGTGATAGAGCAGCACAAGCTGCAAGCTGCAAGCTGAAGCAAAAGCATCTGCTTTTACTTGCCGCTTGTAGCTTGCCGCTCGCAGCTGCTTTCAGCCGATAGTCATCAAGCTGGCGTTACCACCCGCGGCCGCGGTGTTGACGCTCAAGGCTCGCTCGATCACCAGACGCTCCAGCGCCACGCTGGTCTCGCCCTGGGACAAACCATGTACCCCGACGATGGCACCGGCACGCTTGGCCACTTGCTGGCAAACGCTGCGCAGTTGATCCGAATCGCCGTGGTGCAGGACTGCGTCGAACAGCACCTCGTCCTTGGTCCAGTCGGCCACCCGCTGGATGCGCGCCTGAATCTCTTTCGGCAAGCGGGCGAACAAGGCCTTGCTGGTGTCGGTTTCCGGCCACACGGCCGAGCCGCCCACGGCCAGTACGGCCGCCAGTTGCGTCAGCAGGTCGCCTTCCACGTCGGCCAGGCACAACACGTGCTCGCGCGGCAGGATGGCGTAGCTGTTGCGTTCGCCGGTCGGCCCGGTCAGAGTCCGGGTAATACCGCTTTGCGATTGAGCCGCGAACTGCACGCACAGGGCGCTCAGCTCGGCGAGCTTCTGGCTGTCGGCCCAGGCTTGCAGGGCGGTCAGCGGTTTGCTCATGGCGTCGCGCAAACGCAGGTCCGGCGCGGTGAGGGCATCACCACGGGCGAAGGATTGCTGGATCGCATCGGTAGGACGTGTCGACAACAGGCGGTACAGGTACAGCGGACCACCGGCCTTGGGACCGGTGCCCGACAGGCCTTCGCCGCCAAACGGCTGCACGCCGACCACCGCGCCGACAATGTTGCGGTTCACGTAGACGTTACCGGCATGGACATTGTCGATGACCTTGGCGATGGTCTCGTCGATGCGCGTGTGCACGCCCAGGGTCAGGCCATAGCCGGAGGCGTTGATCTGGTTGATCAACTGGTCCAGCTCCTTGCGCTTGTAGCGCACCACGTGCAGCACCGGACCGAAGATCTCGCGTTGCAGCTCGTCGAAGCTTTCCAGCTCGATCAGGGTTGGCATCACGAAGGTGCCGCGCTTGCACTCGTCACTGTCGGCGATTGCCATCTGGTACACGGTGCGACCTTTATCGCGCATGGCCTGGATGTGTTTCTCGATGCCAGCCTTGGCTTCGGCGTCGATCACCGGGCCGATGTCCACCGACAGGCGCTCAGGGTTGCCGAGGCGCGATTCGGCCATGGCGCCCTTGAGCATTTCGATGACGCGGTCGGCGGAATCTTCCTGCAAGCACAGGACCCGCAGGGCCGAACAACGCTGGCCGGCACTGTCGAAGGCCGACGACACCACGTCGATGACCACTTGTTCGGTGAGCGCCGAGGAGTCGACGATCATGGCGTTCTGGCCGCCGGTTTCGGCGATCAGCGGGATCGGACGGCCCTGGTTGTCCAGGCGCCCGGCGATGTTGCGTTGCAGCAGGCGAGCGACCTCGGTGGAGCCGGTGAACATCACGCCCTTGACCCGCTCGTCACCCACCAGGCGGGCACCGACGGTTTCGCCGCGCCCCGGCAGCAATTGCAGCACGCCTTCCGGAATGCCGGCTTCGAGCATCAGGCGCACCGCCTGGGCAGCCACCAATGGCGTCTGCTCGGCGGGCTTGGCCAATACCGGGTTACCGGCGGCCAGGGCGGCGGCGACCTGGCCGCTGAAAATCGCCAGCGGGAAGTTCCACGGGCTGATGCAGACCACCGGACCCAGTGGGCGGTGGGCATCGTTGGTGAAATCGTTGCGCGCCTGCACCGCGTAGTAGCGCAGGAAATCCACGGCTTCACGCACTTCGGCGATGGCGTTGGCGAAGGTCTTGCCGGCTTCGCGGGCCAGCAGGCCCATCAGCGGCTGGATCTCGCCTTCCATCAGGTCGGCGGCACGTTCGAGGATCGCGGCGCGCTCGGCTGGCGGCGTGGCTTGCCAGATCGGTGCGGCGTTGAGGGCGCACTGGATGGCGTTGTCGACATCGGCGACCGTGGCTTCCTGCACATGGCCCACCACGTCGCGGTGATCGGACGGGTTCAGTACCGGGGCCGGGGTTTCTTCGCTGGCGGCGCAGCCGAGCATCGGCACGGCTTTCCAATCGTTATGGGCAGTGGCAAGCAGGGCGCAGGACAGCGACGCCAAACGATGTTCGTTGGCCAGGTCGATGCCGCTGGAGTTGGCGCGGTCGCTGCCATACAGGTCGCGCGGCAGTGGGATGCGCGGGTGCGGCAGGCCGAAACCGCCTTCCAGCGTCGCCATCTGCTCGATGCTGGCCACTGGATCGGCCACCAGCTCCTGAATCGAGATGGACTGGTCGGCGATACGGTTGACGAACGAAGTGTTCGCGCCGTTTTCCAGCAGGCGACGTACCAGGTACGCCAGCAGTGTTTCGTGAGTGCCGACCGGAGCGTACACACGGCACGGACGGTTCAGCTTGCCTTCGGAAACCTTGCCTACAACCTGTTCGTACAGGGGTTCACCCATGCCATGCAGGCACTGGAATTCGTACTGGCCCGGGTAATAGTTCTGACCGGCGATGTGGTAGATGGCTGCCAGGGTATGGGCGTTGTGCGTGGCGAACTGTGGGTAGATGACTTCGGGCACCGACAGCAGTTTGCGGGCGCAGGCGATGTAGGACACGTCGGTGTACACCTTGCGGGTATAGACCGGATAGCCTTCCAGGCCTTCGACCTGGGCGCGCTTGATTTCGCTGTCCCAGTACGCGCCTTTTACCAGGCGAATCATCAGGCGATGACGGCTGCGACGAGCCAGGTCGATCACATAGTCGATCACGTACGGGCAACGCTTCTGGTAGGCCTGGATCACGAAGCCGATGCCGTTCCAGCCGGTCAATTGCGGCTCGAAGCACAGGCGCTCGAGCAGATCCAGCGACAGCTCGAGGCGGTCGGCCTCTTCGGCGTCGATGTTCAGGCCGATGTCGTATTGCTTGGCCAGCAGGGTCAGCGACAGCAGGCGTGGGTACAGCTCGTCCATGACGCGCTCGTACTGGGCGCGGCTGTAACGTGGGTGCAGGGCGGACAGCTTGATGGAAATGCCTGGGCCTTCATAAATCCCACGACCGTGGGACGCTTTGCCGATCGAGTGGATGGCTTGTTCGTACGAGGCCAGGTACTTCTGCGCATCGTGTTCGGTGAGTGCGGCTTCACCCAGCATGTCGTAGGAATAGCGGAAGCCTTTGGTTTCGAACTTGCTGGCGTTGGCCAGGGCCTCGGCGATGGTTTCGCCGGTGACGAACTGCTCGCCCATCAGGCGCATGGCCATGTCGACGCCCTTGCGGATCATCGGCTCGCCGCTCTTGCCGATGATGCGGCTCAGGGAAGAGGTCAGGCCTGCTTCGTTATGGGTAGCGACCAGCTTGCCAGTCAGCAGCAGGCCCCACGTGGCGGCGTTGACGAACAGCGACGGGCTGTTGCCCAAGTGTGGCTGCCAGTTGCCGGTGCTGATCTTGTCGCGGATCAGGGCGTCACGGGTGCCTTTGTCCGGGATGCGCAGCAGCGCCTCGGCCAGGCACATCAGTGCTACGCCTTCCTGGGACGACAGGGAAAATTCCTGCAGCAAACCCTGAACGATACCGGCACGGCCGCCGGCACTTTTCTGGTTGCGCAGTTTTTCAGCAATCGAAGCCGCCAGTTTGTTGGTGGCTTCGGCCATTTGTGCCGGCAGGCGGGCCTGTTCGATCAGCATCGGCACCACTTCCGGCTCTGGGCGACGGTAAGCGGCCGTGATGGAGGCGCGCAGGACCGATTGCGGCAGGATGCTCTCGGCAAATTCGAGGAAGCATTGGTGAGCATGGTCGATTTGCACATCGCCAGCATCGTCGCTGTCGGTGCGAGGTGAACCGTTCAGCTCGGTCAGGGTTGCACCACCCTCGAGTTTTTCCAGGTAATTGAAAATTGCCTGCTTGATCAGCCAGTGCGGCGTGCGATCAATCGAGGTTGCGGCCGCCTTGAGGCGTTCGCGGGTCGGGTCATCGAGTTTGACCCCAAGGGTGGTGGTAGCCATATTTTTATCCTCATGTTTACCACGTATCGCGTGGCATCAGCTGGCGGCAAGATTAGCTGCGGGATGATTGAGGTGCAACCGGGTGCAACCCTTTTTTTCTCGAAATGACAGGCAGCTCATCCGGAAGCAAATATCGTCCGGCTGATCCTGCACCGGCTTAGTGCTTTAGCTTCTAGCTGAGTGCTGGGAACTGCACTAAAAGGGAGCAAAAAACTCGAATCTTGCGATAAAACCGATCAGGTGCAACTTATTCGAGCGAAACTGGTTGCACCTTATTTGATTTGTTGAATAGCATTCGCGGCCAAGGTGCAACCGGTTCAAAGCCGAGGGGCATCGGCTGATGGCTTTCCTGGGGAAACATCAGTCATAAATTCGCGGGACTGCAAATCGTCGCTACAACATCTGTGTTGTCGATGCTTTCAACTGCCACCGCTACATAAAAACAAAGCCAGGGCGTAACTCATGAGTGTTAGTAATCCCACCTTGATCACTTTCGTGATCTATATCGCAGCCATGGTCCTGATCGGTCTGATGGCTTACCGCTCCACCAACAACCTTTCCGATTACATCCTGGGCGGTCGTAGCCTGGGCAGCGTGGTGACGGCACTGTCTGCAGGTGCTTCCGACATGAGCGGCTGGTTGTTGATGGGTTTGCCCGGTGCAATCTACATGTCCGGCCTGTCGGAAAGTTGGATCGCCATCGGCCTGATCGCCGGTGCCTACCTGAACTGGTTGTTCGTGGCCGGTCGCCTGCGGGTTCAGACCGAGCACAACGGTGACGCACTGACGCTGCCGGACTACTTCTCCAGCCGTTTCGAAGACAAGAGCGGCGTGCTGCGGATCATCTCTGCGGTGGTGATCCTGGTGTTCTTCACCATCTACTGCGCTTCCGGCATCGTGGCCGGTGCCCGTCTGTTCGAAAGTACCTTCGGCATGTCTTACGAGACGGCGCTGTGGGCCGGTGCTGCAGCAACCATTGCCTACACCTTCGTCGGTGGTTTCCTGGCCGTGAGCTGGACCGACACCGTACAAGCCACCCTGATGATCTTTGCGCTGATCCTCACGCCGATCATCGTGCTGCTGGCTACCGGTGGTGTGGACACCACGTTCCTGGCCATCGAAGCAAAAGATCCTACGTCGTTCGACATGCTGAAAAACACCACCTTCATCGGCATCATCTCGCTGATGGGCTGGGGCCTGGGCTACTTCGGCCAGCCGCACATCCTGGCGCGCTTCATGGCGGCGGATTCGGTCAAGTCGATCGCCAATGCCCGTCGCATTTCCATGACCTGGATGATCCTGTGCCTGGGCGGCACCGTGGCTGTGGGCTTCTTCGGTATCGCTTACTTCTCGGCGCACCCTGACGTGGCCGGCCCCGTGACCGAGAACCCAGAGCGGGTGTTCATCGAGCTGGCGAAGATCCTGTTCAACCCATGGGTTGCCGGTGTGTTGCTGTCGGCCATCCTGGCGGCGGTGATGAGCACCCTGAGTTGCCAGTTGCTGGTGTGCTCCAGTGCCCTGACCGAAGACTTCTACAAGACCTTCCTGCGCAAGGGCGCTTCCCAGCTGGAACTGGTCTGGGTCGGCCGCGCCATGGTGCTGCTGGTGGCCCTGGTCGCCATTGCCCTGGCCGCTAACCCGGAAAACCGCGTACTGGGTCTGGTGAGCTACGCCTGGGCTGGTTTCGGTGCTGCCTTCGGCCCGGTTGTCCTGATCTCGGTAATCTGGAAGAACATGACCCGCAATGGCGCGCTCGCCGGCATCCTGGTGGGTGCGATCACCGTGATCGTCTGGAAGCATTTCGCGTTGCTGGGCCTGTACGAAATCATCCCGGGCTTCATCTTCGCCAGCCTGGCTATCTACTTCGTCAGCAAGATGGGCACGCCTACCGCGGGTATGCTGCAGCGCTTCGACGCGGCGGAAAAAGATTTTCGCCTGAACCAGTAAGGCCTTCGGCGAGGCCTTGATGGCTCGCAGGACGACTTGCATGAAAACGGCCCGTCTCCAATGGAGGCGGGCCTTTTTTACGGGTGTCAGGTGGGATGGGACTGGCAAAACGTGTGGCTCACCGAGCGAATCCAGCCCCTCAATGACAGGACTGTTCGACATCGGCGTACGTGGTGCCGATCTTCAGGCCGGAAATATAGTTCTTCACATCCTCCATGACGCCTGGCTGATGCTTATTGTAAACGCCCCATTTAGGCTCGTTCGCACCTATGTTCGCGCCGTCCCAGGTTCTTCCGGAAAAGCGTTTCTGGCCGTTGCTGAAGGTCTGTGCCTGACCCTCGAACCATAACTCCGTCCAACCGCTGCTTGATTGATTGGAAGTATGGATGGCCAAGACCAGGCAGTACCACTTCAGCGGTTCAATGGGGCGGGTCCAGATCACACCGGATGTCTCGCCTGGCATGCCGTAGTAGAAAAGCCTCAAGTTGCCGTCCTTGGCACTCATCAGGAACGGATAGTTTTGTTGATGCCCCGCTTCATAGGACTTCCACTGGAATGGATGATGATTGCTCTGGGTGTCATTCAACCTGAATGACCAGCCAATAAAATAGGTTCTTTCCTTTTCGAATCGATAGGGTGTGTGATTGGCGCCAGTCCTGATATTGCGTGCTTCGCAGCGGGGCTCGCCGGCGCCTTTATGGAATAACCAGGATTTGCCTCGGTCATCATCGTCTACCACGGTGATGCTGGACGGGGCTGGGCATTCACTCACGGCATTCGCGAATATTTTTTCTTTACCGATAGGATTGGCGGCGTCTCCATTCCAAATCAAGTGGGCCTCCGCGGGGGGGCAAAGATGAAAGGCAGTGATCAGGCTCGCAGCGGCGAGCAGGGGAAATTTCATCAGTGAGTTTCCTGAAGTTCTTGATGTTGTTGACGTGAAACTTTCGACACTTATGGGAGGCGTGATGTGGGCCCGCGATGCTCACGGCGCTCACGCCATGTCGGGATCCGCCTGGTTGAGGAAGATCAGCACGCCCAGGATCGCCATGTAGAATCTGAACGCGGCATCCTGGCCATTCCAGATTTCTGACTGCCACATCAGAAACCATTCGCCGCCAACGACCATGAAGCCGAAAAACCAGACGAAAAAACCCACCGTCAAGCCGGCGATGGCCCACCCCTTGGCACGTGCGAACACCGCGCCCTCGGCCTTGCGCGCCTGCCACAGCAGCAGCGCGCCGTAGCCCAGCAGCCCTGCCGTGATGGCTTCACCGAGGATGATCAGCCAATAGGCGCCGTGCCACACCCAGGGTTGGTCGATCGCACGATACCGGGCGGCATTGTCGGGGAAGGTGGTGTCCATACTCAGCACGTGATGGACGAAATTGAAATTGGAGCTGTAGTCCGTGATGTTGTTGAACACGGTCAGGAAGGCGAATGCGGCGAGCGCCAGGATCATTGCAATCTTTGCGTAGCGAATGGTCATGGGTTGCGTCCTTTGCTTTTTTGTAATCGGGTAAAAAACGTTATCACGCGAACTTGCAGTCAGAGTCCTGTTGCGTTGTAAGAAGTTGCTGATTCATTCGTGCGACGGTTTCTGAAGGGCGTGATGCAAGGATTGTCTGTCGGAAAGCGCCACACGTTTTGCAGCTTTTAGCTTTGTGTATGTAAGGAAAATCTGTTTTTCCTGAGCGCTGATCAACTTTCCGATGGCTGATGCAGAATCGCTGGCCTCCACTCAGCAAAGGACATCGGATGTTCGCGCCTGCCAATCCATCACGTTTCACGCTAACGCTCGACAGCGGGCCGAGTGAACTCAAAGTGCTTGAGTTCAAGGGGCAGGAGGCCATCAGCCAACCCTATCGCTTTGATCTGGAACTGGTCAGCGAGCGGTCTGACCTGGCGCTGGAAGAGCTCCTGCATCGCCAGGCATTTCTGGGGTTCGATGATCGGGACAGTGGCGTACACGGTCAGGTCTATAGCGTGGCCCAGGGGGATTCGGGCAAACGCCTGACCCGTTACCAGATCAGCCTGGTGCCCCGCCTGGCCTACTTGCGCCATCGCATCAACCAGCGGATTTTCCAGCGCCTGAACGTACCCGATATCGTCGCCCGGGTGTTGAAGGAGCACGGGATCCTGGCGGATGCCTGCCAGTTCACGCTTGGCGGCCAATATCCCGAACGCGAGTATTGTGTGCAGTATGGCGAAAGCGACCTGGCCTTCATCGAGCGGATCTGCGCCGAAGTCGGTATCCATTATCACTTCAGGCACCGCCCTTGCGGTCATCTGCTGGTGTTTGGTGACGACCAGACGGTGTTTCCCCGCCTGCCTGAGTCGACGCTATACCTGCCGGACAGCGGCATGGCTGCCAACGAGCCGGCCATCAAGCGCCTGGCGGTGCGGCTCCAGACCCGTACCACTGCCGTGACGTTGCGCGATTACGACTTCCGCAGGCCCGGTTCGTTACTGCAAACCCAACTCGACAATCGACAGCGTCCTGTGCTCGAGGACTATCACTATCCCGGTGGTTTCTGCGCCCGTGACGACGGCAAGCATCTGACCCGATGCGCCCTCGAGCGCCACGGCGCCGACCACTGCGTGGCAGAAGGCGGCAGCAATGAAAACGCCCTGGTCAGCGGACATTTCATGCGTATCAAGGAACATCCCCGAGAGCCGTGGAATGATCTCTGGCTCCTGACGCAGATCGACCATCATGGCCGCCAACCGCAGGTGCTGGAAGAAACCGCCGCCGGCCCGGATGAATTCCAGGGCTACAAAAATACCTTTCTTGCCACGCCATGGGACGTGTTCTTTCGGCCACCCTTGCATCACGAAAAGCCCCGTGCCCAGGGCTATCAGTTGGCGGTGGTGACCGGACCGGTGGACAGCGAGATCTATTGCGATGAGTTCGGACGGGTCAAGGTGCAACTGGTCTGGGATCGCGACGGTCAACGCGACGAGCATTCCAGCTGCTGGCTGCGCGTGGCCTCCGGTTGGGCTCACGATCGCTATGGCGCAGTGATGATTCCCCGAGTCGGGATGGAAGTCCTGGTGGGGTTCATCGATGGCGACGTGGACAAGCCGTTGGTCGTCGGTTGTCTGCCCAACGGCGCCAACCCGGTGCCACTGGACTTGCCTGCGGACAAGACCCGAAGCGTGTTGCGCAGCCAGAGCAGCCCCGGCGGGGGAGGCTACAACGAATTGCGCATCGAGGATCGCAAGGGCGCCGAGGAGATCTACCTGCGGGCCCAGCGCAACTGGACCCAGCATGTGCTGCATGACCAGCGGGTGCAGGTCGATCACGAGCGCAGCATCGTTGTCGCCGGTACGGCACGGCACGAGCTCAAGGCCGATGAGCAGCGCCTCACCCACGGTCAACGCCGGGCAGAAGTGCGGCATGACGATCATCTGCTGGTGAGCGGCGAGCGGCATATTCGTGTCACCAGCCAGGTCCTGAATGCCAGCCAGCAGTTTCATGTCAGCGCCGGCCAGCAGGTAGTCTTGGATGGGGGCGCGAGCGTGACCCTTCAGGCTGGCGGTCATTGGATCAACATCGGTGCCGGCGGGATTTCCAGCAGCGTACCCATCGAGGTCGGTGGCGCGCCGATGGCGGTCATGAGCGCGGCATTCGGCTCTCCAGGCGGCGCCGAGAAGCGGGTCGCTGCGGCGGCACCTGCGCTTTCCCTTGCGCAGATTCTCAGTTTCCAAGGTTCGGCGCCGTTCTGTGAGGAGTGCGAGCGTTGCAGAAATGGCGCCTGTGCGGCGCCGCCGGTCTTTCACAAACCTGTCGATGTCCGGAGGCGTCCATGAACAGCGATCAATCTCCTCGCGCCTGGCTTGAGGAGCACCCCTTGCAGGCCTCCGAGCAACTATTCGCCATTTTCAGCAATGCCAGTAGCGCCGGGGCGTTGTCGGCCTGGAGGCGCTCGATGAACTCGGTCGCCAGCCCGATCTGGGCCGACACGCCGTACGCCGGGTGGGAAGCGGTCATGCCCTATGTAGGGCTGGTCAGCGCAGACAGTGGGTTTCTTGATTGGATAGCCGCCACCGATTCCCTCGATTGGGGTTGGCTGGCGGTTTCGTGCGTGAGTCAAGAAATCCTTGTCGAACACTTGCGAGGGCTCACACAGGTACTGTTGCCCGGTGGCAAGCCGGTCTTCCTGCGTTTTTGGGATGGGCGCTTCATGCGGCCGATCCTGCAATCGACGGAGGTGGAGGCCGGGCAACTCTTGCCGGTTATCAAACGTTGTCTGATCAATGGCCGATCCCTTGAGGTCGTGGGAAATGCCCAGCGGCCGGCCCAGGCTTTTCCCTGGTGGCAAGTGCCCATCACCCTGTTGGCCGCAACGACCGAGGGGCCGACGGACTGTCTGCTGGACAACGTGCTCACTTGGCTGGGTGAAGAGCATCCCCATGTGTTCGAGCGGGTCGACGGCAGCGTCCTGCGCTGCAAGATTGCCCACTTTCTTGAGCGATCGGCGGTGGCTGAGGCGAAAATGGCGCCATTGCAGGCCTATTTGCTGCGAGAGCTGGGCTGATGATGGCCTGTCCGCTGGGCTGCGAACCCCTGACGTTCGACGCACTTCAAGGTAAACTCGTCGCCCTTCGCAGGAGCCGCCATGAATTATCGCCACGCCTTCCACGCCGGCAATCACGCCGATGTATTCAAACACCTGACCTTGACCCGCCTCATCGCCTTGATGTCGCGCAAGGAGCAGCCCTTCGCCTACCTCGATACCCACGCGGGCATCGGGTTGTACGACTTGCAGGGTGACCAGGCCAACCGTACCGGTGAGTATCTGGAAGGCATTGCGCGGTTGTGGGGCGAGAGCGATCTGCCGCCGCTGACCGCCGACTACATGAAGGTGCTGCACGAGATGAACCCGGACGGGCAGTTGCGCTACTACCCGGGCTCGCCGGAGTTGGCGCGGCGCCTGACCCGTTCGCAGGACCGTGTGCTGCTCAACGAGAAACACCCTGAAGACGGCGTGTTGCTCAAGGACAACATGAAAGGCGACCGTCGCGTGGCGGTCCATCTGGGTGAGGGCTGGCATGTGCCGCGGGCGCTGCTGCCGGTGGCAGAGAAGCGTGCCTTGATGCTGATCGATCCGCCCTTCGAACAGCTGGACGAGATGCAGCGCTGCGCCGCCTCCCTCAAGGAAGCCATTGGCCGGATGCGCCAGACGGTGGCGGCGATCTGGTACCCGGTCAAGGACCAGCGGATGTTGCGCCGCTTCTACCAGGACCTGGCCGGCACGGGCGCGCCGAAGCTGTTGCGGGTGGAACTGCTGGTGCATCCATTGGCCACGCCCAACAGCCTGAACGGCTCCGGCCTGGCGATTGCCAACCCGCCGTGGGGGCTGGAGCAAGAGTTGCGTGAACTGCTGCCGTGGCTGTCGAAAAAGCTGGGGCAGACCCAGGGCGGGTGGCAGATGGATTGGTTGATTGCTGAAAGCTGAGTTTTGCTGGCGCCTGGAAGGGCGCTATCGCGAGCAAGCTCGTTTCCACATGGGATCTTAGGCGTACGCAAGAGTTGTGTACGCCGCCAGACCTGTGGGAGCTGGCTTGCTCGCGAAGCTGTTCAGGGCCGGACAGTCAGATCGGGCAGGTCACGCCGGTCCCGCCAATCCCGCAATAGCCTTCAGGGTTCTTCGCCAGGTACTGCTGGTGATAGGCCTCGGCGAAGTAGAACGTTGGCGCTTCTTCGATTTCGGTGGTGATGGTGCCTTTGCCGGCCTTGGTCAACTCGGCCTGGAAGACTTGCTCGCTGTGTTTGGCCGCCGCCAGTTGGGCTGGGGTGGTGGCATAGATCACCGAGCGGTACTGGGTGCCGATGTCGTTCCCCTGGCGCATGCCCTGGGTCGGGTTGTGCAGTTCCCAGAACATCTTCAGAAGCTGTTCGTAGCTGACTTTCGCCGGCTCGTAGACCACCAGCACCACTTCGCTGTGGCCGGTAAGGCCCGAGCAGACTTCTTCGTACGTCGGGTTCGGTGTGAAACCACCGGCGTAACCCACCGCGGTACTGACCACGCCTTCGCGCTGCCAGAACTTGCGTTCCGCGCCCCAGAAACAGCCGAGGCCGAAGATCGCGAAATCCACGTCCATGGCAAACGGCCCCAGCAGCGGTGCGTCGAGGACGAAGTGTTTTTCCGGCACGGTCATCGGGGTTTCACGGCCAGGCAGGGCTTGTTCTTGAGTAGGGAGCACGTTTTTGTTCACCAGGATTTCCGAGCGCAAGACCATTTATCAGTCCTTTCAGTCAGATTGAGTTGAGCGAAATAGACCGTCAGTGTGCCTCAGAAAAGCCGCCGCAAGCTATACGCAGCTGTCAGACCAGAGGCCCACGCGGGTAGCGCTTGAGCTTTTCGATCAGCTCCGCGCCCGGGATTGGCCGGTCGAACAGGTAGCCCTGGCCGACGTCGCAGCGGTGGCGCCGTAGAAACGCCAGTTGTTGGGCGGTCTCGATGCCTTCGGCCACGACCTTGAGTTTCAGGTTGTGGGCCATGGCGATCACCGCCGAGGTGATTTCCATGTCGTCCTGGTTGTCCGGGATTTCGTGGATGAAGCTGCGATCGATCTTGATAATGTCGATCGGGAATTTCTTCAGGTAACTGAGGGACGAGTAACCGGTGCCGAAGTCGTCCATGGCCAGGGTCAGCCCCAGGCGCTTGAGCTGGTCGAGCTGCAAGTGGGTGTCTTCGGTGGCTTCCAGCAACAGGCCTTCGGTCAGTTCCAGCTCCAGCAACCGGGCCGGCAGTTGTTCTTCCTTGAGGATGCTGGCGATAGAGGCGACCAGGTCCGGGTCGGAGAACTGCTTGGGCGACAGGTTGATCGCCACCTGCAGGTTGCCCAGGCCGGCGGCGGTCAATTGCTTGCTCATGCGGCAGGCCTGGCGGGCGATCCATTTGCCGATGGGAATGATCAGGCCGGTTTCTTCGGCCACGCTGATGAACTGGTCCGGGCGGATCATGCCCTTTTCCGGATGGTTCCAGCGCAGCAACGCTTCCATGCCCAGCAGACGGCCGCTGCGCAGGCACAGCTTGGGTTGGTAGAACACGTCCAGTTCATTCTGGGTCAAGGCGCGACGCAGGTTGTTTTCCACGAACAGCTTGTAGCTGGCCTCGGCATTCAGTGCTTCGGTGAACACTTGGACCTGGTGTTTGCCGTTGGCCTTGGCCTTGTGCAAGGCGAGGCCGGCGTTGCGCATCAGGGTCTGCGGATCGCGGCCGTGCAGCGGCGCGCAGGCCAGGCCCACGGAGCCGGTCACGCTGATCAACTGGTTATCGACGAACATCGGCTTGTCGAGGGTCATCAGCAACTGACTGGCGATCTGTTGCCCGGCTTCCAGGCTCGTGTCGTCCAGCAGGACCGCGAATTCGTTACTGGCAAATCGCGCCAGGCTGCCGCTGGGGCTCAAGCTGTTGCGCAGGCGCCGGGCCAGGCTGATCAGCAGTTTGTCACCGGTTTGGTGGCCGAGGCTGTCGTTGATGCGCTTGAAGTTGTCGATGTCCACCAGCAGCAGGCTGATGGGCGAATCACTGTCCCGGGCGAAGCGTTCATCGAGGTTGCGAATGAACGCCGGACGGTTGCCCAGGTTGGTCAGGTTGTCGGTGTACGCCAGGCGCTCGATGCGCTGCTGGGCCAGCTTGGTCTGGGTGATGTCTTCGTAGATGCCGATGTAGTGGGTCAGCTCGCGGTTATCGCCGTAGACCTTGGAAATCGACAGCTGGCCCCAGTAGGGCTCCAGGTTCTTGCGTCGACTCTTGAACTCACCCTGCCAACTGTTGCTCTGGGCCAGCGCCGAGGGGGCGTCGAACAGCAGTTCGCTGAGGTTCTCCAGGGCCGGCAGTTCCGAGAGGCGTTGGCCGTGGACTTCCTCGGTAGTGTACTGGGTGATCGCGGTGAAGCTCGGGTTGACGTACTCCACCACACCGTCGCAATTGACCAGCAGGAACGCGTTGGCGCTCTGTTCCACGGCGCGCTGGAACAAGTGCAGGGCGCTGGTGGCGGTGCGTCGGTTATGGTTGTTGATGACTTGGGCGAACTGGTCCGCGAGCTCGCCGGCAAAGGCGATTTCATCCGACTGCCAGGCGCGGGTGACGCCTACTTGCTCCAGGCACAGCACGCCCACCACCTGGCCGTCGATACGCACGCTGGCGTCGAGAATGGCATTGACGTCGCGGGCGCGCAGGTTCTCGGCCATTTCTCGGGTGCGTGGGTCGCGCATTGCATTGTGGGCGTCAATGGCGCGGCAGGTCTGCAGCGCCTCCATGTAGTCGGGAAAGTCGTTGGCGTCGATCACCGCGGGCAGGAAGTACGCCTGGGACGCGCGGTTGTAGGCGGAAATCGGTACCAGTTTGCCATCGTCCAGATTCCAGAGGCTGGCGCAGTCGATCTGGTAGATGTCACAGGCGCTGCGGGTGATGAGTTCGGCGGCTTCGAGCAGGGAGTTGTTGGCGCTGTAGCGTTGACGGGTCAGCAGCAGGATCAAGTCCTGTTGGGCGCGTACCCGGTCCAGGTGCTGGAGTTGTTCTTGCTGGGCGCGCTGGTTCAGTTCCAGGGCGATCTGCAGGCGTGAGTTCTGGGTTTCCAGGTCCAGTGCCGGCACGGAGGGTTCGCCTTGCAGCAAATTGTCCACTGCCAGCAGGTAACCGCGCAGCAGATGACGATTGTGTTGCTTATAGGCCTCACCCGTCTCCAGCACGTTCATCGGGCCCTTGGCGGTGTGGAGCGTGTAGCGAATCTGGTAATGCGCGGCCTGGGCCAATTGTTGCTGGATGGTGTCGTGCAGTTGATAGCGTGCTTCGGGTTCCATCAAGCTGGCGTAAGGCGCACTGACCAGCGAGCACAGCTCTACGGCGGGCAGGCCGAAGTATCGCTCGCAGTTGGGATCGAGGAACAACAGCGCCCAGCTTGCTTCATTCAGCCGTTCGAAACGCAGCATACCGAGCCGCGAGGGCACCGGTAACTGCGTCACTACCTCGGCCGCCATACGGCTGGCGGCATCGGGTTGGCTTTTCATGGGGAAACTCGCTTCGAAAATGCTGATCGCGCCGGGCTGACGCCCTCGTTATTACGGATTGGCGCAAGGTTGCATCATTGCGGCACTGGCTGACAAGAGAGATGAAGGCCAAGTGCTATAAACCTTTTATCGGCCGACGAGAGGATTTCTCCAGTCGCCGACCGATCAGAGGGCATGGAAGATCATTGCAGTGGGATGTCGACCGTCTGCAAGGGGTTGCCGTCCCGGTCGTGGAAGGTGACTTGAAGGCTCTGGGCCGTGACATGCAGGCGGGCGAAGTTGTCCTGGCTCACCACTTTGCTGGTCAGTTCATAGCGGTACTGGCCGCTTTGGGTACGGGCCATGGGCCTGTGGAAAATAAAATCCGAGGCTTTTGCAAAAGGCAGCAATTTACTGTTGTAGAACGGTGAGGAAACGACGGTGTTGACCTCGAAATCAGGATCCTCGCTGTGACGCAGGCGGCTGGTCATGGAGCCGTGGACATCGCCCGAGACGAAAATCACGTTTTTGATCCGATGGCGGCGTATGGTTTCCAGCAGGCGCAGGCGTTGTTCCGGGAAGGCCTGCCAGGCGTCGCCGTCATCGTGCTTGCTGTCAGGGAAGAACATGACGCTGGTCACGACGAGTTTGACCCTGGCGGGGCTGTCGATGAGCCATTGGAGCAGGGACTGTTCCTGTTCTTCGTCGAGGATGCGCCGGTCATTCGCCGACAGGTTGCGTTGCGTCCGGCTGTCGGTGACGAACCATTGGATATCGCCGTGGGAGAAGGTGTACCAGTAACGGGTTAACGACTTGTGTAATGTTCCGTCGCTCGACAGTTCATGGGCTGGCCCGTGGCTGGCCTGATAAAGCCTATAAGCGCCCATGGCATTTGCGTAGAGGATGTCGTCGTTGACGGTTTTCCTGGCGGGCCAGTTGTCTTCGATTTCATGGTCGTCAAGGATCATGTAGGTAGGGGTGCCAGACATCAGTTTCCGGATATGCGGCTGGGTAAATACCGATCGGTATCTGAAAAGGATGTTCTGATAGGTTCGGTCCGGTCCGATGACATTCAGGTCATCCAGATAAACCTGGTCGCCGGTCATCAATACCGCGCTGATCGGTGGGTTGGCCTGCGCCACGAGGCGGTTGATGCCGGCAAAGGTGCGGTCGCCAAGCCCAGGTAGCAATGGGATGCCGGCGGCGATTCGCAAGTAGCGACAAGAGCCCACGATATAAGCGCGTGGCGCATCGGTTTTGCTGGCCGGCGTGCGTAAGCAGTAGGTGGTCCTGGGCCATTGCAGTGGCAGTTCCTGGACGGTTTCCACGGTATGGGTCGGGCTCAGGGGGCTGAACCAGCCGGCCTGGTACTCGTAGGCGGTATCGGGTTGAAGGCCTTTCAACACGATGACATCGGACATGTCGCGGTAGGCCTTCAATTGGACAAAATGCCCTTTCGACCAGCGTGTATCGCCTTGGCGCCGGTGGCGAATACCGGCGAATACCCGGTTGTTGTCGCGATCGCCGCGCAGGAATATCCGGGCGTGGTCGGTTGTCGTGTGGCCGACAATGGGGCCAACGGTAGGTTTGAACATATTCGAATCCATTCGAAGTTTCAGCAGTGGGGGCAAACATCAAGTTGCCTTGAGGCTCCGATGCTAAAGCTCGATGCAGGATAAATATTGATCGAAGAGAGGGCGCAAGTTGTGGGTAATGACTAACAGGGGGCGTAGTCATTTCAAGCTTGCGAGGTAGGAAAGTTTCCGCGGTGCCTGATTTTCCGCCATCGCGAGCAAGCTCGCTCCCACAAAGGACTTGTGTTGTCCCTGTGGGAGCAAGCTCGCGATGAGGCCGGGACATCCAGCATCCAGGCAGCCTGTCTGGAATTCCAGGCAAAAAAAGCCCCGCCAAACGGGCGGGGTTGAGGTACGAGCGTGGCGCTCGGAAAACAGTGCTCCGAATGGCCCTCCCCAAGGGAGGGCCGTGCGGTGTTACAGCAGGATGGTGCGGATGTCGCCCAGCAGGTCGCTCAGACGCTTGGTGAAGCGTGCAGCGGCGGCGCCGTTGATCACACGGTGATCGTAGGACAGCGACAGTGGCAGCATCAGCTTCGGCTGGAAGGCCTTGCCGTCCCAGACAGGCTGGATGGTGGCCTTGGAAACACCCAGGATCGCCACTTCCGGCGCGTTGACGATCGGCGTGAAGCCGGTGCCGCCAATGTGGCCGAGGCTGGAGATGGTGAAGCAGGCGCCTTGCATGTCGTCGGCGGTGAGCTTCTTGTTCCGGGCTTTTTCGGCCAGGGCAGCGGCTTCGGCAGCCAGCTGCAAGAGGCTCTTCTGGTCGACGTTGCGGATGACCGGTACCAGCAGGCCTTCCGGGGTGTCGACGGCAAAGCCGATGTGCACGTATTTCTTGCGGATCACAGCCTTGCCACTCGGGGCCAGGGAGGCGTTGAAGTCCGGCAGTTCCTTGAGCAGGTGCGCACAGGCCTTGAGCAGCAGGGGCAGTACGGTCAGCTTCACGCCGGCCTTTTCCGCCACGGCTTTCTGCGCAACGCGGAAAGCTTCCAGCTCGGTGATGTCGGCCTGGTCGAACTGAGTCACGTGCGGGATGTTCAGCCAGCTGCGATGCAGGCTCGACGCGCCGATCTGCATCAGGCGAGTCATGGCCACTTCTTCGGTTTCGCCGAAGCGGCTGAAGTCCACCGCCGGGATCGGCGGGATACCCGCGCCACCGCTGGCGCCTTCGGCCGGTGCGTTCTTGGCCTTCTGCATCATGGCCTTGACGTAGGCTTGCACGTCTTCTTTCAGCACACGACCGTGAGGGCCGCTTGGGCCGACGGCGGACAGCTCGACACCGAACTCACGGGCCAGCTGACGCACCGCAGGGCCGGCGTGCACCTTGGCACCGCTTGGGGCTGGTGCGGCGGCCGGGGCGGGCGCGGCTTCGGCCTTGGCGGCAGGTGCGGCAGCAGCCGGAGCCGGAGCGGCTTCGGTCTTGGCAGCGGGTGCCGCGGCCTGGGCTGGCGCGGCCGGAGCGGCGGCGCCGGCTACTTTCAACTTCAGGATCAGGTCACCGGTGCCGACTTCGTCTTCCAGCTTGATCTCGACGCTTTCCACCACACCGGCGGCCGGCGACGGGATTTCCATGCTGGCCTTGTCGGATTCCAGGGTGATCAGCGACTGGTCGGCTTCGACCGTGTCGCCGGCCTTGACCAACACTTCGATGATCTTGGCCTTGCCCGACGAACCGATGTCCGGAACGTGAATGTCCTGGACCGTGGCCGCCGCAGGCGCAGCAGCCGGAGCGGGAGCCGCCTCGGCAGCCGGTGCCGCGGCGGGCTTTTCAGCCGCCGCCGGGGCCGCTGCAGGCGCTGCCGCTTCAGGTGCCGCAGCGGCGCCCTCGACTTCCAGCTCCAGCAGTTCGTCGCCTTCTTTCAGGCGATCGCCCAGCTTCACTTTCAGGCTCTTGATCACACCGGCCTTCGGCGCAGGCACTTCCATGCTGGCCTTGTCCGATTCAAGTGTCAGGATGCTCTGGTCGGCTTCGATACGGTCGCCGACCTTCACAAACAGTTCAATTACTTCACCTTCACCGCTGCCGATGTCAGGTACGCGAATGAGTTCGCTCACGAAAATTCTCCTCAGCAGTCCAGTGGGTTGCGTTTTTCTGGATCGATGCCGAACTTGGCGATGGCTTCGGCCACCACTTTAGGTTCGATATCGCCACGGTCAGCCAGGGCTTCCAGGGCTGCCAACACAACGAACTTACGGTCGACTTCGAAGAAGTGACGCAGCTTCTTGCGGCTGTCGCTACGGCCGAAACCGTCGGTGCCCAGCACTTTGAATTCCTTGGAAGGAACCCACTGGCGGATCTGCTCGGCGAACAGCTTCATGTAGTCGGTAGACGCGATGACCGGACCTTTGCGGCCGTTCAGGCATTCTTCGACGTAGCTCAGCTTTGGCTTCTGGCCTGGGTGCAGGCGGTTGCTGCGCTCTACGGCCAGGCCGTCGCGACGCAGTTCGTTGAAGCTGGTGACGCTCCAGACGTCGGCGCCGACGTTGAACTCTTCACGCAGGATCTTCGCTGCCTCACGCACTTCGCGCAGGATGGTGCCCGAGCCCATCAACTGGACGTGGTGCGCCGCTTCGCGGGTGTCTTCTTCGAGCAGGTACATGCCCTTGACGATGCCTGCCTCGACACCGGCCGGCATGGCTGGCTGCTGGTAGGACTCGTTCATTACGGTGATGTAGTAGAAGACGTCCTGTTGTTCTTCGGTCATCTTCTTCATGCCGTCCTGGATGATCACCGCCAGCTCGTAGCCATAGGTCGGATCATAGGTGCGGCAGTTCGGGATGGTCCCGGCCAGCATGTGGCTATGGCCGTCTTCGTGCTGCAGGCCTTCACCGTTCAGCGTGGTCCGGCCTGCGGTACCGCCGATCAGGAAGCCGCGGGTACGGCTGTCGCCGGCCGCCCAGGCCAGGTCGCCGATACGCTGGAAGCCGAACATCGAGTAGAAGATGTAGAACGGCAGCATCGGCTGGTTGTGGCTGGAGTACGAAGTACCGGCGGCGATGAAGGAGCTCATGGCACCTGCTTCGTTGATGCCTTCTTCGAGGATCTGGCCCTTCTTGTCTTCGCGGTAGAACATCACCTGGTCTTTATCGACTGGCTCGTAGAGCTGGCCAACGGACGAGTAGATGCCCAACTGGCGGAACATGCCTTCCATACCGAAGGTACGGGCTTCGTCCGGGATGATCGGAACGATGCGCTGGCCGATTTCCTTGTCCTTGACCAGTTGCGCGAGGATCCGCACGAAGGCCATGGTGGTGGAAATTTCACGGTCGCCCGAGCCGTCCAGGATCGCCTTGAGGGTCTCCAGTGGTGGGGTCGGAACGCTGAAGCTCTTGGCGCGACGCTGCGGCACGAAACCGCCCAGTGCGGCACGGCGCTCGGCCAGGTAACGGGCTTCGGCGCTGCCTTCTTCAGGCTTGAAGAACGGCAGGTTTTCCAGCTCGCTGTCCTTGACCGGAATGTCGAAGCGGTCGCGGAACAACTTCAGGCTGTCGACATCGACTTTCTTGGTGTTGTGCGCGGTGTTCTTCGCTTCGCCGGCGCCAGTGCCATAACCCTTGATGGTCTTGGCCAGGATGACGGTTGGTTGTTCCTTGTGGTTGACCGCTTCGTGGTACGCCGCATAGACCTTGTACGGGTCGTGGCCGCCACGGTTGAGTTTCCAGATCTCGTCGTCGGACAAGTCGGCAACCATCGCCTTGAGTTCAGGCGTGTTGAAGAAGTGCTCACGGACGAACGCGCCGTCCTTGGCCTTGTAGTTCTGGTACTCGCCGTCGATGACTTCGTCCATGCGACGTTGCAGGATGCCGTCGACGTCCTTGGCCAGCAGTGGGTCCCAGAAACGGCCCCAGATGACTTTGTTGACGTTCCACTGGGCGCCACGGAACACGCCTTCGAGTTCCTGGATGATCTTGCCGTTGCCGCGAACCGGGCCGTCGAGGCGCTGCAGGTTGCAGTTGATGACGAAGATCAGGTTGTCCAGCTTCTCGCGGCCGGCCAGGGAAATCGCGCCCAGGGATTCTGGCTCGTCGCACTCGCCGTCACCCATGAAGCACCAGACTTTCTGCTTGCCTGGCTGGATGAAGCCACGGGCTTCCAGGTACTTCATGAAGCGTGCCTGGTAGATCGCCTGGATCGGGCCCAGGCCCATGGAAACGGTCGGGAACTGCCAGAAGTCCGGCATCAGCCAAGGGTGCGGGTACGAAGACAGGCCGTTGCCGTCCACTTCCTGGCGGAAGTTGTTCATCTGGTCTTCGGAGATGCGGCCTTCCATGAACGCACGGGCGTAGACGCCTGGCGATGCGTGGCCCTGGAAGTAGATCAGGTCGCCGCCGTGTTCGTCGGTCGGGGCCTGGAAGAAGTAGTTGAAGCCGATGTCATACAGCGTCGCGCTGGAGGCGAAGCTGGAGATGTGACCGCCCAGGTCAGAATCTTTCAGGTTGGTACGCATGACCATGGCCAACGCGTTCCAGCGTACCAGCGAGCGAATGCGGCGTTCCATGAACAGGTCGCCAGGCATGCGTGCTTCGTGGGTAACGGGGATCGTGTTGCGGTACGGCGTGGTGATGGCATAGGGCAGTTGCGAACCGCTGCGGGTTGCGAGTTCGCCCATACGGGTCATCAGATAATGAGCACGGTCTTCGCCTTCTTTGTCGAGAACCGATTCCAGGGCGTCCAGCCATTCCTGGGTTTCGACGGGATCGAGGTCTTGCATGGCTTGCTCCAGGGCGGAAAGGCTACCAGAATCGGTTGCCTGAGTTTGCGACTGGCCTTGTGGGCAGACGATATAAATTCTTGGATTGCCGAAGGTTGTTTCGGCGGCGTGTAGTTTTACTACAAATCGTCGACCGTTTCAGCCTTTCGAATGTATAGACGAGTAGTAAAACTACACATGAGCGGCTTATGGCCCCTCGTTTCGTTGTGAGAATAATCGTTACTGTTGGTCATTAGCCAACTCGTACAGGTAAAAACTTGATGCCGGCTGCCAATAAAATCAGATTTTCAGCTATTTATCATCTTTGTTCGACAGTCGATCAGGTAGTGTATTTGGAAAAAACACTACATCCAGCCTCTCCCGCGCCGATCAAGGATAGACCATGAGCCTGCCCTCGCTTGTCCCAATATCGGAAACGGTGCCGGCCATTCTCCAGTCATTGGTCAGTCGTGCCGAGCAGTCGTTCCGTGCGGTGGTCGCCTTGCTCGACGACGACCACGGGCTGTCGGCCTGGACCCCGCAGCGCTGGGAGGCGTTCAACCGTATTGCCGCCGCCAGCGACTTTGTCATCGAGCAGAGTCTCCGCGACCCGGTAATGCTGCTGGAGCTGGTGCGCAGCGGCGAGCTGGACCGCAGCCTGGCGTCCGGTGAAATGTGCGCGCAGATCGGTGCCGCCGTGCGGGCCGCCGAGACTGAAGAAGAACTGGGCCGCGTCCTGCGCCGCCAGCGAACCCGCCAGCAGGTACGGATCATCTGGCGTGACCTGACCCGCCAGGCCGACCTGGTCCAGACCTGCCGCGACCTCTCGGACATGGCCGACACCTGCATCGACCAGGCCTATCGATGGTTGTACCAGCGCCTCAGCCAGCAATTCGGCACACCCACCGGACGGCGCAGCGGCGAGCCGCAGCAGATGGTCATCCTGGGCATGGGCAAGCTGGGTGCCGTGGAGCTGAACCTGTCGTCGGACATCGATCTGATCTTCGCCTACCCCGAGGGCGGCGAAACCGTTGGCGTCAAGCGACCACTGGATAACCAGGAGTTTTTCATTCGTGTCGGCCAGCGCCTGATCAAGGCCCTGGACCCGATGACCGTCGACGGTTTTGTGTTCCGCGTCGACATGCGCCTGCGCCCCTATGGCTCAGCCGGTGCCCTGGTGCTGAGTTTCAATGCCCTGGAGCAGTATTACCAGGACCAGGGCCGCGACTGGGAACGCTACGCCATGATCAAGGCGCGTGTGGTGGCGGGCGACCAGGTGGCCGGTGCCCAGTTGCTCGACATGCTGCGCCCGTTCGTCTATCGCCGTTACCTGGATTTTTCCGCCATCGAAGCGTTGCGCACCATGAAGCAGCTGATCCAGCAGGAGGTGCGGCGCAAGGGCATGGCCGACAACATCAAGCTGGGCTCGGGCGGCATTCGTGAGGTGGAGTTCATTGCCCAGGCGTTCCAACTGATCCATGGCGGCCGCGACCTGAGCTTGCAGCAGCGTCCGCTGCTCAAGGTGCTGGGGACACTCGAAGGCCAGGGCTATCTGCCGGCCAAGGTGATCGACGAGCTGCGCCAAGGCTATGAATTCCTGCGTTATACCGAACATGCGATCCAGGCCATCGCCGATCGCCAGACCCAGATGTTGCCGGACAACCCGCAGGACCAGGCGCGCATTGCGTTCATGCTGGGTTTTGCCGACTGGTCGGCCTTTCACGAGCAATTGATGTACTGGCGAGGGCGTGTGGCCTGGCATTTCGGCCAGGTCATCGCCGACCCGGATGAAGAGGCGGGTGGCGAGAGCGAAGTCGTGGTGGGCGGTGAATGGTTGCCGTTGTGGGAAGACAGCCAGGATGAAGAGGCGGCGTGTCGTCAGTTGGAGGAGGGTGGCTTCGTCGATGCACCTAAAGCCCTCAAGGCCTTGGCCGCCCTGCGCGGCAGCCCGCAACTGCGCGCCATGCAGCGCCTGGGACGCGAGCGTCTGGATGCCTTCATTCCACGCCTGCTGGCCCAAGCCGTGGAACATGCCGATCCAGACCTGGTGCTGGAGCGGGTGCTGCCCTTGGTCGAAGCGGTAGCCCGCCGCTCGGCCTACCTGGTGTTGTTGACGGAAAACCCTGGCGCCCTGCGCCGTTTGCTGACGTTGTGCGCGGCGAGCCCGTGGATTGCTGAACAAATCACCCGTTTCCCCTTGCTGCTCGATGAATTGCTCAATGAGGGCCGGCTGTTCAAGCCGCCCTTGGCGCCGGAGTTGGCGGCAGAGTTGCGTGAGCGCCTGACGCGCATCCCTGAGGATGACCTTGAGCAACAAATGGAGGCGCTTCGGCATTTCAAGCTGGCGCACCGCCTGCGGGTGGCCGCCTCGGAAATCGCCGGCAGCCTGCCGCTGATGAAAGTCAGCGATTACCTGACCTGGCTGGCCGAGGCGATTCTCGAACAAGTGTTGGCCCTGGCCTGGCGCCAGACGGCCGCCAAGCACGGCGTGCCTTTGCGCACCGATGGCAGTCTGTGCGATCCGGGCTTCATTATTGTCGGTTATGGGAAAGTCGGCGGCCTGGAATTGGGACATGGTTCCGACCTGGACCTGGTGTTCATCCACGATGGCGATCCGCACGCGGAAACCGACGGTCCCAAACCCATCGATGGTGCGCAGTTCTTCACCCGGCTCGGCCAGCGGATCATTCATCTGCTGACCGCGCAGACCAACTCCGGGCAGTTGTATGAAGTGGATATGCGCCTGCGGCCATCCGGGGCGTCGGGGTTGCTGGTCAGTTCGCTCGGGGCGTTTGCCCGTTACCAGGAGAATGAAGCCTGGACCTGGGAGCATCAGGCGTTGGTGCGGGCGCGGGTGCTGGTGGGCAGCCAGGACGTGGGCCAGGCGTTCGAGAAGGTCCGCGGCCAGGTGCTGGGGCGCAAGCGTGACTTGCCGACGCTGCGCCAGGAGGTCAGCGAAATGCGCGCCAAGATGCGCGACAACCTGGGCAGCAAGGTCACCGCCGCCGGAACCGCGCCAAATGCCTTCGAGGCCACGGCGCCCTTCGACCTCAAGCAGGATGCCGGAGGTATCGTCGATATTGAATTTATGGTGCAATACGCGGCTCTGGCGTGGTCCGAGGAACACCCATCGCTGGTGCGCTACACCGATAACATCCGCATTCTGGACGGGTTGCAGGAAGTCGGGCTGATGTCGGCCGAAGATGCCACGCTGTTGCGCGAAGCCTACAAAGCCTATCGCTCCGCCGCTCACCGCCAGGCCTTGCAGAAAGATGCCGGGGTGATCGCAGGCGACCAGTTCGTGGAGGAGCGTCGGCAGGTGCTGCGGATCTGGCGGGAGCTGGGGCTGAGCTGAAGCTTAAAACGTGGGAGCGGGCTTGCTCGCGAAAGCGGAGTGTCAGTCAACTGGGATGTTGAATGTGCCGGCCTCTTCGCGAGCAAGCCTGCTCCCACAGTAGATTGCCGGTTTTTTCGCGACCTGAGCCACAGTGATTCTCGAGGCGGGGAGGCGTAGGCCTCCCCGTAGCGTTTTTGGAAACTACATGAATATTCTGATCGTTGGGCCCAGCTGGGTCGGTGACATGGTGATGGCGCAGACACTGTTCCAGTGCCTGAAACAGCGTCATCCGCAGTGCGAAATCGACGTCCTGGCCCCCGAGTGGAGCCGGCCGATCCTTGAGCGTATGCCCGAGGTACGCAAGGCCTTGAGCTTCCCGCTCGGCCACGGCGTGCTGGAGCTGGCGACCCGTCGGCGCATTGGCAAATCCCTGGCCGGTCAGTACGACCAGGCGATTGTGTTGCCCAATTCGTTGAAATCGGCACTGGTGCCGTTTTTCGCGGGCATCCCCAAGCGCACCGGCTGGCGTGGCGAGTTTCGCTACGGCCTGCTCAACGACGTGCGCACCCTGGACAAAGAGCGCTACCCGCTGATGATCGAGCGCTTCATGGCCTTGGCCTACGAGCCTGGGACCGAGTTGCCCAAGCCGTATCCACGACCGAGCCTGCAGATCGACCCGCTCACCCGCGAAGCGGCGCTGGCCAAGTTCGGCCTGAGCCTGGACCGACCGGTATTGGCCCTGTGTCCGGGGGCCGAGTTCGGTGAGTCCAAGCGCTGGCCGGCCGAGCATTACGCCCAGGTTGCCGAGGCGAAGATTCGCGAAGGCTGGCAGGTCTGGCTGTTCGGCTCGAAAAAAGATCATCCGGTGGGCGAGGACATCCGCTCACGGCTGATCCCGGGCCTTCGGGAAGAGTCGGTAAACCTCAGCGGCGACACGTCCCTGGCCGAGGCCATCGACCTGTTGTCCTGCGCCGATTCGGTGGTCTCCAACGACTCCGGCCTGATGCACGTGGCCGCGGCCCTGAATCGCCCATTGGTGGCGGTCTACGGTTCCACCTCGCCGGGCTTTACGCCACCGTTGGCCGACCAGGTCGAAGTCGTGCGGCTGGGTATCGAGTGCAGTCCGTGCTTCGACCGCACCTGTCGCTTCGGTCATTACAATTGCCTGCGCCAGCTCATGCCATCGTCGGTGAACGAGGCCCTGGAGCGTTTGCAGGGCACACCCGTGGAGGTTCGGTAACTTGCGGGTATTGCTGATCAAGACCTCTTCGCTGGGGGATGTGGTCCACACCCTGCCGGCGCTGACCGACGCGGCGCGGGCGATTCCCGGCATCAAGTTCGATTGGGTGGTGGAAGAAGGCTTTGCCGAAATCCCCACCTGGCACCCGGCCGTGGGCAAAGTCGTTCCGGTAGCGATCCGTCGCTGGCGCAAGAACCTCTGGCAAACCATCAAGAGTGGCGAATGGCGACGCTTCAAGCAGAGCGTGCGGGCCGAAAAGTACGACCTGGTCATCGACGCCCAAGGCCTGCTGAAAAGCGCCTGGCTGACTCGCTACGTCAAGGCTCCGGTGGCCGGTCTGGATAAAAATTCGGCGCGTGAACCCCTGGCGGCGCGCTTTTATTCCCGGCGCCTGGCGGTGGCCCGTGGTCAGCATGCGGTCGAGCGCGTACGGCAGCTGTTTGCCCTGGCGCTGGGGTATGACTTGCCGCAGACGCTGGGTAACTATGGCCTCAACGTCGATCGATTGGTGGAATTGCCACGCCCCTATCCCTACGTGGTGTTCCTGCACGGCACGACCTGGGAGTCCAAGCATTGGCCCGAACTTTACTGGCGCCAGCTCACCGAGCGCATGGGGCAGTTCGGCGTGGTGGTAAAACTGCCGTGGGGCAACCCCGCCGAAAAGGCCCGGGCCGAACGCATCGCCAACGGGTTGCGCAACGCCCTGGTGCTGCCGAAGCTGAACCTCGGCGGCATGGGCAAGGTGCTTGCCGGTGCCCAGGCCTGTGTGGCCGTGGACACCGGTCTCGGTCATCTGGCTGCGGCCCTGGACGTACCGACCATTTCGTTGCTTGGCCCGACCAATCCGGTGCTGACCGGCGCCTACGGCAAGGGCCAGATCCATCTCGCCAGCGATTTCCCCTGTGCGCCTTGCATGCAAAAGCAGTGCACTTACCCACCCACCGCCGAAGATGCCCGGCGGTTTGACCTGAAACGCGAGCAGCCCCTGTGCTTCACGCGTCTGAACCCCGAGCGTGTTGCCAGCCACCTGAGCACGTTATTGGCTGAGGAGTCGCGCTGATGCAATTGGCTTTTGTCCTTTATAAGTACTTCCCCTTCGGTGGCCTGCAGCGTGACTTCATGCGCATCGCCCTGGAGTGCCAGCGACGCGGTCACCAGATCCGCGTCTACACGCTGATTTGGGAAGGTGACGTGCCGCCCGGCTTCGAAGTGCTGGTCGCGCCGGTCAAGGCGCTGTTCAACCATCGCCGTAACGAGAAGCTCAGTGCGTGGATGGAGGCCGACCTGGCCAAGCGCCCGGTGGACCGTTTGATCGGCTTCAACAAAATGCCCGGCCTGGACGTGTACTACGCTGCCGACGGCTGCTTCGAAGACAAAGCGCAGAACCTGCGTAATTCGCTGTACCGGCGCTGGGGCCGCTACCGGCATTTCGCCGAGTACGAGCGGGCGGTGTTCGCCAAGGATGCCAAGACCGACGTGCTGATGATTTCCGAAGTCCAGCAGCCACTGTTCATCAAGCACTACGGCACACCGCTTGAGCGCTTTCACCTGCTGCCGCCGGGCATCGCCCAGGACCGGCGTCGGCCCGCCGACGCCGACGAGATCCGCGCGGCGTTCCGGGCCGAATTCGAACTGGCCGATGACGACCTGCTGCTGGTGCAGATCGGTTCCGGGTTCAAGACCAAGGGCGTGGATCGCAGCCTCAAGGCCCTGGCCGCGCTGCCCGCCGAATTGAGAAAACGCACCCGGTTGTTTGTAATCGGCCAGGACGACCCCAAGGTATTCCAACTGCAGAGCGCCGCACTGGGGCTCGGTGATAATGTGCGGTTCCTCAAGGGGCGCAGCGACATCCCGCGTTTCCTGCTGGGTGCCGACCTGTTGATCCATCCGGCGTACAACGAGAACACCGGCACCGTACTGCTCGAAGCGCTGGTGGCCGGATTGCCGGTGCTGGTCAGCGCGGTGTGTGGGTACGCCCATTACATCGCCGAGGCCGACAGTGGCCTGGTGCTGGACGAGCCGTTCGAACAAGCCCAGCTCACCGAGTATCTGGGCCGCATGTTGAACGATGCCGATGCCCGGACGGCCTGGAGCCGCAACGGTCTGGCCTTCGCCGAGACGGCCGACCTCTACAGCATGCCGCAGCACGCGGCCGATGTGATTTTGGCGGAGCACACACAATGAAGTTGATGCTGGCCGAACCGTTCAAGAGCCTTTGGGCCGGGCGCGATGCGTTCACCGAAGTCGAAGCGCTCAAGGGCGAGGTCTATCGTGAACTGGAAGCCCGGCGCACCTTGCGCACGGAGGTGGACGGTCGCGGCTTTTTCGTGAAGATCCACCGTGGCATCGGTTGGGGCGAGATCTTCAAGAACTTGTTCACCGCCAAGCTGCCGGTCCTCGGGGCAGGGCAGGAGTGGAAGGCTATCCAGCGTTTGCAGGAGGCTGGCGTGCCGACCATGACCGCTGTCGCCTACGGCGAGAAGGGCAGCAATCCGGCGGACCAGCACTCGTTCATCGTCACCGAAGAGCTGGCGCCGACCGTCAGCCTCGAAGACTTCAGCATCGACTGGGTCAAGCAGCCGCCGCCACCGGCACTCAAGCGTGCCCTGATCGCCGAAGTGGCGCGCATGACCGGCATGATGCACCGCGCCGGGGTCAACCATCGCGACTGCTACATCTGCCACTTCCTGCTGCACACCGACAAGCCGGTGACGCCTGCCGACTTCAAGCTTTCGGTGATCGACCTGCACCGTGCCCAGACCCGTCCAGCCATTACCGCTCGCTGGCGCAACAAGGACCTGGCGGCGCTGTATTTCTCGGCGCTGGACATTGGCCTGACCCGGCGCGACAAATTGCGTTTTCTCAAGGGCTATTTCCAGCAGCCGTTGCGCCGGATCCTCGCGGAAGAGGCGTCGCTGCTGGCCTGGCTCGAAGGCAAGGCCAACAAGCTGTATGCCCGCAAGCAGCGATACGGGGACGCGCTCTGATGTCAGGTTGGACACTGGAGCCGGCCTACGCCGACCTGGCGCAGGATTTCGGCAGCCTCGAGGCGGTCTTCGCGTTGCAAGGGGAGCGTTTGACCCGTGATCCGTTGTCAGAGGTGATCCGGGTGCAGCGCAACGGTGTGAATTACTACGTCAAGCGCTACGTCGGGGCGGGCAAGGGCTTGCGCCGTTACCTGGGCAGGCCGCGGGTCAAGTCCGAATGGCAGAACCTCAAGCGCTTCGCCAAGTGGGGCATCCCTACCGCCGAAATCGTCGCCTGGGGCCTGGAGCGAAACGGCGCGGCCTATGCCCGTGGCGCGATGATCACCCGCGAACTGCCGCATACAGAAGACCTCTCGGCGCTGGCCGAGCGTTGCGATCCGAGGCTGGCCGACCGCGCCTGGGTTGAAGGCGTGAGCCGGCAACTGGCCGGTTACACACGGACCATGCACGAGCAGCGCTTCACCCATAATGATCTGAAATGGCGCAACCTGCTGGTCGATGACCAGGCGAAGCTGTTCCTGATCGACTGCCCGAACGGCGACTTCTGGCGCGGCTTCTGGCTCAAGTACCGCATCACCAAGGATTTGGCGTGCCTGGACAAAGTGGCCAAGTATCACTTGTCGGCCACGCAGCGCCTGCGGTTCTACCTGCAATACCGCCAGCGCGACCGGCTCAATGCGTGCGACAAGAAACGCATCCGTCACGTGGTGAGATTTTTCGAGGGGCGTGAATGACTGATTTTCTGGCCGCTGAAGACCGGGCGTTGTTGCAACGTCATGGCCTGGACAGCTTCGAGGCCTTGTGGGCGCGGCAACTGGACGCGGTGGACGTTCCCAACACCTTGGGTGACGGCTGGAGCAGTGTGTTCCGGCTGGACCTGGAGGGGCAGGGCTATTACCTCAAGCGCCAGAGCAATTACCTGACCCGGACCTTGTCCCACCCGTTTGGCGAGCCGAGTTTTTCCCGGGAGTTTCGCAACATCAGCCGATATCGCCAGTTGGGGATTCCGGCCCTGCAAGCGGTGTTCTATGGTCAGCGCAAGGTGAATGGCGAGGTGCGAGCGGTCTTGCTGACCCGAGCCCTGGACGGCTGGGATGACCTGGATTCACTGCTGCGGCGCTGGTCGACCCTGACGGCGGCGCAACGCACCACCATTTTGAAAGCCTGCGGCCAGTTGGCGCGGCGTCTGCACGGCATGCATCAGGTGCACGGTTGTTTCTATCCAAAACACATCTTTCTGCAAGCCAGCGATAGCGGTTACCAGGCGCAATTGATTGATCTGGAAAAGACCCGGCCACTGCTGTTCGGCCTGCGAGATCGGATCAAGGACCTGGAGCCGTTGCTGCGTCGCGCCTCGATCTGGAGTCACGACGAGGTGCGCCAATTGCTGTCTGTTTATCTGGACCAGCCGCTCGACGGAGCGCTGGTCGATAACTGGATGACCCGCCTGACCATCCGGCGCAGCCACAAGGAAGCCCGTTGATGCACTTGTCCGAACTGAAGAACGCCGGCCGCAGTCCCAGCCTGCCCCTGAGCCTGGAGCTGGCCGATGCCGCCGGTCCGGCGAAGTTGCAGCTGCTTTCGCTGTTGCGGGTGTTGCCGGGGCAGCGTTACGTTGGCGCGGGCGTCTGGCGCGGCCGGCCGGTGCTGGCCAAGTTGTTGGTGGGCAGCAAGGCCGCCCGGCATTTTCAACGGGAACTGCAAGGCGTGCGCCTGCTGGCGGAGCAAGGGTTGACGACGCCGCTGTTGCTCGCCGATGGCCTGAAAGAGGGTGAAGGCGGCTGGTTGTTGTTCCAATTGCTCGAAGGCGCCGAGAGCCTGGGGGATGCCTGGAAACAGGTCGAGCACCTGCCATTGCTGGCTGACGAGCAAACGGCGGTATTGGCCGAAGCCCTGGGCGCTATCGCGCAATTGCACAGCAAAGGCCTATGGCAGGAAGACTTGCACCTGGACAATCTGCTGCGGCACGACGGCAAGCTCTACTTGATCGACGGCGCCGGCATCCGTGCTGAAACCCCAGGTCAACCGCTGTCGCGGCAGAAAGTCCTGGAGAACCTGGGAGTGTTTTTCGCTCAGCTTCCCAAAGCCCTCCAGCCGTTCAATGAAGAGCTGTTGGTGCATTACCTGCTAGGCAACGCCGAACACGCGCTGCCCATGGAAGCGCTGCAAAAACAGATCGACAAGGTGCAAGCCTGGCGCCTGAAGGATTTCCTCGCGAAAGTCGGGCGCGAGTGCAGCCTGTTCAGCGTGCAACGCGGGGCGTTTGGCCTGCGGGCGATCCGCCGTGATGAAGAAGCGGCCATGACACCGGTGCTAGAGCAGGCCGATGCATTGCTCGACCAGGGACACCTATTCAAGACCGGCGGCGCGGCCAGTGTCGGCAAAGTCGAGGTGAACGGTCGCACCTTGGTGATCAAGCGCTACAACATCAAGAACTTCGCCCATTGGCTCAAGCGCTTCTGGCGCCCGAGTCGCGCCTGGCATTCCTGGCGCGAAGGCCATCGCCTGGCCTTTCTCGGCATCGCCACGCCCAAGCCCCTGGCTCTGCTGGAAAAGCGTTTCCTGTGGCTGCGTCGCGGTGCTTACCTGGTCACCGAACACCTGACAGGGCCGGACATCATCGAATGCTTCGGCCCTTATGTGCAAAACGGTGACGCCCCCGAGACGGAATTGCTGGCGCTGGATCGCTTGTTCGCGGACCTCATCCGCGAACGCATCAGTCACGGCGACTTCAAGGGCCACAACCTGTTCTGGCAGCAAGACCGCTGGGCGTTGATCGACCTCGACTCGATGTGCCAACACCGCACCCACGCCAGCTTCGCCCAGGCCTACGCCCGTGATCGCGCGCGGTTCATGCGTAATTGGCCGCAGGACAGTGCGTTGTATCGGATGATTGATGGGCGGTTGCCGAAGGACGTCGATACCGCGCCATCTGTCTTGTAACCGGTCACCGTGGCGAGGGAGCTTGCTCCCGCTGGGCTGCGCAGCAGCCCCAAAACCATTCAGCGCGGTGTGCCAGGAAAAAATAGACGGTAGGTCTTGCGGCTGCTGCGCAGCCGAGCGGGAGCAAGCTCCCTCGCCACGGACCGCGTACACCTTCAGGCCGAGAAAGGGGCGGATTCGGGTTTGAAATGGACTGCCGCTATCGGCTATCGCGAGCAAGCTCGCTCCCACAGGTTTTTGTATCGTCTGCAAACATTGTGAGCATCCGCAAACCATGCGGGAGCGAGCTTGCTCGCGATAGCGGTGGTTCAGCTACAGGGATGCTGACCGCACTACGGGGAGGAAGGTTTGGGGGGAGGGGTATTTGCGCTCCAGAAAGCGAAAAGCCCCGATGAAACTCACCGAGGCTTAGACGCCGACCGGGATCTCCCAGTCCATTTGCGTGAAGCCTATGTTGGTGGCCATGGACTGTCAATGAACGCCCGAGCGGCAAAACCCACAAGCTCCCCACTCACCGCTAGAGGCTTAATGCCGCTTTTAAGCTATAATCCCGCCCTTTAGCTGCCCCGTGCCCTGGGCTCGCGGCACATCAATTGTTCGCGGCGCTTGTCGCCCGTATGCAGACATTAAGAGGCTAGACCCCTGTGGCATTGACGATTCTTGGCCTGTCCGGCGCCCTTAGCCATGATCCTTCCGCTGCGTTGTACATTGACGGCAAGCTGATCGCAGCGGCCGAGGAAGAGCGCTTCGTACGCGATAAACATGCAAAGAACCGCATGCCCTACGAGTCGGCGAAGTTCTGCCTGGAGCAGGCCGGTATCAAGCCTTCCGACGTCGATGTAGTGGCGATCCCGTTCGCCCCGATCAGCCTGTTCGGCGAGGCGCGCTGGCACTACGCCAAGCGCTACTGGTACGCCCCGGACCGGGCCCTCGACGCGATCCTGATGGGCAACCGTCGCTACAAGCGCTATCGCCGCAAGATCGTCTGGTGCCTGGAGCAACTGGGCTTCGATCCGAAGAAAATCAAGATCGAGCCGGTCGAGCATCACCTGGCTCACGCCTCCAGTGCCTACCACTGTTCGGGCTTCCAGGAGAAAACCGCGATCCTGGGCATCGACGGCAAGGGCGAATACGCCACGACCTTCTTTGGCTACGGCGAAAACGGCAAGATCCACAAGATCAAGGAATTCTTCGACCCGGACTCCCTGGGCGGCCTGTACGGCGCGATCACCGAGTTCCTCGG
Source organism: Pseudomonas sp. NFACC46-3 (assembly GCF_900114515.1). Lineage (NCBI taxonomy): Bacteria > Pseudomonadati > Pseudomonadota > Gammaproteobacteria > Pseudomonadales > Pseudomonadaceae > Pseudomonas > Pseudomonas sp. NFACC46-3. The sequence continues at coordinate 137,281 of NZ_FOTH01000012.1, forward strand.
CTTTGAAATGCTCGACGGCGAGTTCAAGGTCATGGGCATGGCGCCCTATGGCGATGCCAGCAAGTACGATTTCTCGCGTCTGGCCTCGTTCGAAAACGGCGAACTGGTGATCAACACCGACTACGCCAACGTGATCGGCCTGCGTCGCTATAAAGAGAAGGGCAAGGGTTTTTACTTCTCGCCGAAGCTGATCGAATGGCTCGGCCCGAAACGCGAAGGCGACATCGCCGACGAGCCGTACATTCACTACGCGGCGAGCATGCAAGCGCTGTTCGAGAAGCTCGCGCTCCAGATGATCGACCACTACCTGGGCGACGTGCTCAAGGAGACCGGCAAGCTGGCCTTCGCGGGTGGCTGCGCGTTGAACGTCAAGTTGAACCAGAAAATCATCGCCCGTGACGACGTCAAGGAGCTGTTCGTGCAACCGGCTTCCGGCGACGCCGGTACTGCTGTGGGTGCTGCGGCTTATGTGTCCCACGCCCGTGGCGTACCCGTAGAGAAGATGGAACACGTCTACCTCGGCCCGGCCTACAGCAACGAAGATGTGATCGCTGCATGCGCCCGTCATCCGAGCAAGCCTGCGTGGCGCAAGATCGACAACACCCCCGAGCGCATCGCCAGGATCATGGTCGACGGCAACCCGGTGGCCTGGTTTCAGGGGCGCATGGAGTTTGGCCCGCGGGCCTTGGGCGGTCGTTCGATCATCGGTTGCCCAAGTGCCAGCGGCGTGGCCGATCGCATCAACGAACAGATCAAGTTCCGCGAGCGCTGGAGGCCTTTCTGCCCGTCGATGCTCGACACCGTTGCGCCGCAGATGATCAAGGTCGACCACCCGGCGCCGTTCATGACGTTCACCTTCGAAGTGGCCGAAGAATGGAAAACCCGCGTGCCGGAAGTCGTCCATGAAGACGGCACGTCTCGGGCCCAGGTGCTCAAGCGCGAATACAACCCGCGCTACTACGACATGATGAAGGCCCTGGAAGTCCTGACCGGCAACGGCGTGTCGCTGAACACTTCGCTCAACCGTCGTGGCGAACCGATGATCTGCTCGCCCACCGACGCGCTGAACATGTTCTTCGGTTCCGATCTGCAGTACCTGATCATGGAAGACATCCTAGTGGTCAAAGATGGCGTGGACGCTTATGACTGAGACGTTGATCAGCGTTGTCATCCCTGCTTATAACTACGCCAAGACATTGCCGCGTGCGGTGAACTCTGTTGTGGCGCAGCTGGGAGATGCTCCAGCTGAACTGCTGGTGATCGATGACGGTTCAACTGACGCGACGCCACAAGTGCTGGAACAGCTCCAGGCTGAACATGCGAATTGCTTTCGAGTTCTGCGTAAACCCAATGGTGGTCTATCTTCGGTTCGTAATCGCGGGATCGAGGAGGCACGAGGGCCATACATGATCTTCCTGGATGCCGATGATGAGATGGCTCCAGGCGCGCTGGCTGCGGTGGCCCAACATATCGCCAGTCATCCCGAGAGCCGTTTTATCATTGGTGGGCACTGGTCGGTGTTTGCCGATGGCCGTCGGGTCCAGCATCGCGTAAAACCCTTGCCTGCCACACCGCGCGAACGTGTGCGTGGCTACTTGCTGGACAAGACGGTGACGCTGTCCAACGGTGCCTGCGTGATGCATCGCGATGTGTTTGCGCCGGGCAATTACCCCGAGCACTTGCGTAACGTCGAAGATATCCCGGTGTTTGCCCAGGTGTTGGCGCGTTTCCCGTGCAGCGTTCTCGATCAGCCGCTGGCGTTGATCTATAAGCATGATGACAGTATGCGGCACGACCTCAAGCAAAGCCTGGCGGCGGGCATTGGGATGGTTGACGAGGTGTTTTCCCCTGCGCGCTTACCTGAACTGCAGGACTTGCGCCAGGCTTTCATGGCTCAGCGCTGCCTGTCGTTGTTCCGTGATTGCTACACCGCTGGCGACTATGTCAACGCCAGGGCTTTTTATGTTCAAGCTGTGCGCACCGATATTCGTTCTCTCACGCGTTGGCCCTATACCCGCAAGGCCATTCGGTTGTTGTTCAAATGAGTGCGCCGTTGTCCGGCGAAGGAGTGCTCCAGGTTGATGGATGCTGGGCGCAAAAGGCACGGGAGCTGGATCGTTATCGTTGGAAGTTGCTACGCGAGCGTCATGGTCGCTTTGGCAGCCTGCTGCGCCTGGTTCGTGATGTGCTCGTCGATGTTGCTGTCGGGATACGCGCCAACGCGTGCTTGAGTGGTTCGGTCGACCCCATGCACTGTGAGGTGCTGTTGCTGCATTCGGCCCCCAAGTCCATGGCATTGCAGCGCAAGAATATTTTGATCGAGGCCCTGCGTGAGCGCGGACACCATCTGAAGGAAGCCGCTTTACGCTCGCCGTCAGATGCTTGCGCGCAGCGAATGCTTGTGGCACCTGCGCAGTCTGTACCGCTGCGATATCTGGTATACGCGGCCCATGCCCAGTGGTTAGTGATGACCTATCAGCCCAAGGTGTTGATCAACGAGCGCAACGGTAGTCTCCATGCGCCATTTCTGCGCCTGGCATTGGCTGCGCGTGGCGCTCGACTGCTGCATCTGGCCCACGCCGCGACGCTGGAGTCTTCTCGGCGGCTGGCGATGAACGACTTTGATTTCTACGGCGTCTTTGGGCGCAGTTCGCTCGTTGCCTTGCAAGAGCGAACCTTGCGGTTTGGTGAGTCGACAGTCGTGCTGGTCGGGTCCTACCTGGTCGATGAAACCTATGATCTGCCTGTCGCCGACCCGGCGCTCCGAACGGTGTTGGTTTTGGGGGTTGGTCCTGATCGGGAGAAAGACTCGGGCTACCAGAACACCTATCAGCTATTGTGCGATTGGGCCGAACGCAATCCGCACTATCGCGTACTGTTCAAGCGTCACCCGCGTAGCAAGGCGCAATTCTGGAGCGCTGCTGCCGAGCGATTGGCCAACGTAGAACTGCTGGATATCACGTGCTCGCTAGCCCAGGCGCTGGCCCAGGCCAGCGTTGTGATCAATATCATGTCCAATGCCGGTATCGAGGCAGGGTTGGCGGGCCGGCCGGTGATCCATGTGAACGCGGGCAGTGATCAGGACATTTTTTCCCATTCGCTTTTTTTTGGACCTCAAGTTCGTGATGAACCTGAATTGTCCCGTCAGTTGCAGGCGCTTGAGTGCGACTACCAGGGGCATGTGGCCCGAGCCCGCCATTTCGCCGATTATCACTTGGTGTACGGTTCTCAGGGGTTGGCGAAAACCGTTCAACTAGTCGATAACCTGTTGCACGACGTAGAGCCTGTGCGGGACTTCGAGACCTTCAGGCTGCCTGCAGTCGGTTGACCTCGGGGGTAGATGGCTTAAGCGTTGAGCGCCAGCCTCACTTCCAGTTCATTGCACAGGTGTTGGTGGGTCATGTAGTGCTCCAGGAACTGGTTGTCCTTGAGTAGCCAATCGCGCTCCTGCCGATAGCGCAACATATGCTTGAAATTGCGCAGGCGCAGGCCTTTGCGAAGCGGCTTGCGGTAGGTGCGCAGATCAGCAATGTCGATCAGTCCCAACGTGTTTTGCGGCGTCAATACGACGTTGCCCAGGTGCGCGGAGCGAAAGTAGATGCCGTTCTGATGCAACCGTGCAACGAACTCTCCCAATCGCGCCTGAAGATCCTCATTAGTATCCACGTTCAGCAGTTGACGCAGGGTGTAGCCAGGCAGTGGAGTGTAATGGACGGCATCGCACTTGATGCTGGGGATGCGATAAACCTGGAGAATTTCCGGGCACTCGATGCCGCGTTCGCGCAGCGTTCGGCAGTTATCGGCGAAGCGCTTGGCGTAAGGAGCCCAGAGCGCGGAGGTCAGCAGGCGTTTGCGACGAAACAGCTTGAGTATCGAGCCATCAGTCAGGCGCAGGACTTTATCCCCTTTACCATCGGCTTCGAGAACCTCGGCACCTTCGCGCAGGCTGAGATAAAGTGCATGGTCGAGCGTTTGCATCAGTGCTCCAAAAACTGGCCCGATGGATGAGCCGCAGGCTATGTTACCGCAGTGTGCATGCTGCAAAAACAGCTGTGGTATAGTCGCGCCACATTTCAAAGGATCCCGGCGCTGTCCATGGGGTCGCCTGGACTCTGTCACAGAGTGTTGGTTCTGATCCATGTTGCTATTCGCCATGCGTCGGCTGGCGTGTAGGTGCTGCCTATCTTCTGGACACTCCATGACGACAATGCTGTTCATTTCCTTGGCCGCTCATCAAGGCCTTTACTTCAATCGGTTGCTCAACGAAACAGAACTACAAGGCAAAGTAGTTACCCCTTCACAGATGCCTTGGTTTGGGGCGCTCCAGATATCCAGGATCCTTTCTCGCATCGACTGGGAGAGCTTGATCGAAGAGAAATGCGAGGAGCGTCGCGTCAAGAACAAGAGCAATGGTCGGCTTTACCGCCTATTGCTACGTCTTGAACTTTTTGGGATGGCACTGCGGGCCCAGGCTTTGCTCAATCGTGAGCGTCCTGATGCGTTGGTATTCTGGAATGGTTCCCATCGCTATTGCCGATTGCTGACGGCGCTGGCCCCGTCGAGTTGCAAGACGTTCTTTTTCGAGAATGGCCTGTTGCCCGATACCACGACGGTGGACCCCAAGGGCGTGAATTACCTGAATGCGGTTCCGCGTGAGGCCGATTTTTACCTCAACTATCCTTACCTCGTGCCTGAAAACCAGGCCGCACCAGTGCTGATCCCCCGTCCGCCTCGTACCACTGGCCCGGCACCCATTGCGCTGCCGCAGCAGTTCGTCTTTGTTCCGTTTCAAGATGACCGAGATAGCCAGGTTCGGCTGTTTTCTCCCTGGATCAGCAACATGCGCGAGATGTTTGCCTTGGGCGAACGACTGGCTAAAGAGACGGGGCTGACAGTGGTGTTCAAGGAGCATCCGTCCAGTCGAGAGACGTATCCAGAACTGCATGAGCGTACCGGTGATCGTGTGCTGTTCGCCAACGGTAACTCTACCCAGCAATTGATCGAGTCCAGTCTTTTTGTGATGACGATCAATTCGACGGTTGGCCTGGAAAGCCTGCTCCTGGGCAGGCCCGTGCTTACCTTGGGCCAAGCGTTTTTCAACATAGAGGGGCTGGTGATGCATGCCGACACCGCTGAACAGGCGGTGGAATTGGCGCGTGCATTCCCGCGATGGCCGCTTGACGAGCAATTAAGACGTAACTTCCTGCACTACCTTAGCGAGCACTATTGCATTAAGGGGGGCTGGAAGAACGCAGATAAAGCTCAGTTGCAACGAGTTGCCGATCGAATGCTGGGGAAAAGTTAAGTGCTGTCAGAAATGAAAAGGTTTATTAGCAAGGATGTCCTGGCGGTGTGGGCATCCATCGGGCTCCTCATTTTGTTATGTGGCCCGTGGGTACTGCCGAGCAACAAACTTTATCACCAGATGTTGATTGTGCTGCTCTGGCTGCCCGCCTTGCTGGCGCTGGTTCATCGGGATTTTCGCCTGTTACTCAAACAGCCGGAGTGCATTTTTTTCCTCTTGTTCGTTGCCTGGACGTTCCTGGTATTGGCGGTCGAGGGGGGCGATAACGTGTTCGGCAAGGTCAAGGTGACATTCTATGTAGCCTTGACCCTGGCAGGCGTGTTGCTGGCGGCACAGAACCGCCAATGGCGGCTAGAGTCCATGTTGTTGTACGCATCGATTATCGGTGGTGTTTTTGCGGCCGCTTCTTGGGTGTATTTTTATGGTCTATCCGCGCGGTCTTTGCACTCCCGGGTGATCGCCATCGGCTTATGGGACACCGCGATCATGGCGGCGCACGCGGTGGGCGCCTTGGCAATCATGGGCGCGTTCACACTGCGAACCAGGCGCTTCCCTCCTGTTGTGATGGCGTTGCTGCTGATCCCAGCGATCGGATATGCGCTGTTTCTGGGCTTCAGCCAAACGCGTGGTGTTTGGATCGGCTTGGTCGTCTGTTTTTTCGTTATGGCCGTAGCGCGACCGTCACGCCTGGGAAGCGGCCTGATCCTTCTGGGGGCGTTGGGAGTGGCGTGCATTGCTCTATTCAAACCCGAGATTCTATTGCAGCGTGGCGTCTCTTACCGTCCCGAGCTATGGCGAGGTGGTATTCAGTTGATTCTGGACCACTGGGTAACGGGGTTGGGATTCAATGAGTACCTGATTCCGGTCCCTGAAATAGCGAGGTCCTTCAAGCATCCCCATAACCTCTTTCTGGATACCGGAGTGCGTCTCGGGGTGCCTGGCCTGCTGTTGTTCGGCTGGCTGTGGCTGGCGGCTGGCTGGCGCGGCTGGATTTCGCGAGCCCAGCCGCTGGGTCAAGTGTTGCTGGCACTCTGGGTTTTTTCCGGAGCGTCGTTGCTGACCGATGGCATCGGTCTCTGGCTCAAACCGAACGCCGATTGGTTGATCACTTGGCTGCCGATTGCTTTGAGTATTGTGTTGGCCGCTCGGGGGAGCGCTGAAACCGAACGCTCCACCCAGAGCGTTTCTGTTTCCTGATGCTTATGACGCGAAAGCGAATTGCTATCGCTGTGCTGCCCAGTCGTTCAGTCCTGACTGCGCCGGTGTTGTAATTCGTTCGCTGTTACAATCTACATCTTGTCTCTTTTTTCAAACGTCCGAGGCGCACCGAATGGCCAATTCCGACCAGCAGTCGAGCATGACGATTTACCTGCGGTTGCTGAAATACGTGCTCCCGTACTGGGGTGCTTTCGCCATCAGTATTATCGGTTTCGTGCTGTTCGCATCCAGCCAGCCGATGCTGGCAGATATGCTCAAGCATTTTCTCGATGCCTTGCAGAAGCCCAACGACACTCAGTTCATGGGCGTTTCGCTGGTGCTCGGCGTGCCGTTGTTGATCGTGCTCATTGCCGTCTACCAAGGCATAGGCTCATTCCTGGGTAATTACTACCTGGCCAAGGTTGCCCGTGGCGTTGTCCACGACCTGCGTTGCGCCCTCTTCGACAACCTTTTGACCCTGCCCAACCGTTACTTTGACAACCATAACTCCGGCCATCTGATATCCCGTATTACCTATAACGTGACCATGGTCACCGGTGCCGCCACCGATGCGATCAAGGTGGTGATCCGTGAGGGCCTGACGGTGGTGTTCCTGTTCGGTTATTTGCTGTACAGCAATTGGAAGATGACGCTGGTATTGCTGGCGATTCTGCCGGTTATTGCCATTCTGGTGAGTAGCGCGAGCAAGAAATTTCGTAAACAGAGCAAGAAAATCCAGGTGGCGATGGGCGATGTGACCCACGTGGCCTCGGAGACGATCCAGGGCTACCGTGTGGTTCGCAGCTTTGGCGGTGAAAGTTACGAAATCGAACGGTTTCACAAGGCCAGTGCCGATAACATGAACCGCAGCCTGGGTATGACCCGGACCCAGTCGATCTATACGCCGATGTTGCAGTTGGTGATCTACATCGGCATGGCCGTGTTGATGTACCTGGTGCTTTACCTTCGCGGCGACGCTTCTGCCGGCGAATTGGTTGCTTATATCACCGCCGCCGGTTTGTTACCCAAGCCCATCCGTCAGTTGTCGGAAGTCAGCGCCACGATCCAGAAAGGCTTGGCCGCAGCAGATAGCATTTTCGAGCAGCTCGACGAGGAACCGGAAGTCGATACGGGGACCAAGGAGATGGCTCGTGTCAACGGGCGTCTGGAAGTGCGTAACCTGAGCTTTCAGTATCCGGGTACCGAGAAGATCGTGCTCGATGACATTTCCTTTACGGCCGAAGAAGGTCAGATGATTGCTCTGGTGGGGCGTTCGGGCAGCGGAAAGTCGACCTTGGCCAACCTGATCCCGCGTTTCTATCACCATGACCAGGGCCAGATCCTGCTCGATGGTGTGGACGTCGAGCAATACAAGCTTACCAACCTGCGGCGCCACATTGCCCTCGTGACCCAGCAGGTCACTCTGTTCAACGACAGCGTCACTAATAACATCGCTTATGGTGACCTTGCCGATGCGCCGTTCGAATCTGTGCGCAAGGCGGCCGAAGATGCCTACGCCGCCGAGTTCATCGAACAGATGCCTCAGGGGTACGACACGCTGGTGGGCGAAAACGGCGTCCTGCTTTCCGGAGGGCAGCGTCAGCGTCTGGCGATAGCCCGTGCGCTGCTCAAGAACGCACCGTTGTTGATTCTGGATGAGGCGACCTCGGCCCTTGATACCGAGTCCGAGCGCCACATCCAGGCAGCTTTGGATCAAGTGATAAAAGGGCGCACCACGCTGGTGATTGCTCACCGCTTGTCGACTATCGAGAAGGCCGACTTGATCCTGTTGATGGACAAGGGGCGCATCGTCGAGCGCGGTACTCATGCCGAGTTGCTGGCACTCAATGGCTTCTATGCCCGGTTGCACGAGAAAGATTTCGTCGAAGGTGCCGAAGAGGCAGCGAAGGAGTCCTTCGTTTGATTTTGAGTTACTGGCGGTCTTGGCGAGAAAGTGGTTGGACCCCCATTGATGCTGTGGCTTACGCCCAGGCCTGGCAACAGTTTGGCGGCAGTGTGGCAACTCATCCCAATGTGGTCGAGCGCCTGGCCGGGCTTGTAGGTATTCCGGTGCGTTACCTGGGGTGGTTCGTTGACGGGCAATTGTGTGCTGCGATCCCGACCTGGGGACGTCATGTGGCCTTATCCAAGGATGTGCTCAAGCGTGAAGGCAAGCGTGGCATGCTCGATCTTGGCAATGCCGAGGTCATCCTGCCGGTTGCCGAAGACGCTCGGATTCGTGTACGACATCGCATGCGCTATGTGTCCGAGCTCAATGCCCGGAACATGACCGGCCTTGTTGAGCAGCCTGAAGGTTTGGCGCTGGCCCGTGAACCCGAGGAATACAGTAAGAAGTTTCGTTACAACCAACGTCGCGAGCAGCGTTTGTTGGAGGATGCGGGTGGCAGTATCCGGCCTATGCTGGAGCTGAGCGCCAGCGAACAGGCGGCCATCTATGCAGACCTGTTCCAACGCCGCTGGAACTTCGAAGCCCCGGGCAAAAAACATCTGGCTGACGTGTTCGGCCTGATGCGAGAGTTCATGACCGGGTCCTTGATTTACCTGAACGACGAGCCGGTGGCTATTCAGATCCTGTACCGGGTCGAGGCACCCAAGTGGACCAGCCTTGAATACATCAACGGCGGCGTCGACCCGCAGAGTCGCGAGTTCAGTCCTGGCAGCGTGCTCAGTTTCGTCAATACCCAAACCGCTTGGGAGCAGGCCCGCGCCCTGGGCAAGCCGCTGCGTTATTCGTTCGGCCGTGCCGATCGCGAATACAAGGATCGCTGGTGTCACCGGGTTCCGGTCTATCAGGTTTGAGCGAGGGTAAACAGCCATGAGCGGACGCAAACAGCAATTGCTCAAACGCCATCGTCAACGCAAACGCCTGATACTGATTGGCATGTTGCTGGTGGCGTCGGCACTGGGTTTTTTTGTGTCGTGGTGGGCGTCGCCGCTTTTCCTGCTGTTGGGCTGGGTCGCCCACGAGGCCTGGTTTTGCGATCATCTGTTCTATGCTCCGGACGACGACTATCGTTATGACTTCCCTGCAGGCACGCTGCAGTTTTCTGCCATTTTGAACGATGGCCTCTTGCAGGTGGCGGGCGCGTTCAGCGCGGGGCAGACCCTGATTCTGCAAGTGCGGGTCAAAAGCCATTGGTTGGGGCGTTTTTTCGATCCTCAGGTATGGATCGGTGACGATCGCCAGGATCTGGAGCGTGGTGCCGCGGGGGAACGTTTCCTCAATCTGTCCGGACAGGATTCGCTACTGGCAAGCGGCGCCCTGAGAGTGCACGGCCGTTTTTGCAGCCTGGCGTCACAGGCGACCCTTCATGTCCTGAGCAACCCGGACTTTGGCCAGCAACGTTTGCTTATCATTGCTCCTCATGCCGATGATGCCGAACTCGCGGCTTTTGGTCTCTATAGTCGGGCGAGCGATGTGGCCATTGTCACGCTCACCCAGGGTGAAATCGAAGCCGATAACTATCGCGATATGGGCCTGGACATGGCTCAAGCCGCTCGTCTGAAGGGCCGCCTGCGTAGCTGGGACAGCCTGGCGGTACCGCTGTGGGGCGGGGTGGGGCAGCAGCAGTGTGTGCAATTGGGCTACTACTGCCTTCAGTTAGGGGCAATGGCGCAACAACCGGAGCGAAGCTTCGGCTCTCTGGAGTCGGGCGATAGTGATACTCGGGACGTGCGCCGGTTCAACGCCCTGAGTCTGCCCGGTGACGTTGACGGCCAGCCCAGTTGGCGCAACCTGGTGGCCGATCTGGTAGGACTGCTTGAGCATCACCGACCGGACGCGGTAGTGACACCTCATCCCGAACTGGATCCTCACAGCGACCATGTTGCCGCTACTCGCGCCTTGATGGAGGCAATTGAACTCAGTACCTGGCGCCCACGTACCCTGCTGCTGTATGCCAACCACCTGCACGATAACGACCGTTGGCCAATGGGTCCGGCAGGCTATGGTATCGCCTTGCCGCCAGCCATCGAGCCGTTGCCGGCCGATGGCCTATGGAGTCCGCTGCTGGATGCACCAACCCGTATGGACAAGGCGATGGCCTTAGGCATGCAGCACGATTTGCAGGGTCGTCCACCCTTCAAAAGACAGCTGCGGCGAATGATCCAGCGGTTGTTGGCCGGGCGTCGCTGGCCTCGTACCGGGGAGGATGAGTTTTTCCGCAAGGCGGTTCGTCGACATGAGCTTTTCTGGACGCGCCCACTGGATGTGTCGCCAAAGGATGATTAGCGAACCGTCGACATGCGGTGTTCAGCCTATGCTTTGCTCTGGGCAATAAGTCGGTATGCGCGCGATGCAGCGCGGAGGCCGGTAAACCCCCAGGATTTCGATTTCAGGGAGAGACTCGGTTATGGACAGGACGACAAAGATATCGACATCACGGCCGGCTATCGGGCCTTCTGCGTTGACAGTCTCAGCGCAGGCCCGGGCGGCGATCAAATCCCAGCGACCGCGATGTATTTGGCTGACCGGTTTGTCCGGCGCGGGAAAGTCAACATTGGCCAATGCGTTGGAAGTACGCTTGCACGAGCTAGGCCTCCACACCTGCCTCCTTGACGGGGACAACCTGCGCCAGGGGTTATGCAGTGACTTGGGCATGAGTCCCGAGGCGCGCAAGGAAAACATCCGACGAATCGGTGAGGTGGCGCGATTGATGGTCGATGCTGGACTGATCGTCATTGTCGCGGCCATTTCCCCGTTTCGGGCTGACCGTGAGGCCGCACGGCAATTGTTCGCCCCGGACACTTTTCTCGAAGTCTATGTGAGCACGCCTTTTGACGTGTGTGCCAAACGAGATCCAAAAGGACTGTATCGGGAGGCGCGCGCGGGTAGGCTCAAGAATTTCACCGGGCTCGACAGTCCATACGAAGTGCCGCTGACACCCGCTTGCGAAATCGACACCGACAAGCTGGAGCTGGGCCAGGCCTGCGACCGGCTGTGGGCGCTATTGCACGACTAACGCATCCCGTCACCGCCATAGAAGAGCCTTGCGCCAACCCTGTGCTAATATCCCCGCCCTGTTCATTTTGTATGTGGGATGCTCCATGAAGTTGTCCATGCCGCGATTCGATCAAGCCCCTGTATTGGTGGTCGGCGATGTCATGCTCGACCGCTACTGGCATGGCGGTACCTCACGAATTTCCCCTGAGGCGCCGGTACCGGTGGTCAAGGTCGAGCATATCGAGGATCGTCCCGGTGGTGCCGCCAACGTTGCCTTGAACATCGCCGCCCTCGGCGCGCCGGCTTCCCTGGTGGGCGTGACCGGCGACGACGAGGCTGCCGACAGCTTGACCAACAGCCTCAAGGGCGCGGGCGTACGTGCGATATTCCAGCGTGTTGCGCACCAGCCGACCATCGTCAAGCTGCGGGTCATGAGTCGTCACCAGCAACTGTTGCGCATCGATTTCGAAGAGCCGTTCGCCACCGACCCCCTGGCCCTTGGTGCCGAGGTCGACAGCCTGCTCGAAGGCGTCAAGGTCCTGGTGTTGTCGGACTACGGCAAAGGCGCGTTGAAAAACCACCAGGCGCTGATCCAGGCCGCGCGTGCCCGTGGCATTCCGGTCCTGGCCGATCCCAAGGGCAAGGATTTTTCCATCTACCGTGGCGCCAGTCTGATCACGCCGAATCTCAGCGAATTCGAAACCATCGTTGGCGGTTGTGTCGATGAGCACGAACTGGTGAGCAAAGGCGCCCAGCTGATGCAAGACCTCGATCTCGGCGCCTTGCTGGTGACCCGTGGCGAGCATGGCATGACCCTGCTGCGCCCCGATCACCCGGCGTTGCACCTGCCGGCCCGTGCCCGTGAAGTGTTCGACGTGACGGGGGCCGGCGACACCGTGATCTCCACCCTGGCCGCCGCCATCGCCGCAGGGGAAGAACTGCCCCATGCGGTAGCCCTGGCGAACCTGGCGGCCGGCATCGTTGTTGGAAAACTGGGTACGGCGGCGATCAGCGCCCCGGAACTGCGCCGCGCCATCCAGCGCGAGGAAGGCTCCGAGCGCGGTGTGCTGGGCCTGGAGCAACTGTTGCTGGCCGTTGACGACGCCCGTGCCCACAACGAAAGAATCGTCTTCACCAACGGTTGCTTCGACATCCTGCACGCAGGCCACGTGACCTACCTCGAGCAGGCCAGGGCCCAAGGTGATCGTCTGATCGTCGCGGTCAATGACGACGCCTCCGTCAGCCGCCTCAAAGGGCCGGGGCGGCCGATCAACAGCGTCGACCGACGCATGGCGGTCCTGGCCGGCCTGGGCGCGGTGGATTGGGTGATCAGTTTCAGCGAGGGCACGCCGGAAAACCTGCTGCGCGAAGTCAAGCCGGACGTGCTGGTCAAGGGCGGTGACTACGGGATCGACCAGGTTGTGGGCGCGGACATTGTCACCGCCTACGGCGGCACAGTGAAGGTGTTGGGGCTGGTGGAAAACAGCTCGACGACGGCGATTGTGGAGAAGATCCGCAACAACTGAGTTTGGCGATTCAATTGGCGACGAAAAGACTTTGTGGCGAGGGGATTTATCCCCGTTGGGGTGCGAAGCGCCCCCATTCAAAGCTATCTGACATACCGCGTTGTCAGGCTTTGGGGGCTGCTGCGCAGCCCAGCGGGGATAAATCCCCTCGCCACAGGTTAGGTTCGACTAGTTGTTCTTTGTCTTAACGAACTACCTTGCGCGGCACGATCTTCTTGAGCAATTGCCGGGCCTTGCCCTTGAGTCGAGTCAGGCCTGACTCCTTGCCCGGTGGCGTCAGCCCTTGTTGGCGCAGCCAGTCCTTCCAGCGAATCCGCTCGTCTCGCACCAGCCAGCCGTCCTGCTTGGCAAAGCTCTCCGCCAGGTACAGCCCACGCGTGCTGGCCGGGTATAGCTGGTCCTTTTTCAAGGTGTACAGCTCGGGCATGGGTTGGCCGTCCTGTAGCGGCATCAAGTAGAGATCAGGTCGCTTGCGGTCCAGGCGCGCCACCAACTGGTCGCCCTCCAAACGCTCATCGACGTGAAACAGGCTCAGGGACTTGGCTTCCTTGGGCACATCCAGGCGCAAGTCATAGATCAATTGCAGCGATGCCGTCGGCAGATGCACGTAGGCCCGTGGTCGCTCGATCAGTTGCAGGTTGGCGCTGCGCACCGGGCGGGCGGAGCCCGAGAGGGGTGTCAGCCGAAACGGCAAGGCTTCGCTGTAATGCAGGGCCGTGGCGTAGGGGGCCGGCAGCCAGGTGTCGTTGAAACGCCCGCCAAGCCAGCCTTCCGGGGTTTCCAGCAGGCATTCTTCGGCAATTTCGCTGATGGCGGTAAGCAGTGGCAGGTTCAACTCGTGGGCTGGGACGTAGCCGGAAATCAGCTTGAGCACCACATCGCCGCGATCCTGCCGGCGCTGGCGCACCAGTACCCAATAGTCGCGGTTCTGCCAATGCAGGGTCAGGCGCACAGAAACGCCCAGGTTTGCCAACTCCAAGGAAAAGCGTTCGGTATCGGCCACGGCTACCGGGCGGCGGCGCTGCAAGGTCTGGGCGAAATTCAGCGGCATGCCGACGCTCTGGTAAGTCAGGCCTTCGGGTGTCGCTTCGACGAACAGGGGCAGGGTCTTGAAGTTGCTGGGATTCTTTCTGATGAGCGTACGCGGCATGTCGGCTCCTTCCTTAAGGCCGCGTAGGGCGGCGTCAGTTTTTACGCAGGACCTTGGCTACGGTCGCGACGTTGTGGGCGAGGTGCAGCGGATTGATGGTGCCGACAATAGCACTGGCGACCCCAGGATGCTCAAACAACAGTTCGAAGCTGGCGCGAACCGGGTCTACCCCGGGGCTCAGGCAAACGTGGCCGCTGGCCAGGGCCTTTTTCACCAGGATCGCTTTGCCGTGTTCGCTGGCGTAGTCAATGACAGCCTTTTCGTTTCGTTCGTTCAGATTGTAGGTGACCATCGCACAATCGCCTTGCTCCAAGGCTTTCAAGCCACCGTCGACGGTCTTGCCGGAAAAACCGAAGCCGCCGATCTTGCCCTCGCGCTTGAGCGCCGCCAGGGTCGGGTAGACCTCGCTGTCGTTGAGGATCGCCAGGTCGTTGCCGTCGGAGTGCACGAGCACCAGGTCGATATAATCGGTTTCCAGGCGCTTGAGGCTGCGCTCCACCGAGAGTCGGGTATGGGCGGCGCTGAAGTCATGGCGTGATTGGCCGTCGCTGAATTCTTCGCCGACCTTGCTGACGATCACCCAGTCCTGGCGTTGGCCGCGCAGCAGCGGGCCGAGGCGTTCTTCGCTCAGGCCATAGGCCGGCGCGGTGTCGATCAGGTTGATACCCAGGTCGCGCGCCAGTTTGAGCAACCTGCGTGCTTCGTCGTCATCGGGGATCTGAAAGCCGTTGGGGTATTTGACGCCTTGGTCGCGACCAAGCTTGACGGTCCCCAGGCCCAAGGGGGAGACCCGCGGGCCGTCATGGCCCAGGGGGCGATAGAGGTCATGCAGGGTCGGTTGGCTCATGGCAGCAGTTGCTCCCAGGCAGGGACGCTCATCGGCGGCTTCGGCAGGTCCGGCAGTGGAGCCGGGTGGCTTGGCTGGATGCCATCGCGCTGCAGGGCATCGACCACCCGATCGGCGAAGTCCGGGGCCAGGGCCAGTTTGGTCGGCCAACCCACCAGCAGGCGATCCTGCTCGGCGAGGAAGGCGTTGTCCGGGCGGGTCAGGCCCGACTGCAACGGTTCGGCGCGGTCCACCCGCAGCGTGGCCCATTGCGCCGTGCTCAGGTCAATCCAAGGCAACAACTGGCCGAGTTCTTTCTGGGCGGCGGCGATCTGTGCGGCAGGCTCGCGGGTCACGCCATCGCCTTCGGCCAGATCGCCACCCACGTACCAGACCCATTGGCCATCGGCCGCCGGATGAGTGGTCACGGTGACGCGCGGCTTCGGGCCGCCGCCCAGGCAATGGGCGTAGAGCGGCTTGAGGCTGGGCCCCTTGACCAGGACCATGTGCAACGGTCGGCGCTGCATGGCTGGCTGGTCCAGGCCCAAGGCGTCGAGCAGGTCGGCGGTGCCGCCCCCGGCGCTGAGGACAATGCGTTGCGCGCGAATCTCGCGGCCATCGACCTTGAGTCCGATCAGCTCGCCACCTTCGCGCAGCGGTTCGATGTGTTGCCCGGCCAGCAAGCTGTCGCCGGCCAGTTCCGCCAGGCGTGCGATCACGCTCGGCACGTCCACCACCAGCTCGGCCAGGCGATAGACCTTGCCCTTGAAACGTTTGTCTTGCAGGGCCGGTGGCAACTGGTCGCCCTTGACCTGGTCGACCCGTCCGCGCACGGCCTTGCTGGCAAAGAAACTGGTGAGGTTGCCGGCCAGGGTGCCGGGGGACCAGAGGTAATGGGCGTCGGACAGCATGCGCACGCCGGACAGGTCCAGCTCACCTTCACCTTTCAGGGCTTCGCGCCAGCGACGCGGCATGTCGGCAATGGCTTCCGAGGCACCGGTCAGGGCGCCATGCAAGGCGTACTTGGCGCCGCCATGGATGATGCCCTGGGATTTGACACTCTGCCCGCCGCCGAGGCTGGCGCTTTCCACCAGCACGGTCGAAAAACCCTGGCGACGCAGGCGTGCATTCAGCCAGAGGCCGGCGACGCCTGCGCCGACAATCAGAATGTCGGTGGAAATAACGGATGGCATGAGCGACCTCAGTGTTCAAGACGAGGGCGCAGTATACAGACTCGGTGCAGAGGGAATTTGTTGACGATCAACATCGGCAGCGTGCAGGGAAAGCTTTTGTGGCGAGGGAGCTTGCTCCCGCTGGGTTGCGCAGCAACCCCATTTTTATGGGCGCTTCGCACCCAAGCGGGAGCAAGCTCCCTCGCCACAGAGGTATTCCAGCTCAAATGATCAGTGTGTTTTCAGTGCCCGGCCGTCTTGGAAAACAGCTGGATCACCACCACCCCCAGCACGATCAACGCCATCCCCAGCATCGCCGGCACGTCCAGTTTCTGCCCATAGATGAACAACGCCGCGACACTGACCATGACGATCCCCAGCCCGGCCCAGACCGCATAGGCCACGCCCACCGGTACGGTGCGCACCACCAGCGTCAGCATCCAGAACGCGGTGGCGTAGCCGACGATGACCAGTAGCAAAGGCAGGGGTGTGCTCAGGCCCTTGATCGCTTTCATCGAAACGGTGGCGATCACTTCGGCGCAGATGGCGATGGCCAGGTAGTAGTAGGCGTTCATAGGCGGTTCCTCTTCGACGGTTGCGTCTTTCGATGGGGCCATTCTAGAGATAGGTCAGATGCGGTAAAGTCATTACCTATCTGTAATCAAGATAGGTTGAGCCATGAACGTTCAGTGGAACCTGGAGCAATTGCGGCTGTTCGTCGGGGTCGCCGAGAAGCGTTCGTTTTCCGCCGTGGCCCGGGATCAGCGCAAAGCCCAATCGGCCATCAGCAGTGCGATTGCGTTGCTGGAGACGGATTTGGGCGTGAACCTGTTCGAGCGCAGCAGCGGCCGTCAGCCCAGGCTCACCGACGCTGGCGCAGCCTTGCTCGAAGAGGCCAGGGAAGTGCTGCGTCAGTGCGAGCGTCTCAATGGCCGGGCCCTGGCCCTGATGCGCGGGCAGGAAGCGTCGCTGCGTCTGGCCCAGGACGAAGCCATGCCCTATCAACCGGTCATCGACAGCCTGGCGGCCCTGGCCGAGCAATTTCCTACCCTCGAAGTGCAATTGGCCAGCGCCGCCCAGGGCGACGTGGCGCGCAAACTGGTGGAGCGGCGCGCCGACCTCGGCTTGCTGTTCTATCACGACCAGATCCCCGAGGCACTGGAGCGCCGGGTGCTGGGCAGCGTCGAGATGGTGACGGTGTGCGGCAGGGGCCACCCACTGGCGAACCATGATTATGTGACCTGTCGGGAAATGGCTCGCCACCGCCAGTTGTTGATGGCCACCCAGTCCAGCGTCTATCCCGGCAGTGAACAGGCCAGCCCGCAGGTCTGGCGAGCCGACAGTTTCTATGTGTTGGCCGAATGGCTGAGGAGTGGCCTGGGCTGGGCCTGGTTGCCTCGGCATGTGGTGCAATACCCGGCCTACCTGGGCGACATGGTCGAGCTCAGCAGCGAATG
This sequence comes from Pseudomonas sp. NFACC46-3, assembly GCF_900114515.1. NCBI lineage: Bacteria > Pseudomonadati > Pseudomonadota > Gammaproteobacteria > Pseudomonadales > Pseudomonadaceae > Pseudomonas > Pseudomonas sp. NFACC46-3. The sequence goes on from NZ_FOTH01000012.1 coordinate 154,877, forward strand.
GACCCCGCCGGCCCTGGTGGTGGAACTGGTCTGGCGCCGCGATGAACCCCTGGGCCCGGCCGCGCGTTGGCTGGCGGAACGTTTTGCCGTGCAGTTGCAGGCGATCGGCTGAAAAACCGATAAACTCCGCCGCCATGAACAGAACTCTCTATAGCGCATTGTTTTACCTGGGGCTGCCACTGGTAGCGATTCGGCTGTGGTTGCGGGCCCGCAAGGCGCCGGCTTATGCCCGGCGCATTGGCGAGCGATTCTCCTGGGGACTGCCGGTCATGCTGCCGGGGGGGATCTGGGTCCACGCGGTGTCGGTGGGCGAGAGCATTGCCGCCGCGCCCATGATCCGCGCCTTGCTGCAACGTTATCCACAGCTGCCGATCACCGTCACCTGCATGACGCCCACCGGTTCGGAGCGGATCCGGGCGTTGTTCGCCAACGAGCCGCGCATCCAGCATTGCTATTTGCCTTACGACTTGCCCTGCGCCGCCAAGCGTTTTCTCGACCGGGTCCGGCCGTCCCTGGCGGTGATCATGGAAACCGAGCTGTGGCCCAATCATATTCACCAATGCGCCAGACGCGGCATTCCCGTGGCCCTGGCCAATGCGCGGTTGTCGGAGCGTTCGGCGCGGGGTTATGCACGCTTTCCCAAGCTTACCCGGCCGATGCTCGCCGAGATGAGCCTGTTCGCCGTCCAGACCGACGCCGAAGCCGAGCGTTTCCGTCAGTTGGGCGCCCGGGTAGAAACCGTCGAGGTCACCGGCTCGATCAAGTTCGACCTGACCATCGACCCGCAACTGCTCGAAGACGCCAGCGCCTTGCGCCGCCAGTGGCAAGCCACGGAGCGTCCGGTGTGGATCGCCGCCAGTACCCATGAAGGCGAGGACGAAGTGGTGCTGGCTGCCCACCGTCGGTTGCTCGACAGCTATCCCAATGCGTTGCTGATCCTGGTGCCACGTCATCCCGAGCGATTTGATGCCGTGCACCAGCTGTGCGAAAGCGAAGGCTTCGCCACGGTCCGGCGTTCCAGTGCGCAACCCGTCACTGCCCAGGCCTCGGTGCTGCTGGGCGACACCATGGGTGAGCTGCTGTTTCTCTACGCATTGGCCGATAGTGCGTTTGTCGGTGGCAGCCTGGTGCCCAACGGCGGGCACAATCTGCTCGAACCGGCGGCGCTGGCAAAACCGGTACTCAGCGGGCCGCACCTGTTCAACTTCCTCGAAATCGCCGCGCAACTGCGCGCCGCCGGTGCGCTGGCGGAAGTGGAAGATGCCGAAAGCCTGGCCCTGGCGGTGCAGCGCCTGTTCGAACTGCCCCGCGATGCCCAGCGCATGGCCGAGGCGGGGTTGAAGGTGATGCGCAGCAACCAGGGGGCGTTGCAGCGGTTGCTGGCGGGGTTGGGGCGGTTGCTCGACTGATCACGAGCAGCCCACCTTTTTTGAACTCGGAGCACGCTTTTGTGGCGAGGGGATTTATCCCCGTTGGGGTGCGAAGCACCCCATTCTCAAACGACTGACACACCGCGCTGTCAGGTTTTAGGGCTGCTGCGCAGCCCAGCGGGGATAAATCCCCTCACCACAAAAGCTTATTGCCACACACTATCTCTCTACGTTACTGCGCTGGCCGCGAGCGCAACTGCTGCGCCGCTGCCTGGGCCAGGTCCGGCGGCAGGAAGTCGCGGTCCGGGTTGTAGTCGGGCTTGAGATAGCGCGACAGGTCTTGCAGGTCCGCCGGGCTCAACGTCCCAGCCGCCTGCTTGAGGCGCAGGTTGTCGAGAATGTAGTCGTAGCGGGCGTTGTTGTAGTTGCGCACCGAGGTGTACAACTGACGCTGGGCGTCGAGCACGTCGACGATGTTGCGGGTGCCCACCTGGTAGCCGATTTCCGTGGCTTCCACCGCGCTCTGGTTGGAGATGATCGACTGGCGCCGGGCCTGGACCTGCTCCACGTCGGTGTTCACTGCACGGTGCAGGTTACGGGTGTTTTCCACCACCTGCCGGCGCAGGGCTTCGCGTTGCTGCTCGGTCTGGGTGAGTTGCGAGTAGGACTCGCGCACCTGGGAGCTGGTCAGCCCGCCGCTGTAGAGCGGGATACTCAGCTGCAAACCGATGGTGCGTTGCTCGGCATCGCCGCCGTAGCGCTGTCCGGTCGGGTTCGGGTTGGTGAAACCGAGGCCGTCGTTGTCACCTTTTCTGTACTGGGCTATCGCATCGAGGGTCGGCGCATGACCGGCCTTGCGCTGGCGCAGCGTATCCTCGGCGGCGGTCACGGCGTAGTTGCTGGCCAGTAAATTCAGGTTCTGCTTGGCTGCCGTATCTACCCAGGCCTTGGCATCGTTTGGTGCCGGCGGCAGGATTGGCAAGGTGTGGACGATACCTTGGAGCGAGTTGTACTGGCGGTTGGTCAACGTGATCAAGGCTTCAAAGGCGTCGTCGACCTGGCGCTGGGCGAGGATCCGATTGGCGCGGGCGGTGTCGTAGCTGGCCTGGGATTGCAGCACGTCGGTCTTGTCCGACAGGCCCACGTCGAAGCGCTCGTTGGACTGGTCGAGTTGACGCTTGAACGCCGCTTCCTCGGCTTTGGTCGAGGCCAGGTTGTCCTGGCTGCGCAGCACGTTGAAATAGCTCTCGGCGCTCTGCAGGATCATGTTCTGTTCAGTGGCCGACAGTTGCAGCGACGCTTGCTCGTCAACTGACTTGGCAGCCTGTAACTGGAACCAGCGATCGGCACGGAAAATCGGCTGGGACAGCGTGGCCTGGTAAACCGTGGAACTGCGGGTGGCGGTCATCGCCGGCTGGTCGAGCTCGGTACGGGTGTTGTTCAGGTCGGCACCGGCCGAAAGGTTCGGCAGCAACCCGGAACGCGCCTGGGGCACCACTTCCTTCTGGGCGCCGTACTGGGCGCGAGCCGCGGCCAGGTCGGCGTTGTTATCCACCGCTTCCTGATACACGCTCACCAGATCGGTTCTGGTGGTCAAGGGTGCTTCGGCAGCCCAGGCCATTCCATTGGACGCACAAGACACGGCAAGGGCCAGTGAGAGTTTGCGCAGCATGAGGCGTTCCCTACTTCTCAGATGATTGCGCACAAGAGGCGCGGCGTAGCGAGTGTAGTTGCGCCTGCGCGCCGCAACAATCCTGTATATGCGCCATTCATCACGCCTTTTGCCCTGGCGATGGCGTTCTCTCGTGGTTGTGTCTAGACTGGCCGGGTTCTTGTCGGGGTGCCTTGCTATGAGGCTGAGATCGAATAATTTCGGATCCCGTTGAACCTGATCAGGTTAGCGCCTGCGTAGGGAACAAGATTTCTCGTCACCCGGCGAGTCCTCTTGTGCTTCGTCCGGGATGTTGTTCGACCATCGACTTTCGATTTTCGAACATGCTCGAGCAGCAAGCACAGCGTCCGCACTTTCGTGCAGGGACGCGTCCATTCGTTACAGGTTCGCTCCGACAAAAATCCACTGCCTGGATGTGTGTCTGGAGAGCCCGTGATGACGACAAAATCAAAAAACGCGACCAACCTCAGCGATTCGGCCAAGGTCGATGAGCAATCGGTTCAGCCCTTTACCCGCTCGCAAAAAATCTATGTCCAGGGCAGCCGCCCGGATATCCGCGTGCCCATGCGCGAAATCAGCCTTGACGTGACCCCCACCGACTTCGGCGGCGAAATCAACGCGCCGGTCGTGGTGTACGACACCTCGGGTCCCTACACCGACCCGAACGTGATCATCGACGTGCGCAAAGGCCTGGCCGACGTGCGCTCTTCGTGGATCGAAGCCCGTGGCGACACCGAGCGTCTTGCCGGCCTGAGCTCCAACTTCGGCCAGGAACGCCTGGCCGACCCCGAGCTGACCAAGCTGCGCTTCGCCCACGTGAACAACCCACGTCGTGCCAAGCCCGGTGCCAACGTCAGCCAGATGCACTACGCGCGCAAAGGCATCATCACCGCCGAGATGGAATACGTCGCCATCCGCGAAAACATGAAGCTGGAAGTCGCCCGCGCCGCCGGCCTACTGGACCAGCAACACGCCGGCCACAGCTTCGGTGCCAGCGTGCCGAAAGTCATCACCCCGGAATTCGTCCGCGATGAAATCGCCCGTGGCCGCGCGATCATCCCGGCCAACATCAACCACACCGAACTGGAACCGATGATCATCGGCCGTAACTTCCTGGTGAAGATCAACGGCAACATCGGCAACAGCGCGCTGGGTTCGTCCATCGAAGAAGAAGTGGCGAAGCTGACCTGGGGCATCCGCTGGGGTTCGGACACGGTCATGGACCTGTCCACCGGCAAGCACATCCATGAAACCCGCGAGTGGATCATCCGCAACTCGCCCGTGCCGATCGGTACCGTGCCGATCTACCAGGCCCTGGAAAAAGTCGGCGGCGTGGCCGAAGACCTGACCTGGGAGCTGTTCCGCGACACGCTGATCGAACAGGCCGAGCAGGGCGTCGACTACTTCACCATCCACGCCGGCGTGTTGCTGCGCTATGTGCCGATGACCGCCAAGCGCGTCACCGGTATCGTCAGCCGTGGTGGTTCGATCATGGCCAAGTGGTGCCTGGCGCACCACAAAGAGAACTTCCTCTACACCCACTTCGAAGACATCTGCGAAATCATGAAGGCCTACGACGTCAGCTTCTCGCTGGGCGATGGCCTGCGTCCGGGCTCGATTGCCGACGCCAACGACGAAGCGCAGTTCGGTGAGCTGGAAACCCTCGGCGAGCTGACCAAGATCGCCTGGAAGCACGACGTGCAATGCATGATCGAAGGCCCCGGCCACGTGCCGATGCAGTTGATCAAAGAGAACATGGACAAGCAGCTCGAGTGCTGCGACGAGGCGCCGTTCTACACCCTCGGCCCACTGACCACCGACATCGCGCCGGGCTACGACCACATCACCTCCGGCATCGGTGCGGCGATGATCGGTTGGTTCGGTTGCGCCATGCTCTGCTACGTCACGCCGAAGGAACACCTGGGCCTGCCGAACAAGGATGACGTGAAGACCGGGATCATCACCTACAAGATCGCCGCCCACGCCGCCGACCTTGCCAAGGGTCACCCGGGCGCGCAGATCCGTGACAACGCCTTGAGCAAGGCGCGCTTCGAGTTCCGTTGGGAAGACCAGTTCAACCTCGGCCTGGACCCGGATACCGCCCGCTCGTACCACGACGAAACCCTGCCGAAGGACTCGGCCAAGGTGGCGCATTTCTGCTCGATGTGCGGGCCGAAATTCTGCTCGATGAAAATCACCCAGGAAGTGCGCGAGTACGCGGCCAACCAGCGCATTGAAGCGGTGGATGTCGATGTTGCCCAGGGCTTGGCGGAACAGGCCGAGCGGTTCAAGCAGGAAGGAAGTCAGCTTTACAAGAAAGTTTGATCCGGGCGGTGCTTGCAAAAGCACCGCTCACCCTGTGTGGCGAGGGAGCTTGCTCCCGCTCGGCTGCGAAGCAGCCGCAAAACCTGCACCGCGATTCTGACTGACAGGACGCGGCGTTTGGTATTGGGTCTGCTTCGCAGACCAGCGGGAGCAAGCTCCCTCGCCACAAGGGGTGATCTGCGACCCAAAACAATAATCTCCCTTGAGAATCTCTGTGAACATCCAACCCAGCACCTACTCCCCAGACACCGCGGTCCCCCTGGACAAACGTGTCTTCGGCGCCCGCGATCTGTTTTCCCTGTGGTTCTCCCTGGGCATCGGCCTGATGGTCTTGCAGGTCGGCGCCTTGCTCGCGCCGGGCCTGGGCTTGAGCGGCTCGTTGCTGGCGATTTTCCTCGGCACGTTGGTGGGCGTCCTGCTGCTGGCGGCCGTCGGCGTGATCGGTAGCGACACCGGCCTGTCGGCCATGGCGGCCCTCAAGCTCAGCCTCGGCGGCAAGGGCGCGAGCGTGCCGGCGGTGTTGAACCTGCTGCAGTTGATCGGCTGGGGCTCGTTCGAAATCATCGTCATGCGTGATGCCGCCAGCCTGCTCGGTGTCCGAGCCTTCAGCGAAGGCAGCCTGGGCTCCAACCCACTGCTGTGGACGCTGTTCTTCGGCGCCCTGGCGACCCTGCTTGCGGTCAGCGGGCCGCTGACGTTCGTGCGTAAAGTCCTGCGTAAGTGGGGCATTTGGCTGCTGTTGGCGGCGTGCATCTGGTTGACCTGGAACCTGTTCGCCAAGGCTGACCTGGCGGCGTTGTGGGCCCAGGCAGGCGATGGCTCGATGCCGTTGGCGGTGGGGTTTGATATCGCCATTGCGATGCCGTTGTCCTGGTTGCCGCTGATCGCCGACTACTCGCGCTTCGGCAAACGTGCCAGGAATGTCTTCGGCGGTACTGCCGTGGGATTCTTCATCGGTAACTTCTGGCTGATGAGCCTGGGCGTGGCCTACACCTTGGCGTTCGCGCCGAGCGGTGAAGTCAATGCGTTGCTATTGGCCTTGGCTGGCGCCGGGTTGGGCATTCCGTTGCTGCTGATTCTGCTGGATGAGTCGGAAAACGCCTTCGCCGACATCCACTCGGCGGCGGTCTCCTGTGGCATGTTGTCGGGGCTGAAGGTCGAGCACCTGGCCTTGGCGATTGGCGTGCTCTGTACCTTGATCGCCTGCTTCGCGCCGTTGGCGCAGTACCAGAACTTCCTGTTGCTGATCGGCTCGGTGTTCGCACCGCTGTTTGGCGTGGTGCTGGTGGATCACTTCATCCTGCGCAAGCGCAGCAGCCAAGTGGTATCAGCCGCATTGCGCTGGCCGGCCCTGTTGGCCTGGTTGGGTGGGGTGAGCACTTATCACTTGCTGGCCAACTTCCATCCAGACATCGGCGCAACCCTGCCGTCGCTGATTCTGGCAGGGTTGCTGCAACTGTTGCTGGGCCGGGCTTTCAGCTACGGCCGGGGAACAGCTCGGGCTTGAGGATGCCATTGAGGCGTGGGTAAGCGATCTTCAATTCGATGTGGCCCAGGGCGTACGGGGCGATGGTGCTCACTTCGTACTTGAGGATCACCCCGCCGTAGGTCAGCGCCACGTGTGGGGTTTTCTGGAAGGACCACTGTTTCAGGAACTCGGGTTCCTGATCCAGCTTGGTGCTGATCAGCCAACTGTTGTGGGCGACCTGGGCGGCTTTCCAGAAGGCTTCCTCCTGGCCCGGCAGCAGCATGTCCGACAGCGTCAGAACCTTGTGTTGCTGGCGCGAATAGTTGATGAAGCCGCGGCCCGGCGTGCCGTGGGCGCCGCCGGTGTCCAGGTAGCTGGACAGTTCGATGATCACCAGGCCGTCATGTTGCTCACGTACCTTGGCCTGCAAATAGCTGCTGTTGCGGGGCGCGGCGCTGCGCAGGAACTGCTCGCGATAGGCGGCAAGCGTCGGTGCAACCGGGGCGTCCGGGGTGGTGCGGGTCATTTGCAGCAGGCGTTTTTCGACGATGCCGTCCAGGGCCGGCTCGGTGGGAAAGTGCAGGGTATCGATGTTCACCAACGGGCAGTCGGCACTGGCGCATCCTTGTTGCAGTTGCTCCGACGCATCGCGGGTGGTTTCCAGCGGTGCGCGGTAATTGGGTTGGAACAGGCTTTGGCAAGCGCCCAGGGTCAGGGCAATGGCGGCCACGGAGGCAGTTTTGAAAAGCGACATGGGCGTCCTTCATGGAACAGGGAAAGGCGAAAAGTTACCCGCTTCGACTGCCAGCAGGACAATCAGTTCGCCACTAAGCTCATTAGAGTTCTTTCACCTTCTGCCGTCCATCCCGATGAGTGGAAAGGGGCTGCATCAAAGGGTACGGGCGCGTTAGGATGGCGCGAAGCCGAGGTTGGAACCTCGTATTGATCCATTGCACACGAGGATTGTCATGACCGATTTCGCCAACGCCGCACCGAGCACCGTGGACATTGTCAAGCGCGAGAGCTGCTTCCAGGGTTTCTACAAACTCGATCGTGTGCACTTGCGTCACGAATTGTTTGCCGGTGGCATGAGCCGCGAAATCAGCCGTGAATTGTTCGTGCGCCATGACGCGGTGTGCGTGTTGCCCTACGACCCGCAGCGCGATGAAGTGGTGTTGATCGAGCAGTTTCGCGTCGGCGCCATGGACAAGGTCGCCAACCCTTGGCTGGTGGAGTTGGTGGCCGGCCTGATCGACAAGGACGAACAACCGGAAGAAGTTGCTCATCGTGAAGCGCAGGAGGAAGCTGGGCTTGCCTTCGCTGCGCTTTGGCCGATGACCAAGTATTTTCCATCCCCGGGCGGCAGCGATGAATTCGTCCATTTGTACCTGGGGCGTTGCGACAGCACGGGGGCGGGCGGGCTGCATGGCCTGGAGGAAGAGGCGGAAGATATCCGCGTCAAGGTCTGGTCTTTCGAAGATGCCCTGCAAGCTGTGCGCGACGGACAAATCTGCAATGCACCGAGCATCATCGCCCTGCAATGGCTGGCCTTGAACCGCGAGGAAGTGAGGGGGTTATGGTCCTGAACAAGCTGCGCGATCGCTATCGCGTCGATCTGGTGGGGTTGCAGGCCGCCTGCGAGGCCAACTACGCCCGCCTGATGCGCTTGTTGCCGGACATGCGCAACGATCCGGCGCCGCGGCGTATCGCCGTGACCCACGGCGACCAGATGCTCGGCGTGCTGGCCCTCGAAGTGCTGCAGACCTGCCCGTACACCACGACCTTGCAGGTGCGCCAGGAGCACAGCCTGCCCTGGCTACCGGTGCCGCAGCTGGAAGTTCAGGTCTATCACGATGCGCGCATGGCCGAAGTCGTCAGTGCCGAACATGCGCGACGCTTTCGCGGCATCTATCCTTATCCCAATGCGTCAATGCACCAGCCGGACGAAAAGGCCCAGTTGAACCTGTTCCTGGGTGAATGGCTGAGTCATTGCCTGGCGCTGGGCCACGAGTTCGAAGTCGTTCGGTAGTTGTCGTTCAAATACTGGACACTGGTTGTGAACCGGTTCCGGTTCGCGGGTTTCCCCTTTCGATCTTCCCCAGCATAATTGCGGCGTCATCCAACGGCGTGAGTGCGCCTGGGAGAGAGCGATTTGCCGAACGTATCCATCCTGACCACCGCTGATGCGGCGTTGCTGGTCCAGCTGTCCGACAGTCACCTGTTTGCCGAGGCCGACGGTTCGTTGCTGGGCATGAATACCCGCGACAGCCTGCGGGCGGTCGTTGACCTGGTGCTCGAGCAGCAGCCGAAGATCGATTTGATGCTGGCCACGGGGGATTTGTCCCAGGACGGAACGCTGGAGTCCTATCAGGCGTTTCGGCAGATGAGCGGGCGAATCGATGCGCCGGCGCGCTGGATTCCGGGTAACCATGATGAGCCGCAGGTCATGCTTGAAGCGGCGGTCAAGAGCACGCTGCTCGAACCGGTGGTGGATATTGGCAACTGGCGCGTCACTCTGTTGGATTCCGCCGTGCCGGGTTCGGTGCCGGGGTTTTTGGCTGAGGAGCAGTTGATTCTGTTGGCCAATGCGTTGAGTGAGGCGCCGGAGCGGCATCATCTGGTGTGTCTGCATCATCATCCGGTGTCGATTGGGTGTGTGTGGATGGAGCCTATCGGGTTGCGTAATCCTGAGGCGTTGTTTGCGGTGTTGGATCGGTTTCCCCAGGTGCGCGCTGTTCTGTGGGGGCATGTGCATCAGGAGGTTGACCGGGTGCGCGAGGGGGTTCGTTTGTTGGCTTCGCCTTCGACTTGTATTCAGTTTGAGCCGGGGAGTGAGGATTTTGCGGTGGGCTCGCAGGCGCCGGGGTATCGGTGGTTGCGGCTTTGGCCGGATGGGCGGTTGGAGACGGGGGTTGAGCGGGTGGTTGGGTTTGCTTTTACCCCGGACTATGAGTCCGACGGTTACTGAGGTTTGATTGAGTACATATCCATTTCTGCGGTAACGGCCACTTAAGGTTCCGCCCTTACGGCGTCTCACTTTTGAGAAGCGCAAAAGTAAGCAAAACGCTTTTGCCCCACCACTTGGTGCCTCGCTAGGGCTCGGCATGCCCTCACTCCGGCATTGCTCCGTGGGCCCGCCGCGAAGGGCCATCCATGGCCCAGCGCGGCTATCCCGGCATCCATGCCGGGATGCCCACT
>NZ_FOTH01000017.1:0-144717 GCF_900114515.1 Pseudomonas sp. NFACC46-3
GGCCCACGGAGCAATGCCGGAGTGAGGGCACACCGAGCCTAGGCGAGGTGCCGAGTGGTGGGGCAGAAGCGCTTTGGTTACTTTCGCGCTTTTCGAAAGTGACCCGCCGTCAGGGCGGAACCCTAAGTGGCCGTTACCGCAGAAATGGATATGTACCCAATCCAGCTGAAGGGGGCCGCTTCGCGCCCCAGCGGGGATAAATCCCCTCGCCACAGGGTTTTGTGTTGTCTTGGATGCACAGTTCACCCCCAAACCCCCACAAACTCCCTGTAAACTCCGGCCTTTGCCCCACACCCAGGGAGTCGGCAATGTCGGGTTCTATCCTTTATATCCACGGCTTCAACAGCGCCCCTGCGTCGACCAAAGCCAGTCAGCTGATCAAAGTAATGGCGCAATTGGGCCTGAGCGACCGCCTACAAGTCCCAGCCCTGCACCACCACCCCCGCCAAGCCATCGGTCAGCTGGAACAGGCGATTGCACAACTGGGCCGACCGCTGCTGGTCGGCAGCTCGCTCGGCGGCTACTATGCGACTCACTTGGCCGAACGCCACGGCCTCAAGGCGCTGCTGATCAACCCTGCCGTCAGCCCGCATCGGATGTTCGACGGTTACCTGGGCACGCAGAAGAATTTGTACACCGACGAAACCTGGGAATTGACCCACGACCACGTCACGGCCCTGGCCGAACTGGACGTGCCGGCACCCCGGGATCCGCAGCGGTTTCAGGTATGGTTGCAAACCGGGGACGAAACGCTGGATTATCGCCACGCCCAGCAGTATTACCGTGCCTGTGCCTTGCGCATCCAGGCCGGCGGCGACCACAGTTTCCAAGGGTTTGCCCAGCAGTTGCCGGCGCTGTTGAGTTTTGCCGGCATTGGCGCCGATTTGTACCAGGCGATCGACTTCACGTCGTTGTGAGCCATCGCCCCTTTTTCACTGAACACTGACGACGAGACCCCATGGCCACTCCCAGCGCTAGCTCTTATAACGCAGACGCCATCGAAGTCCTCTCGGGCCTCGACCCGGTGCGCAAGCGCCCCGGCATGTACACCGACACCAGTCGGCCGAACCACCTCGCCCAGGAAGTCATCGACAACAGTGTCGACGAAGCCTTGGCCGGGCACGCTCGTTCGGTGCAGGTCATCCTGCACGCCGATCACTCGCTGGAAGTCAGCGATGATGGCCGCGGCATGCCGGTGGACATTCACCCCGAAGAAGGCGTGTCGGGCGTCGAGCTGATCCTGACCAAGCTCCACGCCGGCGGCAAGTTTTCCAACAAGAACTACCAATTCTCCGGCGGTTTGCACGGGGTGGGTATTTCCGTGGTCAACGCCTTGTCGACCCAGGTACGGGTGCGGGTCAAGCGTGACGGCAACGAATACCAGATGACCTTCGCCGATGGCTACAAGGCCACCGAGCTGGAAGTGGTTGGCACCGTCGGCAAGCGCAACACCGGCACCAGCGTGTATTTCGCGCCGGACCCGAAGTATTTCGATTCACCGAAGTTTTCTGTCAGCCGCCTCAAGCACGTGCTCAAGGCCAAGGCCGTGTTGTGCCCGGGGCTTCTGGTCAGTTTCGAGGACAAGGCCACCGGCGAGAAAGTCGAATGGCATTACGAAGACGGTCTGCGCTCTTACCTGGTGGACGCGGTCAGCGGTTTCGAACGCCTGCCCGACGAGCCATTCTGCGGCAGTCTGGCCGGTAACAAGGAAGCGGTGGACTGGGCTTTGTTGTGGCTGCCCGAAGGCGGCGAAAGCGTCCAGGAAAGCTACGTCAACCTGATCCCTACGGCCCAGGGCGGCACCCACGTCAACGGCTTGCGCCAGGGCTTGCTCGATGCCATGCGCGAGTTCTGCGAGTTCCGCAACCTGCTGCCCCGTGGCGTGAAGCTGGCGCCGGAAGACGTCTGGGAACGCATCGCCTTCGTGTTGTCGATGAAGATGCAGGAGCCGCAATTCTCCGGCCAGACCAAGGAACGCCTGTCGTCCCGTGAGGCGGCGGCGTTTGTTTCCGGGGTGGTCAAGGATGCGTTCAGCCTGTGGCTCAACGCCAACCCGGAAACCGGCCTGGCCCTGGCGGAGCTGGCAATCAACAACGCCGGTCGTCGTCTCAAGGCCAGCAAGAAGGTCGAGCGCAAGCGCATCACCCAGGGGCCGGCCTTGCCGGGCAAGCTCGCCGATTGCGCCGGGCAGGACCCGATGCGTTCCGAGCTGTTCCTGGTGGAAGGTGACTCTGCCGGTGGTTCGGCCAAGCAGGCGCGGGACAAGGAGTTCCAGGCGATCCTGCCGCTACGGGGCAAGATCCTCAACACCTGGGAAGTGGACGGCAGCGAAGTGCTGGCCAGTCAGGAAGTGCATAACATCGCCGTCGCCATCGGCGTCGATCCGGGCGCCGAGGACATGAGCCAGCTGCGCTACGGCAAGATCTGCATCCTCGCCGACGCCGACTCCGACGGCCTGCACATCGCCACGTTGCTCTGCGCCTTGTTCGTCCAGCATTTCCGCCCGCTGGTGGACGCCGGTCACGTCTATGTGGCGATGCCGCCGCTGTACCGGATCGACCTGGGCAAGGAGATCTACTACGCCCTCGACGAGGCCGAGCGTGACGGCATCCTCGACCGTCTGGTGGCCGAGAAGAAGCGCGGCAAGCCACAGGTCACTCGATTCAAAGGCCTGGGCGAGATGAACCCGCCGCAACTGCGCGAAACCACCATGGACCCGAACACCCGTCGTCTGGTGCAACTGACCCTGGATGATTTCGAAGCGACGTCGGAAATGATGGACATGCTGCTGGCGAAGAAACGCGCCGGCGACCGCAAGTCCTGGCTCGAATCCAAAGGGGACCTGGCCGAGGTGTTGGCCTGATGCGCAACGGTTTCGCCCTGGCGTTGTGGCTGTGGGCGGGGGTGGTTGTCGCTGGACCGGCGCCGGAACTGAAGTTGCTGTCTGAGCACGCCGTCGATGGCATGCGCGGCGGCAATCTGTCCGGGCTGGCCTGGTGCGGCAACGAAATGTGGACGGTCTCTGATCGCGACGATGATCGGATCTACCGCCTTACACCTTCCGATGCGCGGGTCTGGCCGGCAGCCGCGGTGCAGATCGACGTGCCTGAGGTGCCCGACAGCGGTTTGCCCTGGGGTTTGCGTTCCCGGACCTGGGCGGCGTCGTTCCTGCGTGGTGGTGAGCTGGATTTCGAAGGCATCAGTTGCGACAGTGCTGGCAATCGTTATGTGGTCAGCGAGTCTCATGCCGCGGTGTTGCAAGTGTCGCCGTCGGGAGACGCCTCCTGGTTGAAAATCGCCCCGACGTTGATCCGTCAGGCCCGGGGCAGTGGCATGTTGCTGCATTTCAACGCCTTGTTCGAAGGCCTGGCGATCAACCCGGCGGGTGATCAGTTGTGGCTGGCGGCGGAGCGCGAACGTCGCGGCCTGTTGCAGATCAGGCGCCAACAGACGGTGTGGGACTGCGATGGTAATTGCGTGCTGCTGAGCGAAGCGGGGCTGGAGATGCAACCGGCGCAATTCCCCAAGGCCAAGGCGGTTTCGCGGGACTTCGCTGATCTGTCATTGTTCAATGGCAAGCTGTTTACCCTGGAACGCAACGCCTTTCAGATCTGTCGGCGTGACCAGCAGACCGCCCAGGTGGAGCGGTGCTGGTCGTTCGCTGCCGAGGCGTTGCAGGACAGTCGGCGTTATTCCCAGGAGCATGGGCTGGCCGAAGCGCTGGTCGTGGACGCCGAGGGCGCCTGGGTCGGCTTGGACAACAATGACGGTGCCCGCGCCGACGGCGAAACGCGGCCGATCATCTGGCGCTTCGCCGCGCCGGACGGTGGCTGGGGCGCCTCGCCATGAGTCAGCCGCCGGGCAAGCGTGCTGGCCGGGTGTTGATGATATTGGCCTGGTGCGCGGCGCTGTTCCTGGCAACGCGATTTTTTGCCCAATGGGAACAGCGCCAGCAAAATCCCAATGCCCAGGTGTATTCGCAAAGAGGCGAAGGGTTTATCGAGGTGAAGTTGGTCGGCAATAGGCAGGGGCATTTCGTCGCCAGCGGCCAGATCAACGGCCAACCGGTGGATTTCATGCTCGACACGGGCGCCACCGACGTGGCGATTCCGGTGGAGTTGGCCGAGCGCCTCAAGCTGGAAAAAGGTTTCGGCGTGACGTTGAGTACCGCCAACGGTTTGAGCGAGGGCTATCGCACCCGCATCGACCGGCTGCAATTGGGTGACATCGTCTTGCGCGATGTCCGTGCCCTGGTGGCGCCAGGCCTGGGTGGCACGCAAGTGCTACTGGGTATGAGCGCCCTGAACAAACTTGAATTTACCCAGCGCGACGGCACCATGCTGCTGCGCCAGACAACGAACTGATGAGGCCCGCATGAGCGACATTCTTGCAGACAGCTTAGACGGCGTAGAACGCCGATCGCTGGCTGACTTCACCGAAAATGCCTACCTCAATTACTCCATGTACGTGATCATGGACCGTGCCTTGCCGCACATCGGCGATGGTTTGAAGCCGGTTCAGCGGCGGATCATCTATGCCATGAGTGAGCTGGGGCTGGATGCTGATTCCAAGCACAAGAAATCGGCGCGTACCGTCGGTGACGTGCTCGGTAAGTTCCACCCCCACGGCGACTCGGCCTGCTATGAAGCCATGGTGCTGATGGCCCAGCCATTCAGCTATCGCTACACCCTGGTGGATGGGCAGGGCAACTGGGGTGCGCCGGACGATCCCAAGTCTTTCGCGGCCATGCGTTACACCGAGGCGCGGTTGTCGCGTTATTCCGAAGTGCTGCTCAGCGAGCTGGGCCAGGGCACCGCGGACTGGGGGCCGAATTTCGACGGCACCCTCGACGAACCCCTGGTTCTGCCAGCACGTTTGCCGAATATTCTCCTCAATGGCACCACCGGCATCGCCGTGGGCATGGCCACCGACGTGCCACCCCACAACCTGCGGGAAGTGGCCACGGCGTGCGTGCGTCTGCTGGACGAGCCGAAAGCCACGGTGGAACAGCTCTGCGAGCACATCCAGGGCCCGGACTACCCGACCGAAGCGGAAATCATCACCCCGCGCGCCGACCTGCTGAAAATCTACGAGACCGGCCGTGGTTCGGTGCGCATGCGCGCCGTGTATCACGTTGAAGACGGCGACATCATTGTCACGGCGCTGCCGCATCAGGTCTCCGGGGCCAAGGTCTTGGAACAGATTGCCGCGATGATGCAGGCAAAACCGTCGAAAGCGCCGCAAGTGGCTGACTTGCGCGACGAATCCGACCACGAAAACCCGTGCCGCATCGTGATCATTCCGGTCAACAGTCGAGTCGATCACGACGCGCTGATGCAGCACTTGTTCGCCAGCACCGACCTGGAGTCCAGCTACCGGGTCAACATCAACATCATCGGCCTGGACGGCAAGCCGCAGTTGAAAAACCTGCGGGCATTGCTGGTGGAGTGGCTGGAATTCCGGGTCAAGACCGTGCGCCGGCGCCTGCAATTCCGCCTGGACAAGGTCGAGCGTCGCCTGCACCTGTTGGACGGTTTGCTGATTGCCTACCTCAACCTGGATGAAGTGATCCACATTATCCGCACCGAGGAGCACCCCAAGGCCAGCCTGATCGAGCGTTTTGCCCTGAGCGAAATCCAGGCCGACTACATTCTCGACACTCGTCTGCGGCAGTTGGCGCGGTTGGAAGAGATGAAGCTGCGCGCCGAGCAGGATGAGTTGCTCAAGGAGCAGGCCAAGCTGCAAGCCCTGCTGGGCAGCGAAGCCAAGCTCAAGAAGCTGGTACGCACCGAACTGCTCAAGGACGCCGAAACCTACGGCGACGACCGTCGCTCACCAATCGTCGAGCGTGCCGAAGCCAAGGCGCTGAGCGAGCACGATCTTCTGCCGAACGAGAAAGTGACCGTCGTGCTGTCAGAAAAAGGTTGGGTGCGCTCCGCCAAAGGTCATGATATTGACGCGACGGGGCTTTCCTACAAGGCCGGGGACGGCTTCAAGGCCTTGGCGGCCGGGCGTTCCAACCAGTTTGCGGTATTCGTCGACTCCACCGGGCGCAGCTATTCGGTGCCAGCCCACACCCTGCCGTCGGCTCGTGGTCAGGGCGAACCGCTGACCGGTCGTTTAACGCCACCGCCGGGTGCAACTTTTGAATGCGTGCTGATGCCTGATGATGAAGGACTGTACGTAATTGCATCGGACGCGGGTTACGGGTTCGTGGTTAAGGGCGAGGATCTGCAAGCCAAGAACAAGGCGGGCAAGGCGTTGTTGAGCCTGCCGAACAACGCCAAGGTGATTGCGCCACGGCCGGTGGCCGATCGGGAGAGCAACTGGCTGGCGTCGGTCACTACCGAAGGCCGGTTGCTGGTGTTCAAGATCAGCGACCTGCCGCAGCTGGGGAAAGGCAAGGGCAACAAGATTATTGGTATTTCCGGCGAACGGGTCGCCAGCCGTGAGGAATATGTCACGGATATTGCAGTGTTGCCGGAAGGCGCCACGCTTGTGCTACAGGCAGGCAAGCGCACGCTTTCGTTGAAGGCTGACGATCTTGAGCATTACAAGGGTGAACGTGGTCGGCGGGGCAACAAGCTTCCAAGGGGATTTCAGCGAGTCGATGCGCTGCTCGTCGAAAACCTCAATTAGGCGTACTAGAGGGCTCGGTCTGCGATTAAATGCCGCAGATCGATACTTTCGCGCTGGAGTCGGCGCGCATATTCACGGATGATAGGCCCTTTCAAGCGCCGGCGTGGCCGAGCGTTCTTCATAATGACCGAGTATTTTTTCATTGTGGTAAGCCTTGTGGCTGCCACCTGGACGGAACGATGACTGCTCTGCGCCTCCCTATTTTGTGGCTCGCCGGCCTGCTTGGCCTGGCGGGCTGCAGCATGAACCAGCCGGTGTCGCTGTACCAACTGGACAGCGGAACCCCGGCCCAGCCTGCGCAAAGCACAGGCATGGCAGTATTGCTGGGGCCGGTCCTGATCGCCGACTACCTGCAACGTGAAACCTTATTGCAACGCCAACCGGACGGTAGCCTGCAGGCCGCCACTGACGGTCGTTGGGCTGGCAGCCTGTCTTCTGACATCGATCAGTTGCTGCTGCGCCAGGTCGCCGGGCATCTGGACAGCCAGCGTGTGGTGCTGGCACCCGCGACCCAAGGCTTCACCCCGGATGTACAGGTGCTGCTGTCGATTACCCGCCTGGACTCGGGTAAAGCCCAGCCGGCTGTGCTCGATGCCCAATGGCGATTGATCGACCGTCGTGGCAAGGTGCGTGAAAACCGCATCGTTCATCTGCAAGAGCAACATGCCGGCAGCACCGCGGCACAGGTCCAGGCCCAGGGCGTGCTCCTGCAACGCCTGGCCGAACAGCTGTCCGTGTCGCTCAAGCCCCTGGCCAACCAGCCACCTATTGCAGAAGTCCCACGCAAGGCCGCTCCTGCCCCGGCCAAGCCGGTAGAAAAGGACAAGGACAAGATCCCCATGGCCTTGCCGATTCGTACGGACATGGAAGTGTTCAGGTTCTGACGGTTGGACCGGATATACGACAAAGCCCGCATTGATGCGGGCTTTGTCGTTTCTGCCGGTTGGATCCCTGGGGCCTGGGCCGGCCCTATCGCGAGCAAGCTCGCACACACTGGGTCTGAGGCTTGCAGACATCTCCCTGTGGGAGCGAGCCTGCTCGCGATGGCGGCGCTGAAGGCACCAAAAAGCCCACAGACAACCACTTTCTTCAGGCTCGCGTTCAGTGGTTTGGAATAGTTTTGGGGCCGCTTCGCGGCCCAGCGGGAGCAAGCTCCCTCGCCACAGGTTTTGCAGAGATCCACTGTGGGAGCTTGCTCGCGATGGCGACGCTGAAGGCAACAAAAAAGCCCGCAGACCATCACTCATCTGCGGGCTTCGTCATTTCACGTCCTGAGCGTCAGGCCTGGCGTTCATGCATCCGCGCCAACTGCCGCTCCAGCATCGATGGATAAGGCTCCATCAAGCGTTCCACGCAGCACGCGCCTTCGGGGCTGGCGATGGGGCGGATACGGGCGCGCTGGCGGATCAGGGCGTCATCGTTGATCTTGCGCTCCACCAGCAGCAGGTTGCGGCTGTGTTGCGACAGTGCCAGGGCGTCCTGGGCGGTTTCGGTCAGCAGCAGGTCGATCTGGCTCAGGCCAAACAAGCCATCGCCCAGGGTCAGGCCCAATTGCAGTTGCAGGGTGATGCCGCTGTCGGCGACTTCGATCTGCAACTGGTGGCCCAAGGCGCGCAGCAACTCACCGCAGCAAATGGCGTTGGTCAGGTAGTCGTCACCGCTGTCTTCGGTGTGAAACAGCATCAGCGTGCTGCCATCGTTCAGGGTGTGCAGTTCGCCCTGATAGAGCGATGCGGCCTGGTCGAGGCAGTCGCGGTAGCGCTCGAGCAATTCCTTCAGGCGTGCCTGGGGCAGGCGGCGCAGTTGGTCCTGGGCGCCCAGTTGCACGGCCAGTACGGCACTGTGTTGGGGCAGGTTCGAAGCCACAGGCTTGACGACCGACCGGGGCGCCCCATCGACCGACTCGTCACGCAGCTCGGCGAAGGCGTCGTCGTCTTCCTCGTCCTCTACCGTGCGTACCACGTGGCGTGGCGCCGGTTTGGAGGTCGGCATCGGCGGGCTTTCGTCGAAACCCGGGTCGCGCAGGTTACGCACTTCGAAGCCCGGCTCGGCCTCGTCGTCCATGTAGTCGATGTCTTCAGGTTCCGGCACGGGCTCAGGCTCCGGCGCGAAGCTGGCGTGCAGTTGCCGGGCCAGGTCGCCGATTTCGTCCTGGCGCTGGGTGGCCGGCGTGTGTTCGTCGATGTCCCGCAGCCAGACGCGCAATTGCAACAGCGGCGTGGAGATGTGCCGGCCCAGGCGCAGGCTCAGGGCCAAAGCCAGCGCCAGCAGGATCGCGCTGAGGATGCCCATGCTTTGCAGGCTGATGGTCATCGGCTGCTGGAACTGGTCCATGTCCAGGCTGATGCGCAGTTGCCCGGCGGTCACGTCCTGGAAGGTGATCTTGCTCTGGTACATGCCGCCGGACTCGCCCAGCAGGCCGGGCTTGGGACGCTGGCCGGCCTCGGCGAGGATGCGGTTGTCCACGCTGTAGATGGCGGCGTGGGCCACCAGCTTGTTCTTGGTCAGGTTGTTGAGCAGCACGTTGAGGCTGAGGATGTCGTTGGACACCAGCAGCTCGGTGGCGGACGTGGCGGTCTGGGTGGTCAGGCTTTCACCCAGGGCGTCGGCCTGCTCGTGCATCGCCTGCTTGAATTGCAAACCCATCACGCAGGCATAGATGACCAGGGCCAGGGCGACCAGGATCACGTTATGGCTGGCAATGCGCAATGCAATCGGCACACGACGGTGGCGCAGTGCACGGAAGATCAGCAGGAAGAAGTTGTCGGTTTTGACTGGCGTGGGCCGGTTCACTGAGCTCGGCTCTTTGTCCGTGAAATTGACGCGCAGTATAGCGACAGCCCCATGACCGGCAAAGCACTGGCGGTGCCCGATGGTCACTGAATGTGGGTAGAATGCGGTTTTTTTCCACCTGCGGGGGTGCGCCTTGCGCGAAATCGTCCTGATAAACATCACTGGCAGCGACCGTCCGGGTCTGACTGCGGCCATTACCGGCGTTCTGGCCCAGGGTGGTGTGAACATTCTCGACATCGGTCAGGCGGTGATCCACGACACACTGTCGTTCGGCATCCTGGTTGAAATCCCGGACGCCGAACAAGGCAAGTCGGTGCTCAAGGACATCCTGTTCACCGCCTACAAGCTCGACCAGCAGGTGCGCTTCACCCCGGTGTCCGAGGACGATTACCGGCATTGGGTGGCCGGCCAGGGCAAGAAACGCCACATCGTCACTTTGTTGACCCGCAAGGTTACCGCCGAGCAATTGCAGCGCGTCAGTTCGATCACCGCCAAATATGACCTGAACATCGATCACATCGACCGACTGTCCGGGCGCATGCCGCTGGATACCCCGGACGACAAAGGCAAGGGCTGCATCGAGTTTTCGGTGCGCGGCGAGCCAGCCGACCCCCAGGCGTTGCGTGCCGAGTTCCTGAGCGTGGCCCAGGAACTGAACGTCGACATCGCCTTCCAGGAAGATTCGCTGTTCCGCCGCAACCGCCGCCTGGCGGTGTTCGACATGGACTCGACGCTGATCGAAGCTGAAGTCATCGACGAACTGGCCAAGGCGGCCGGCGTGGGCGACAAGGTCTCAGCCATTACCGAGCGGGCCATGGCTGGCGAATTGGACTTTCGCGCCAGCTTCAAGGAGCGCCTGGCGCTGCTCAAGGGCCTGGACGTCAGCGTGCTGGATTCCATTGGCGCTTCCTTGCGCCTGACCGAAGGCGCAGAGACGCTGTTCGCCGAACTCAAGCGCCTGGGCTACAAGACCGCCATCCTGTCCGGCGGCTTCACCTACTTCGCCAAGCAGTTGCAGGCCAAGCTCGGCATCGACTACGTGTTCGCCAACGAACTGGAAGTGGTGGATGGCAAAGTGACCGGCGTGGCCGTCGAGCCGATCGTCGATGCCCAGCGCAAGGCGGACCTGCTGCGTGAACTGGCTGAAAAAGAAGGCCTGCGCCTGGAGCAGACCATCGCTGTGGGTGACGGTGCCAACGACTTGCCGATGCTGGCGATAGCGGGCCTGGGCGTGGCGTTCCGCGCCAAGCCGCTGGTCAAGCAGTCGGCCAGGCAGGCGATTTCAACCCTGGGGCTGGATGGGGTGTTGTACCTGTTGGGCTTCAGGGATCGGGATGGGCAGCTCTGATTCGAGTCTGCCGCAATCTTTTGGAGGCATTCATCTGTGGCGAGGGGATTTATCCCCGCTGGGCTGCGCAGCAGCCCCCAAAAACCTAACGCCTCGTTGTGTCAGGCTGGCTGAAGTTGACTGTATTGGGGCTGCTTCGCAGCCCAGCGGGGATAAATCCCCTCACCACAAAGGGTTGTGTGTTGGCTGTTCAAAGCGATTTCCACAACGAATCAAAATTCCCTTCCTGGTCGCCGCTATCCCCGGTTTCGGTTGAGTCTTCCGAGTGATAGGAAAACTGGTTGAAACTGTGGGTGCTGGTCACCCGGCGGTCCAAGCCGGCGCGGCGTTCCTGGCCGTTGGTATTGATCAACACCCGCTGGCCCTCCTGGAAAGGCAGGCGGGGGGCGATCATGGTCGGGGGCAGGTCAATGGCACTGATCTCTGGCAGCAACAGCCCGCGCAGGTAGTGACCGTGCTCGTTTTCCCGGACCAGTTGCAGCCCGCAAGGTTGGGCATGGGGGGCGACCAGTTCGATGCCCATTTGCATGGCGCCGTTGCGCACTTGTCGGATCCAACGCACCACGGCAACGCTCCAGGCTTGGTCGCTGCTGTCCCGAATGCCGATCATTTCTCCCGCTTGCAGCTGTTCCGGTACTTCCTTGGGCCAGCCGAGGCAGTAGCCGCCGGGGCTGTGGTTGATGATCGGCAGGTCGTAGGTGGGGAAGTGATGCTGGTTGTCGGAGTGGCTGCCGTCATCATCGCTCGGGTTGACCGGGTACTCGATTTCTTCATAGGGCAGCAGGTCGCTGTCGCCGGCGGGGGCGGCGTCGAAGGCCTGGCCCCAGGTGTCGTTTGTCTTGCTTGATGAGGCTTCGAAGCGGGCCTTGCGGGTGGTGGGGCTATTCAGTATTTCGTTGAAAGAGCGCTCGCCGCCGAGGTAATAGTGCAGCGCACTCATGCCCACGCACAGTGTCAGCGTGCCATTGCCCTCGGTGCGCTGGAAACTGCGTTCCGCTGCTTCGCCCCAGGCGGCTTGCAGGTGATGCAAGGTATCGACGCTCATGCCGCCCGGTACCGGCAGGCTTTGCTCGGCAGGTTCTTCCAGGTGCGTGGCGATTGCGCGCACCAGGGGCTGTGGGTCGAAGCCCTGCAAGGTTGGCTGTTGTTCGGCTCGGAACTTGGAGCGGTAGCGTGGCCCGACATCCAGTTGCGGAGCGACCGCGAACAGGCTGGCAGTGCTGCTGGCGGGATCCAGCTTGACCCACTGGCTCCAGGCTTCGAGCACTTCGGTCAGCCGCCCGATTTGGCTCTGGCGCAGTTGATTGCTGCGTGACGCTCCCAGCAACAGGGCAACGACATAGGTCTGTTCGGGGGTCAGTTGATGAACCTGGCTGGCCAGTTCGTCACTCACGCTCAGGTGCTGCAACCGGTGCAGGCAGGCGATCCGATGCAACTGATGCAAATCGAGCCACAGCCCTTCAGGCACGGGGCTGTATAGCTGACTGGCACGCAGCAGCGGACCATTGAGGGCATGCATCGCCCGTTGTAGCGCGGTGCTCAGCAGGCGGGCTCGGTCCTTGGTGTATTTCGACGCGATACGCGCCACGACCTGTTTGTAGCCCATCGCCAGCTGGGTTTGCAGTGCCTGGCACAGGTTGACGATCTTGCGCGAGCGCTCATCCAGCACAATGGCCTGTTGCAGGAAGTGCCGCTCCAGGTGCTTGCAGACGTAATACACCTCGGGCCGCAGCAGCTCGAGCAGTTGCAAGCGATTGTCGCTGGGCGTGAGCAGTTGGTTGAGTTCGCCAAGGGCTTGGTACAAAAGGCGGGCTGTTTCGCCGATGTTGGCCTTGGGCAGGTTGGCGATCCAGCGCTTGAGGTCCCGTGGCGTAGCATCGCAGAACGACAGACGTGATTGTGTCGGGGTCAGGACGCGCAATAGCTGGAGAGGGCTGGTCTCATTCATGCCGTGTACGGGCTCCGGCGGGAAATAAACGTGATGTTTCCAACTCTAGCAGTTGTAGCCGAAGGAGGTGTGCTATCTATGCTGGATGCCCTGTGGGAGCGAGCTTGCTCGCGATGAGGCCAGGACAGTCGCCATTGAGGTGACTGTTATATCGCTATCGCGAGCAAGCTCGCTCCCACATGTGATCTTTACTCAGCCTTTGGGCAGCGCCAGGCCCTGGCCCATCTGCACTGGCGATCCGGCCACCAGGCCTTCGGCCCATTTCACCTGGTCCGGCCCGAACAGCACGATGGCCGTCGAACCCAGCTTGAAGCGGCCCAGTTCGGCGCCTTTTTCCAGATGAATCGGCGCGCGGGCGGCTTCGTCGTAACGGAAGGTTTTCAGCTGGCGCTTGGGCGGCGTCACCAGCCCGGCCCAGACGGTTTCGATGGAGGCCACGATCATCGCGCCCACCAGCACCACGGCCATCGGCCCACGTTCGGTGTCGAAAATGCACGCCACGCGCTCGTTGCGGGCGAACAGCTCCGGAACGTTTTCGGCGGTGGTCTGGTTGACCGAGAAAATCCGCCCAGGGATGTAGACCATCTCCCGCAGGGTGCCGGCCAGTGGCATGTGCACGCGGTGGTAGTCCTTGGGGGACAGGTAGATGGTGGCGAAATCGCCGCCCATGAACGGCGCCGCGTTGGCCGCATCACCGCCCAGCAGTTCCAGCACGCTGAAGCTGTGGCCCTTGGCCTGGAAGACCCGGCCGTGCTCGATCGGGCCGAGCTGGCTGACGGCACCGTCGGCGGGGCTGAGGATCGCACCTGGGGTGTCGTCCAGCGGGCGTGCACCGTCTTTCAGGGCGCGGGTGAAGAAGGCGTTGAAGTGCTCGTAGGCAGTCAGGTCTTCCACCAGTGCCTGGGACATGTCCACTTGGTAGCGCTTGGCAAACCAAGCGGTGAAGGCGTTCTTGAACCAGCGCACGCGGCATTCGGCAATGCAGCCGGCCAGCCGTGACAACAGGTGGTGGGGCAGCAGGTACTGAGTGAGGATGAACAAACGGTTTTTCATTAATTGTCCTTAAGAACCTTCAAAGCTCGATGGGTGTGTCGGGGTGGTTGCCCCATTCGCCCCAGGAACCGGCATAGCCTTTGACCCGTGGATAACCGAGCGCCTTGGCCACCAGGTAGGTGAAGCCGGAGCGGTGGTGAGTCTGGCAGTGGGTGATGATTTCCTTGTCGGGCGTGATGCCCAATTGTTCGAGAATTTGCGGCATGTCCTTGCGAATGCGCAGGTTGCGCGCTTGGTCCATGCCGGCTGTCCATTCGAAATTGACCGCGCCGGGAATGTGCCCGCCTCGGGCTGCGACGACTTTTTCGCCGGAATACTCCAGCGGGCCGCGAGCGTCCCAGATCGCCAGGTCGGCAGCACCGAGACGGCTTTGCAGGTACTCACGGGTGGCGGTGGGCGCTTCGTGCAGTGTCAGGCTGACCGGGCCTGCGACGGGCGCAGGCACGTCGACGGACACCGGCAGGCCTTCGTCCAGCCACGACAGCAAGCCGCCGTCGAGGTAGTGATAGTTGGAGTGACCGATCACGTCCAGCAACCAGATAAACCGCCCGGCCCAGCCGCCGCCTTCATCGTCATAGACCACGTAGACCGCGTCCGGGTTGTGCCCGAGCTCGCCGAACAGGGCTTCGAGGTCGGCTTTGGCCGGCAGCAGGCCTGGCGCCGGCGGTTGACCCAGCTGGGTACGCTTGGGGTCGACGAAGCGTGCGCCAGGGATATGGCCGGTGCTGTAGCGGGCGGCGCTGGTCAGGTCCACCAGAATCAGTTCGCGGGTGTCGAGGCGCGGCAGCAGCTCGTTCGGCTCGATCACCAACGGCAAGCCAGAGAAGTCAGGCATGTGAGGTCTCCAGGGGCGCAAAGGGAAAAGATTGTAGCAAGTTCAGCGGCCGCGGTTGGTAAAGGTATGCAGGGCCCTTTCGATGCATTGCACGGTTTTGCCGAAGGCTTGTACGGTCACGTCCGAGAACGGCCCGCCGCCCTGGTCCACCACCACCAGCATGATCACCCGGCCATTGCAGGTCAGAGAGCGCAGCAGCAGGTGCTCCCCACGGAACAGGCTGCGCAGGCCCGGTGGCAGCAGCGCCGAAAACTGCACATTGTTGTCCGGGTTCAGGCGAACCTGGGCCTGCTGAGCCAGCAATCGTTGCACTATTTTGCTCTGGCTGATGGAAAAGCTCATGGCCGCGGCTTCTTTGGGCAGGCCGGCGGTCTGGTGTACGCGCACACTGGTCTGGTTGCGGTCCGCCATCAGGATCATCACCCGGCGCATGCCACAGGCCACCAACACGTCCCGTGCCGAGGTGGTCAGGTGCATGGCATTGCTGAAGGGGCTCGGTTCCACCAGCAGCGCGGAGCATTGCTTGCGCCACTGGCTCAGGTCCTCGGCGCTGGGTGGTGGGGGCGCTAGCAAACCGGGGTGGATGCGACGGCAGCCCCAGGGCCAGAGCAACGCCACGGCCGGATGCCAGAGGTCTGGCATGGCGTCATGACGGGCGCTGGTGACGGCTTGTTGGTGCAGCTGTTGCTGGACCTCATCCATCGGCATCTGCAGGTACAAACTGGTGAGGTATTGCCAGCGGGCACTGTGGGGGCCGTCCCAGGCCTGTTGCGCTGAAAGTGCCAGGCCGTTGGCCAGCAACACGGTATTGGCCGGTTGATTGAGCCAGCGCCGCAGGGTTGGGTCGTCGTCCAGGCGATTCTGCTGGCGCAGCGGGTGCTCGCTGTCCCGGGCGATGCGCAGAACCTGCACCAGCTCGCGGCGTTCATTGAGCAGCAGGCGATAACCTTGTATCACCCAGATCGGCAAGCGCCAGGCTTCCACCAGCGCCAGGCAGATTTTCAGCAGGCTGACGCCGAACAATTCGCGCTCTACCTTGCGCGCGGGTTCGCGTTTGTGGACGACCCGCAATTCCCACTCCCCCAGCAATCGCGGGTGAGTCAAGGCCAATGGCCAGAGCGGCGAGAGAAACAGCAGGCTGCCCCAGTGAATGTCCTGCCACAGCCGCGCCAGGCGGCTGGCAAAAAAGCCATTGGCCTGTTGCGTGGCGTGTTGGCTGATCAATTGCAGCTGGCGCAAGGCGATGGGGATTTCGTGCCCTGGCAACGACGGCAAGCGAGCGAGCAGTTCTTCGGTACGCTTGAGGCCGAGGCGGTTGATGGCCACTTCGAGATTTTCCGCAGGTTCCGCAAGGCTGCCATGGGTGTGATAGTTGGCCTCGCGGATGACGCTCAGGGCCAGGGCGGGGCTGTCCTGCATCAATTCGGCGATGTCACGTAACGAGCGGCGACTGTCGGCAATGGCTTTGCAGACCAGGTCATGGCTGGCCTGGGGCACCGGCAGGTGCACGCCATCGAGCAGCTTGACCCAGCCTTCGAGGGTGGTCGGTCGTGGAGTTGGAACCTTCGTTTCGTTAGCCATGGTTGGACGTGATCATCGCAAAGGGTATCTACGCCCGGAACGGGGCAAAATTGGCTTTTCGCCGGAACTGACTATAGTCTGGCGCAGTTTTGCCGATAAGTAGAAGAAGAGATTTTTCAGCTTCCGAATATGACCTTGAACCCGACTTAAATAAGTACTTTCTATCTATGGCTAAAATTATCGGCATCATTGTCGTGTTCGCGAGCGTACTCGGCGGATACGTGCTCTCCCATGGCAAGATTGCGGCCCTGGTCCAACCCTTCGAGGTGTTGATCATCGGTGGCGCCGCCCTCGGTGCATTTCTGCAGGCCAACCCTGGCTATATGACGATGCACGTGCTCAAGAAATCCCTGGGCATGTTCAGTTCGCGCTTTAGCCACACCTTCTACCTCGAGGTGCTGGGGCTGATCTACGAGATCCTCAACAAGAGCCGCCGCGAAGGCATGATGGCGATCGAAGGCGACATCGAAGACGCCGCCGCCAGCCCGATTTTCGCCAAGTACCCGGCTGTGCTCAAGGACGCCCGCATGACGGCGTTCATCTGCGATTACCTGCGCATCATGTCGTCCGGCAACATGGCGCCCCATGAGCTCGAAGGCCTGTTCGACATGGAGCTGTACAGCCTCAAGGAAGACCTGGAGCACCCCTCCCACGCGGTCAACGGCATCGCCGACGGTATGCCTGGCTTCGGTATCGTCGCGGCGGTATTGGGGATTGTGGTGACCATGGCGTCCCTGGGCGATGGCGACCAGAAATCCATCGGCCTGCACGTGGGTGCGGCACTGGTGGGTACCTTCTTCGGTATTTTGGCCGCGTACGGTTTCTTCGGTCCGCTGGCCCATTCCCTGGCCCATGATGCCAAGGAAGAGCTCAACGTCTATGAAGCCATCAAGGCGTCCCTGGTGGCTTCGGCCTCGGGCATGCCGCCATCGTTGGCGGTGGAGTTCGGTCGCAAGGTCCTGTACCCGGCGCACCGTCCAAGCTTCGCCGAGCTGGAACAAGCGGTTCGCGGTCGCTAAATCATGGAAAATAACCAGCCGATCATCGTCAAGCGCGTCAAGCGCATCGCCGGCGGGCACCATGGCGGTGCTTGGAAAATTGCCTTCGCCGACTTCGCAACGGCGATGATGGCGTTCTTTCTGGTGCTGTGGTTGCTGTCCACGGCGACCCCAGAACAGAAGATCGCCATCGCCGGTTACTTCAAGGACCCGGTCGGCTTTTCCGAAAGCGGCACGCCCTACATCATCGACCTGGGTGGTTCACCGACCCTGGCCCCGGAAAACACACTCAACCCCGAGGTCAAGTCCCAGCCCCAGCCTGACAAGGTGACGGTGGACTCCGAGCAGGTCGAAGGGATGGCCGAGCAGATCGAGCGCGAACGCCTGGAATTGTTGCTGCAAGAGTTGCAGAACAAGGTCGAAGAGAACCCGCAACTGCAGAAATTCAAGGACCAGATCCTGTTCGAAATCACGCCGAACGGCTTGCGCATCCAGATCATGGACGCCGAGAACCGGCCGATGTTCGATTCCGGCAGCGCGCGCCTGAAGCCTTATTTCGAAGACATTTTGCTGGCCATGGCCGACACCATCAAAGCGGTGCCGAACAAAATCAGCATCAGCGGTCATACCGATGCCAAGCCCTACGTTGGCAAAGGAGACTTCGGTAACTGGGAGCTTTCCGCCAACCGCGCCAACGCGGCCCGTCGCGCCTTGGTGGCCGGCAGTTATCCGGACGAGCAGGTGGCGCGGGTGGTCGGTTATGCGTCCTCGGCGTTGTTCGATCGCAAGGACCCGTTCAACCCGGTCAACCGACGTATCGATATCGTGGTGTTGACCAAGAAGGCCCAGCAAGCCATCGAGGGTTCGCAAACCGACGATCCGCCGCTGGATCCGGCCCAAGGGCAGGGCGCACCGGGTGAAGCACCGACGACGCCTGGCGCGGCGGCTGATCCGAACGCCTTGCCGGCGGACCAGCAACCCGTGCCGGCCCATGAGCTGCGCGAGCGTCTGAACCTGTTCGACGACGCTGCGCCGAAACCGGCCGAGCCGCCGGCGCAGTGATCCATAAAAAAGCCGACATCATTGTCGGCTTTTTTATGAGGCGCTGTTCACCTGAGGCGTGCTTGCCTTTGTGGCGAGGGAGCTTGCTCCCGCTCGGCTGCGAAGCAGTCGTAAATGGTGTGTCTGATGCTCCGCATTTGGCGGGTTTTGGGGCTGCTTCGCAGCCCAGCGGGAGCAAGCTCCCTCGCCACAATGGTGTCCGGCTCACATTCCGGGTCAGTAACTGCTATCCGGCAAGCTGGCGATGATCGAGCGGTAGCTATTCATCCGTTGCTGATGCACGCGACCTTCTTCCAGCGCCTTGAGCAGCGCGCAACCAGGTTCGCGGTCGTGCTTGCAGTCGCGGAAGCGGCAGGTGCCGATCAGGTCATTGAATTCGATGAACCCGGCCTCGACATCGGCCCGGCTGACGTGGCCCAGGCCGAATTCACGTATGCCCGGCGAGTCGATCAATTCACCGCCGCCGGGGAAGTGGAACAACCGCGCGGTGGTGGTGGTGTGGGTGCCCTGGCCGGACAGCTCGGACAGCGGCCCGACGCGAGTCTCGACGTCTGGCAGCAGGCTGTTGACCAGCGATGACTTGCCCACGCCAGACTGGCCGACGAACACACTGATGCGCCCGTCCAGTTGTTGTTGCAATTGCTCCATGCCGTTGCCGTGATGGGCCGAGACTTCCAGCACCGGATAACCCAAATCCCGATAGACCGACAGCAGGGCGTTCAGCGCCGGGGCGTTGTGCTCGTCGATCAGGTCGAATTTGTTGAGCAGCAACAACGGGCGGATGCCGGCGTGTTCGGCGGCCACCAGATAACGGTCGATCAGGTTGGCGTGGGGCTCGGGCAAGGGCGCGAATACAATGACGATCATGTCGACGTTGGCCGCTACCGGCTTGAGCTGACCACGGCTGTCCGGACGGCACAGCTCGGTGTGGCGTGGCAATTGCGCCACGATCACACCGATGCCCTGGTTGCCGGCACGCCAGACGACTTGGTCGCCCGTGACCAGGGCCGGCAGGTTGGCGCGCAAGTGACAACGGAACACTTGGCCGGCCAGCTCGCCTTCCCGGGCCTCGACCTCGACCTGCACACCGAAGTGGGCGATCACCAGGCCGGTCTGTTCCGGGCCCAGGTCGCCACCTTCCAAGGCTTCGACAGCACTGGACTCGCGTTTGGCGGCGCGGGCGGCGCGCTCGCCCTGGATCTTTTCGATGCGCCAGTTCTGACGACGATTGAGTTGGCGTTTGGCCATGGGTGTTCCGTATGAAGAAATGCAGCGAATAGGGTAAAACGGCGGCGAGTTTAGCACGCCCAAGGGCCGGCCTAGGCTAAACTGCGTGGCTACGCCGAGGAGCTTCCCTATGCAAAACCCGCAGAACCTGATCTGGATCGACCTGGAAATGACCGGTCTGAACCCGGACACCGACGTCATCATCGAAATGGCCACCATCGTCACCGACAGCGACCTCAACACCCTGGCCGAAGGCCCGGTGATCGCGATCCACCACAGCGACGAGATCCTGGCCGGCATGGATGAATGGAACACCCGCCAGCACGGCGGCTCGGGCCTGACCCAGCGGGTACGCGAGAGCAAGATCAGCATGGCTGAGGCCGAAGCCCAGACCATCGCCTTCCTGGAGCAGTGGGTGCCCAAGGGCAAGTCGCCGATCTGCGGCAACAGCATCTGCCAGGACCGTCGCTTCCTTTATACCCACATGAAATCCCTGGAAAGCTATTTCCACTACCGCAACCTGGACGTCTCCACCCTCAAGGAACTGGCCGCCCGTTGGGCTCCAGAAGTGCGTGACAGCTTCCAGAAGGGCGGCAGCCACTTGGCCCTGGACGACATCCGCGAGTCCATCGCCGAGTTGCAGCATTACCGCAAGCATTTCATCAAGTTCTAACCGGCACCCGGCGACCGGCGAGATTGCTTTTGTGGCGAGGGAGCTTGCTCCCGCTGGCCTGCGCAGCAGGCCCCAACCGTCCTTCAGGTAGACCGCATTGTCCGGTTTGCGACTGCTGCGCAGCCGAGCGGGAGCAAGCTCCCTCGCCACAGGGATCGGTTTGGACCAGAGGCGGCATGTTTAGGTGGAAGTCGTTGCCTTGCCCTCTTTTGGTGCCTGCCCGAAATGGCTAGACTGCGCGCCTTCCTGCAAGGACCGCCACCATGTTGCTGATGCTTTATCTGATCGCCATCACCGCCGAAGCCATGACCGGCGCCTTGTCTGCCGGGCGCCGCGGCATGGACTGGTTCGGCGTGGTGCTGATCGCCTGTGTCACGGCGCTGGGTGGCGGTTCGGTGCGTGACGTGCTGCTCGGTCATTACCCGCTCACCTGGGTCAAACACCCGGAATACCTGGTGCTGACCACGGCGGCGGCGATGCTGACGGTGTTCCTGGCGCGCTGGATGCGCCACCTGCGTTCATTGTTCCTGGTGCTCGACGCCGCGGGGCTGGTGGCGTTCACCCTGATCGGCTGCATGACGGCCCTGGAAATGGGCCATGGCATGCTGGTGGCGTCGGTCAGCGGAGTGATCACTGGGGTGTTCGGCGGTATTTTGCGGGACATTTTCTGCAACGATATTCCGCTGATCTTCCGTCGCGAGCTCTATGCCAGCGTTTCATTTGC
Organism: Pseudomonas sp. NFACC46-3; assembly: GCF_900114515.1. Taxonomy (NCBI): domain Bacteria; kingdom Pseudomonadati; phylum Pseudomonadota; class Gammaproteobacteria; order Pseudomonadales; family Pseudomonadaceae; genus Pseudomonas; species Pseudomonas sp. NFACC46-3. The sequence continues at coordinate 20,882 of NZ_FOTH01000017.1, forward strand.
CGCGGCGTGGTGCTATCTGCTGTGCGTCTTCCTGCAACTGCCGAGTGAACAGGCGATCCTCATTACCTTGTTCGGTGGTTTCCTGCTGCGGCTCCTGGCGATTCGTTTTCACTGGGAAATGCCGAAGTTCGTCTACAACGACGAGGTTTGACGCTCGGCATGTTGCCGCAACGCCCACTCCACATGCTCGCGCACCAACTCCGACGGGTAGTCGCGTCGCGCCTGCAGCGCTTGCAGCACGGGAATCGTTGACGGCGCATTACCCAGGCCCACTGCCAGGTTGCGCAGCCAGCGCTCGTACCCGGCGCGGCGCAGCGGCGAGCCTTCGGTGCTGCTCAGGAACGTTGCCTCGTCCCACATGAACAACTCGGCCAGCCCGGCATTGTCCAGGTTGTGCCGCGGCTTGAAGTCGCTTTCCCCGGACGGCCGGGCGAAGCGGTTCCAGGGACAGACGATCTGGCAGTCATCGCAGCCGAACACCCGGTTGCCGATCAACGGCCGCAGTTCCTCGGGGATGGCGCTTTTCAGCTCGATGGTCAGGTAGGAAATGCAGCGGCGGGCATCGAGCACGTAGGGCCCGACGAAGGCATTCGTAGGGCAGATGTCCAGGCACGCGGTGCATTTCCCGCAATGTTCGCTGGCATGGGGCGGGTCCACCGGCAGCGGCAGGTCGACAAACAGCTCGCTCAGGAAGAAATAGCTTCCGGCCTTGCGGTTCAACACCAAGGTGTTTTTACCGATCCAGCCCAGGCCGGCCTGTTCGGCGATGGCTTTTTCCAGGACTGGAGCACTGTCGACGAAGGCGCGATAACCGAAGGGGCCGATCACCGCCTGAATTTTTTCTGCCAGTTGCTGCACACGTTTACGGATCAATTTGTGGTAATCGCGGCCCAATGCATAACGCGAGACGTAGGCTTTCTCCGGTTGGCCGAGCATCTGCGCCATGTGCGTGTCGCCCGGCAGGTAGTCCATGCGCAGGGAAACCACCCGTAGCGTACCCGGCACCAGTTCCTCGGGGTGCGAGCGTTTGCTGCCGTGGGCGCCCATGTAGTCCATTTCGCCGTGGTACCCGGCATCGAGCCAGCGTTGCAGGTGTTGCTCATGCTCGGCAAGGTCCAGGCCGCTGATGCCGACCTGCTGGAAGCCCAGCTCGCGGCCCCACTCCTTGATGGATTGGGCGAGGGCGGGGAGGTCTGTGGGAATGGCAGGCATGAGGCGAGAGAAACCAGAGCTGAGATGCGTATAATTCTGCCAGACATCGGAGCCCGAAGACGCATGCCGCACACTAAAGATGATTTTCCCGACGCGCTGTACAGCGCCGCGCAGGTCCGGGCCCTCGACGCACAACTGATCGCGGCCGGCACCGCCGGTTTCGAATTGATGCAACGCGCCGCCCGCGCCACCTGGCGAGCGATTGTCCGGCGCTGGCCTGATGCCCACGAGCTGACGGTGCTGGCCGGGCATGGCAACAACGCCGGCGATGGCTATCTGGTCGCGACCCTGGCCCGGCGCGCTGGCTGGTCGGTGCGGGTGCTGACGGTGGGCGAGCCCCGGCGCTTGCAGGGCGACGCCGCCAATGCCCACGCCGAAGCGGTGGCGGTGGGCGTGCCGATGGAGCCGTGGTCGGATGAGGCAGAGTTGCGCGGCGTGTTGCTGGATGCGCTGCTCGGGACGGGCTTGAGTGGCGAGGTGCGCGAGCCTTATGTGCGGGCTATCGATACGATCAACGTCAGCGGTCTGCCGGTCGCGGCGGTGGATATCCCCTCGGGCTTGTGCGCCGATACCGGCCGGGTGCTGGGCACGGCGGTGGTGGCCGATCTCACCGTGACCTTTATTGGCTTGAAGCTGGGCCTGTTTACCGGCGAAGCGGCGGACCGGGTCGGCGAACTGGTGTTCAACGACCTGCACGCCGATCCAGATATTGTTGACGCGGCACCGGCCAGTGCCCGATTGCTCTCACCCCATAATCTGCCACGTCTGACACCTCGTGCCGCCACGTCCCACAAAGGCAAGTTCGGTCACGTGCTGTTGATCGGTGGCGACCGGGGCTTTGGCGGCGCCATCCAGATGAGCGCCGAAAGCGCCCTGCGCTGCGGTGCGGGGATGGTTTCGATGGCGACCCGCAGCGAGCACGTATCCGCCGCGCTGACGCGTTTGCCGGAAGTGATGGTGCAAGGCACCCATTCGGCGAACCAATTGATGGGCTTGCTCCAGCAGGCCAGCGTGCTGGTGGTCGGGCCGGGCTTGGGCCAGGCCGCATGGGGGCGCAGCCTGTTGTCGGCGGCGGCCAATGCGCCGCTGCCGCAAGTATGGGATGCCGATGCGCTGAACCTGCTCTGCAGCGGCGATGTCCGCCTGCCTGAACAGTGCGTCATCACCCCGCACCCAGGCGAGGCGGCCCGATTGTTGGCGTTATCCACGGCCCAGGTGCAGGCCGACCGTCCAGCGGCAGCCCATGCATTGAGCCAGAAATACACCGCCACGGTTATCCTCAAGGGCGCTGGCAGCCTGATTGCCAGCCCGGACGGTCGCCTGGCGGTTTGCAGCCAGGGCCATCCGGCCATGGCCACAGCAGGCCTGGGGGATGTGCTGGCCGGAGTGGTCGGCGCCTTGCTGGCCCAGGGCATGGAGGGGTTCGAGGCCGCGTGCCTGGCGGTCTGGCTGCATGCCAATGCCGGTGCCCAGGCCGGTCGTTCGGGTCGGGGGGTGGCAGCCACCGATCTGATTCCGGCCATTCGTCAGTTGTTGGAGGAACATTCACCGTGTCTGAAGTAACCCTGTACGTGGCGGACGAACAAGCCATGACACAATTTGGTGCCCGCATCGCGCAGATCACCGCCGGTCACGGCCTGATTTTTCTCGAAGGCGACCTCGGCGCGGGGAAAACCACCCTGTCCCGTGGCATCATTCGCGGTCTTGGGCACGTCGGCTCCGTCAAGAGCCCTACGTTCACCCTGGTCGAGCCCTACGAGATCGGCGACATTCGCGCCTTCCATTTCGACCTGTATCGACTGGTGGATCCGGAGGAGCTGGAATTCCTCGGTATTCGCGATTATTTCGAAGATGACGCCTTGTGCCTGATCGAATGGCCCCAGAAGGGTGCAGGCTTTTTGCCAAAGCCCGACCTGACCATTACCATTGGCGCGCAGAACGGCGGGCGTTCGCTGAAACTGACGCCGCAAGGCTCGCGTGGCGAGTCGTGGTGTGCCGCTTTGGCATTGGAAAACTAATTGATGATGGGGTTTGGTATGCGCTTTCGCGCGGTGGTTGCTGTCGTAGGACTGTTGCTTACGGCACTGGCCGTCGATGCTGTGGCCGAGACAAAGGTCAACAGCGTTCGCCTCTGGCGGGCGCCGGACAACACACGGCTGGTGTTCGACCTGACGGGCCCGGTGCAGCACAGCGTATTCACCCTGACCGCCCCGGATCGCCTGGTGATTGACATCAACGGCGCGTCCCTGGGCGCGCCATTGAACGTGGCGACCGCCAACACGCCGATTACCGCGATGCGTTCGGCCCAGCGTACGCCGACCGACCTGCGGGTGGTCATCGACCTGAAAAAAGCCGTGACCCCGAAAAGCTTCACCCTGGCCCCGAATGCCCAATACGGCAACCGGCTGGTGGTGGACCTGTTCGACAACCCGGCCGATGCGGCGCCACCGCCGCCGCCGACCAATGTTGCCACGGTGCCAGCGGTGCCAGTGACCCCGACCGAACCTGCGCTCAAGCTGCCACCGGCCCCGGCTGGCAAGCGCGACATCATCGTGGTGATCGACGCCGGTCACGGCGGCGAAGACCCAGGCGCCTCAGGCTCGCGCGGGCAGCGGGAAAAAGACGTGGTGCTGTCCATCGCCCGCGAATTGCAACGCCAGGTCAACGGCATGAAAGGCTTCCGCGCCGAACTGACCCGTACCGGCGACTACTTCATTCCCTTGCGTGGGCGTACCGAGATCGCCCGCAAGAAAGGTGCCGACCTGTTCGTCTCCATCCACGCCGACGCCGCGCCTTCGGCGGCAGCGTTCGGGGCCTCGGTGTTTGCCCTGTCCGACCGCGGTGCCACGTCCGAGACTGCCCGTTGGCTGGCCGACAGCGAAAACCGTTCCGACCTGATCGGCGGTGCCGGCAACGTCAGCCTCGACGACAAGGACCGGATGCTCGCCGGTGTGTTGCTCGATTTGTCGATGACCGCCTCGCTGACCTCCAGCCTGAACGTCGGCCAGAAAGTCCTGAGCAACATCGGTCGGGTCACGCCGCTGCACAAGCAGCGCGTCGAGCAGGCTGGATTCATGGTGCTCAAGTCGCCGGACATCCCGTCGATCCTGGTGGAGACCGGGTTTATCTCCAACGCCAACGAAGCCTCCAAGCTGTCGTCCGCCAACCACCAGCAGGCGCTGGCCCGTTCCATCAGCAGCGGCGTGCGGCAGTTCTTCCAGCAGAACCCACCGCCAGGCACCTACATCGCCTGGTTGCGCGACTCGGGCAAGATTGCCCAAGGCCCGCGGGACCATCGGGTCAGCCCCGGCGAAACCCTGGCGATGATCGCCGTGCGCTATCAGGTGTCGCCCGCCACCTTGCGCAGTGCCAACAATCTCAAAAGCGACGAGCTCAAGATTGGTCAGACCCTGACCATTCCCGGCAACGAAGTGGCGGTCCAGCGATGAGTGACGAAGTGATCGGTAACCCTGCCCGCATCGAACTGCTCAGCCCCCGGCTGGCGAACCAGATCGCTGCTGGCGAAGTGGTCGAGCGTCCGGCGTCGGTCATCAAGGAGTTGCTGGAAAACAGCCTCGACTCCGGGGCCAGGCGCATCGATGTGGATGTCGAACAGGGCGGCGTCAAGCTGCTGCGGGTGCGCGATGACGGTGGCGGGATTTCCTCTGACGACCTGCCGCTGGCCCTGGCGCGGCATGCCACCAGCAAGATCCGCGACCTGGAGGATCTTGAGCGGGTCATGAGCCTGGGGTTTCGGGGCGAGGCGCTGGCATCCATCAGTTCGGTGTCGCGCCTGACCCTTACCTCCCGCACCCGCGATGCCGAGCAGGCCTGGCAGGTCGAGACCGAAGGCCGCGACATGGCGTCTCGCGTGCAGCCCGCGGCCCATCCGGTGGGCACTTCGGTGGAAGTGCGCGACTTGTTCTTCAACACCCCGGCCCGGCGCAAGTTCCTCAAGGCCGAGAAGACTGAATTCGATCATCTGCAAGAAGTCATCAAGCGTCTGGCCTTGGCGCGCTTTGATGTGGCGTTCCATTTGCGCCACAACGGCAAGACCATCCTCAGCCTGCACGAGGCCCACGATGATGCGGCACGCGCCCGACGTGTCGGCGCGGTGTGCGGCGCAGGTTTCCTGGAGCAGGCATTGCCCATCGAGGTGGAGCGCAATGGCTTGCGCCTGTGGGGGTGGGTCGGCTTGCCAACCTTTTCCCGCAGTCAGGCGGACTTGCAGTACTTCTACGTGAACGGCCGGGCGGTGCGCGACAAATTGGTGGCCCACGCGGTGCGCCAGGCGTATCGCGATGTGCTGTTCAATGGCCGGCATCCGACCTTCGTGCTGTTTTTCGAAGTCGATCCGGCCGTGGTCGACGTCAACGTACACCCGACCAAGCACGAAGTACGTTTCCGTGACGGGCGCATGGTCCACGATTTCCTCTACGGCACCTTGCACCGTGCGTTGGGCGATGTGCGCCCGGAAGATCAACTGGCGGCTCCGGCGGCGGTGGGCGGCATGGTCCGGCCAACGGGGTTGGAAGCTGGCGAATTCGGGCCTCAGGGCGAAATGCGCCTGGCGGCCAACGCACTGCTGGAGCAGCCCCAGCCTCAGCCGAGCTACAACACGGCCGGGAGCGGTACCGGCAGCGGCTATCGATACCAATACACTCCGCGTCCGCAATCCAGCGTGCCGACAGCCGAGGCCCAGGCGGCCTATCGCGAGTTCTTCAAACCCTTGCCGGAAGCTGGAGCGGCGGCGATGCCCGACGGCCAAGGCGATATCCCGCCGCTGGGCTATGCCCTGGCGCAACTCAAAGGCATTTATATCCTCTCGGAAAATGCCCAGGGCCTGGTCCTGGTGGACATGCACGCCGCCCATGAGCGGATCATGTACGAGCGGCTGAAAATCGCCATGGCCAGCGAAGGCCTGAGCGGCCAGCCACTGTTGGTGCCCGAGTCCCTGGCCGTCAGCCAGCGCGAAGCCGATTGCGCCGAAGAACATGTGGCCTGGTTCCAGCGCCTGGGCTTCGAATTGCAGCGTCTGGGGCCCGAAACCCTGGCGATCCGTCAGATCCCGGCGTTGTTGAAGCAGGCCGAGGCCAATCGCCTGGTCAGCGACGTACTGGCTGACTTGATGGAATACGGCACCAGCGACCGCATCCAGGCGCACCTGAACGAACTGCTCGGTACCATGGCCTGCCACGGCGCGATCCGCGCCAACCGGCGCCTGGCCCTGCCGGAAATGAACGGCCTGCTGCGGGACATGGAAAACACCGAGCGCAGCGGTCAATGCAACCATGGCCGGCCGACCTGGACCCAATTGGGCCTGGACGACCTGGACAAACTGTTCCTGCGCGGTCGTTGATGAGCCAGTTGCCACCCGCGATTTTCCTGATGGGGCCGACCGCCGCCGGCAAGACCGACCTGGCCATCGAGTTGACCAAAGTCCTGCCCTGCGAGTTGATCAGTGTCGATTCGGCCCTGGTCTACCGGGGCATGGACATCGGCACCGCCAAGCCGTCGAAGGAACTGCTGGCCGAGTTTCCCCATCGCCTGATCGACATCCTCGACCCGGCCGAGGCTTATTCGGCGGCTGATTTCCGTCGTGACGCGCTCCAGGCCATGGCCGAGATCACCTCGCGGGGCAAGATTCCGCTGCTGGTGGGTGGCACAATGCTGTATTACAAGGCCTTGGTCGATGGGTTGGCGGACATGCCGGCAGCCGATCCCGAGGTGCGCGCGCAGATTGAAGAAGAGGCCGCGCGCCTTGGCTGGCAAGCCCTGCACGAGCAATTGGCGGTCATCGACCCGGAATCGGCGGCGCGTATTCACCCCAATGACCCGCAGCGCCTCAGTCGGGCCCTGGAGGTTTATCGGGTCAGCGGCCAGAGCATGACGGCCCTGCGCCAGCGACAATCTGCGCAAAGTACTGAAGCAGCCGCTTCGGGACTGCAACAATTGCCCTATACTGTCGCGAATCTGGCCATCGCTCCGGCGAACCGGCAAGTGCTGCATCGGCGAATTGAACAAAGATTCACATTAATGTTGGAACAGGGGTTCATAGACGAGGTCGTAGCCCTGCGTGAGCGAAGTGACCTGCATGCCGGGTTGCCGTCTATACGTGCGGTAGGTTATCGACAAGTCTGGGATTACCTGGACGGCAAGCTGACGTCAGCCGAGATGCAGGAGCGTGGGATCATTGCCACGCGCCAATTGGCGAAACGCCAGTTCACCTGGCTGCGCAGCTGGACTGACTTGCATTGGCTCGACAGTCTCGATTGCGACAATCTGCCACGCGCCTTGAAATACCTCGGGACCATCTCCATATTGAGCTGAGTCCTTGCAATTGCCGTCTATCCTTGGGGGTGTGACGGCCCAAGCCATCTGATTCCGATTTTTATTATTGATCCTTAAAGGAGTGCGGCACATGTCAAAAGGGCATTCGCTACAAGACCCTTACTTGAACACTTTACGTAAAGAGAAAGTTGGGGTGTCCATCTATCTGGTCAACGGGATCAAACTGCAAGGCACGATCGAGTCTTTCGACCAGTTCGTCATCCTTCTGAAAAACACCGTCAGCCAAATGGTCTACAAACACGCGATCTCGACAGTCGTGCCAGTTCGTCCAATTCGTCTGCCTAGCGCAACCGAATCCGAAGGCGGTGACGCTGAACCGGGTAACGCCTGATAGGAGCCTCCTTTGTTCTTTGAGCGCCACGGTGGTGGTGAACGGGCCATTCTCGTTCACTTGGATGGACAGGACCCTGAGGCGCGCGAAGATCCGCAGGAGTTTCAGGAATTGGCACTTTCGGCCGGCGCCGAGACCGTCGCGTTTTTCAACGTGCCGCGTCATCGGCCAACCGCAAAGTTCCTGATCGGCAGTGGCAAGGTCGAGGAGTTGCGCGACCTGGTCAAGGCCGAACAGGTCGATCTGGTGATTTTCAATCACATCCTCACACCCAGTCAGGAACGTAACCTCGAACGTGTCTTCGAGTGTCGCGTGATCGACCGAACGGGGCTGATTCTCGATATTTTCGCCCAGCGCGCCCGCACCCATGAAGGCAAGCTCCAGGTCGAACTGGCCCAGCTTGAGCACATGAGTACGCGGCTGGTTCGCGGCTGGACTCACCTTGAGCGGCAGAAGGGCGGTATCGGCCTGCGCGGCCCGGGTGAAACCCAGTTGGAAACCGACCGGCGACTGCTTCGGGTTCGCTTGCGCCAGATCAAGGGGCGCCTGGAAAAGGTCCGCAGCCAGCGCGAGCAGTCGCGGCGCGGCCGCAAGCGCGCGGACATCCCGACGGTTTCACTGGTGGGTTATACCAACGCCGGCAAATCGACCCTGTTCAATAACGTCACCCAATCCGACGTCTATGCTGCTGACCAGTTGTTCGCCACGCTCGACCCGACCCTGCGTCGGCTCGACCTGGACGACCTCGGGCCGATCGTGCTGGCCGACACCGTGGGCTTCATCCGTCACCTGCCGCATAAACTGGTCGAGGCTTTCCGGGCTACGCTCGAAGAGTCGAGCAACTCCGACCTGCTGCTGCATGTGATCGATGCCGCCGAACCGGACCGGATGCTGCAGATCGAGCAGGTGATGGTGGTGCTGGGCGAGATCGGGGCTCAGGACTTGCCGATCCTGGAGGTATACAACAAACTCGATTTGCTCGAAGGCGTGGAGCCGCAGATCCAGCGCGATGCCGACGGCAAGCCGCAACGGGTCTGGCTGTCGGCCCGTGATGGCACCGGCCTGGACCTGCTCAAACAGGCAGTGGCCGAGCTGTTGGGCAACGATCTGTTTGTTGGCACCCTGAAGTTGCCGCAACGTTTCGCCCGGCTGCGAGCCCAGTTCTTTGAGCTGGGGGCCGTGCAAAAAGAAGAACACGACGACGAAGGCGTCTGCCTGCTGGCTGTTCGCCTGCCTCGGGCGGAGCTCAATCGGCTGGTCAGCCGCGAAGGGCTGCAACCGATGGAATTCATCGAGCAACACACTTTGCAATAAAAGCCTGAGAAAGCTGTGTCAGGCATTCTGTAGCATTGGTCGGCGCGCCGTGGGTGCGTCTTTGCTTTATCAGATGGAGAGCGCTATGGCTTGGAATGAGCCGGGTGGCAACTCGAATAATCAGGATCCTTGGGGTGGCAAGCGTCGTAACAACGGCGACCGCAAGGGGCCGCCGGATCTCGACGAGGCCTTCCGAAAGCTGCAGGAAAGCCTGAACGGTTTGTTCGGTGGTGGTAAAAAACGCGGTGACGATGGCGGCGGTCGTCCGGGCAAGGGCGGCGGTTTCGGCCTGCTCGGCATCGGTCTGGTCGTGCTGGCGGCTGTCTGGCTGTACAGCGCGGTCTATGTCGTGGACGAGCAGGAGCAGGCCGTGGTGCTGCGCTTCGGCAAGTACTACGAGACGGTTGGACCGGGCCTGAATATCTATTTCCCGCCGATCGACCAGAAGTATATGGAGAACGTCACGCGTGAGCGTGCGTACACCAAGCAGGGCCAGATGCTGACCGAAGACGAGAACATCGTCGAGGTGCCGCTGACCGTGCAATACAAGATTACCAACCTGCAGGACTTCGTACTGAACGTCGACCAGCCGGAAATCAGCCTGCAGCATGCGACCGAAAGTGCCTTGCGCCATGTGGTGGGTTCCACCGCCATGGACCAGGTGCTGACCGAAGGGCGTGAGTTGATGGCCAGCGAAATCAAGGAGCGCCTGCAGCGGTTCCTCGATACCTATCGCACCGGTATCACCGTCACCCAGGTCAACGTCCAGAGCGCGGCAGCCCCGCGTGAGGTCCAGGAAGCCTTCGACGACGTGATCCGTGCCCGTGAAGACGAGCAGCGTTCGCGCAACCAGGCCGAAACCTATGCCAACGGCGTCGTGCCGGAAGCTCGTGGTCAGGCTCAGCGCATCATCGAAGATGCCAACGGTTATCGCGATGAAGTGGTCTCCCGCGCCAAGGGTGAGGCTGATCGCTTCACCAAGCTGGTAGCCGAGTATCGCAAGGCCCCGGAAGTCACCCGTGAGCGTCTGTACCTGGACACCATGCAGGAAGTCTTCAGCAACACCAGCAAGGTCCTCGTGACCGGCAACAAGAACGGCCAGAGCAATCTGCTGTACTTGCCGCTGGACAAGATGGTCGAGAGCGGTCGCAACACCAGCGCACCGTCGACCGGCGCGGCAGCCACCAGCAATGAAAGCAACGCCCGTGCGGCGGATCTGCAGCAACAGCAAGCACGTACCAGGGAGAGTCGCTGATGAGCAATAAATCGCTGATCGCCCTTATTGTCGGTGTCGTCGTGGCGATCGCTGCCTGGAACTGCTTCTACATCGTGGCTCAGACCGAGCGTGCGGTGTTGCTGCAATTCGGTCGCGTGGTTCAGGCTGATGTCCAGCCAGGGCTGCATGTGAAAGTGCCGTACGTCAACAAGGTGCGCAAGTTCGACGCCCGCCTGATGACGCTGGATGCGCCGACGCAACGCTTCCTGACGTTGGAAAAGAAAGCCGTGATGGTGGATGCCTATGCCAAGTGGCGGGTGAAGGATGCCGAGCGCTTCTACACCGCGACCTCGGGCCTGAAGCAGATCGCCGACGAGCGTCTGTCCCGCCGTCTGGAATCGGGCCTGCGTGACCAGTTCGGTAAGCGCACGCTGCATGAAGTGGTGTCCGGTGAGCGTGATGCGCTCATGGCCGATATCACGCGTTCGCTGAACACGATGGCGGAAAAAGAGCTGGGTATCGAAGTGGTCGATGTCCGGGTCAAGGCCATCGACCTGCCGAAGGAAGTGAACCGCAGCGTGTTCGAGCGCATGAGCACCGAGCGTGAGCGTGAGGCTCGCGAGCACCGCGCCAAGGGTAACGAGCTGGCCGAAGGCATCCGTGCCGACGCCGATCGCCAACGCCGCGTACTGCTGGCCGAAGCCTATCGGGAATCGGAAGAGGTCCGTGGTGATGGTGATGCCCAGGCCGCTGCGATCTATTCCAAGGCCTATGGCCAGGATCAGGAGTTCTACGGTTTCTACCGTAGCCTGCGCGCTTACCGTGAAAGTTTTGCAAACAAATCCGACGTCATGGTCCTGGACCCAAGCAGTGACTTCTTCCGTTATCTGGAAAAGGCCAAGCCTTGATGCGACGTTGACCTGAGGCACTCCGCCCGGCGGCTAAAGCGTCGGGCGGGGTGATCCTTTGGGAAAACGTGTGTATGATGCGGCAGCCGGGAAATTCCCGGCTTTTTTGCGTCTGCACGTTTGATTGTGGTTTTGGTTGCAGGCGTCGGGTTGAACGACTCGACAGGTTTTTCGAGGAAAGTGCTGGGCGAGGCTGGAGTGCTGCTCATTTAAGGCGTTGGATAGAAACCGTGGCGAGGGAGCTTGCTCCCGCATGAGTGCGAAGCGCTCACAGCAATGGGGCCGCTTCGCAGCCCAGCGGGGCAAGCTCCCTCGCCACAATGATTCAATCGCTCGTAGGTGAACGGCATGACGCCATTCGTCACGGCGCTCATGCGCGTGTTTTGCGCGTGGGCCAAGTATTTTCTGCTTCACTCAAGGCTTGCCCGAGGGCTGGCCGCCCGGACCATAGGGGAATGGCGTAATGGCAACGGTAGACCGCTGGCTGCTGCCAGATGGCATCGAAGAAGTACTGCCACCGGAAGCTGCGCGAATTGAAGTAGCGCGTCGGCAGGTGTTGGATCTGTTCCAGAGCTGGGGTTACGAGTTCGTCGTTACCCCGCATATCGAGTACCTGGAATCCCTGCTCACCGGTGCGGGCCAGGACCTGGACCTGCGCACCTTCAAGGTTATCGACCCGCAGTCGGGCCGGCAGATGGGCTTTCGTGCCGACATCACGCCGCAAGTGGCGCGCATCGACGCCCACACCCTGCGCCGTGAAGGTCCGAGCCGCCTGTGCTACGCCGGCAGTGTGCTGCATGCCCAGCCGCGTGCCTTGTCGTCTTCGCGCAGCCCGATCCAGCTGGGCGCCGAGTTGTATGGCGACGCCAGCCCGAGCAGCGACGTAGAAGTCATCAGCCTGATGTTGGCCATGCTGCAACTGGCTGACGTGCCAGATGTCCACATGGACCTGGGCCATGTCGGCATCTATCGCGGCCTGGCCCGTGCGGCCGGTTTGTCCGGCGAAGTGGAGCAGCAGCTGTTCGATGCCCTGCAACGCAAGGCCATCGACGAAGTCATCAGCCTGACCGAGGGCCTGCCGGCCGATCTGTCGGATATGCTGCGGGCGCTGGTGGGCCTGTGCGGCGGACGTGAGGTATTGGCCGCTGCCCGTGAACGCCTGGCTCACGCGCCGGCGCCTGTGTTGGCGGCGCTGGACGACTTGCTGGCGATTGCCGAGCGTCTGTCGGTGCGTTTCCCCGAGTTGCCGCTGTATTTCGACCTGGGTGAGTTGCGCGGTTATCACTACCACACGGGTGTCGTCTTTGCCGTGTTCGTCCCGGGCGTGGGCCAGTCCATCGCCCAGGGCGGCCGTTATGACGACATCGGTGCCGACTTTGGTCGTGCTCGTCCGGCGACCGGTTTCTCTACCGATTTGAAAACCCTGGTGACCCTGGGGCGTGCTGAAGTCGAGCTACCGTCTGGCGGTATCTGGATGCCTGACAGTACGGATGCGGCACTCTGGCAAGCGGTCTGCCAGCTGCGCAGTGAGGGTCAGCGTGTCGTCCAGGCTTTGCCTGGGCAACCTTTGGCCGCCGCCCGTGAAGCGGACTGCGACCGGCAATTGATTCAGCAGAACGGGCTTTGGCAAGTATTGCCGCTGGCTTCTTGAGTTTTCCTGCCGGCTGCGGCCGGCACCAAGTTTGCGCGAATGAGGACAAGTGTTATGGGTAAGAATGTCGTAGTCCTGGGCACCCAGTGGGGTGATGAGGGCAAAGGCAAGATCGTTGATCTGCTGACCGAACATGCTGCCGCCGTAGTGCGCTACCAGGGTGGCCACAACGCAGGTCACACCTTGGTGATCGACGGTGAAAAAACCGTCCTGCACCTGATTCCGTCGGGCGTGCTGCGCGAAGGCGTACAGTGCCTGATCGGCAACGGTGTGGTGGTGGCTCCCGACGCCTTGCTGCGGGAAATCATCAAGCTGGAGGAAAAAGGCGTACCGGTGCGCGAGCGCCTGCGTATCAGCCCGTCCTGCCCGTTGATCCTGTCCTATCACGTCGCGCTGGACCAGGCTCGTGAAAAGGCCCGTGGCGAGCTGAAGATCGGCACCACCGGTCGCGGTATCGGCCCGGCCTACGAAGATAAAGTAGCCCGTCGAGGCCTGCGCATCGGTGATCTGTTCCACCGTGAGCGTTTCGCCGCCAAGCTGGGCGAGTTGCTGGACTACCACAACTTTGTCCTGGTCAATTACTACAAAGAGCCGGCCATCGACTTCCAGAAAACCCTGGACGAGTGCATGGAGTACGCCGAGCTGCTCAAGCCGATGATGCTCGACGTCACTGCCGAGCTGCACGAGCTGCGTCGCGCTGGCAAGGACATCATGTTCGAAGGTGCCCAGGGTTCGCTGCTGGACATCGACCACGGTACCTACCCGTACGTCACCAGCTCCAACACCACCGCCGGCGGCATCGCCACGGGGTCGGGTTTCGGTCCGATGTACCTGGACTACATCCTGGGTATCACCAAGGCCTACACCACACGCGTGGGTTCGGGGCCGTTCCCGACTGAGCTGTTCGACGATGTCGGCGCCTTCCTGGCCAAGCGTGGCCACGAATTCGGCGCTACCACCGGCCGTGCCCGTCGTTGCGGTTGGTTCGATGCCGTCATCCTGCGTCGCGCCATCGACGTCAACAGCATCTCGGGCCTGTGCCTGACCAAGTTGGACGTGCTGGACGGCTTGGAAACCATCAACATCTGCGTGGGCTACAAGAACCAGGACGGCGCCGTCATCGACGCACCGACCGACGCCGACAGCTACATCGGCCTGGAGCCGGTGTACGAGCAGATGCCAGGCTGGACCGAATCGACCGTGGGCGCCAAGACCCTGGAAGAGCTGCCAGTGGCGGCCCGCAACTACATCAAGCGTGTCGAAGAGTTGGTCGGTGCGCCGATCGACATTATTTCGACGGGGCCGGACCGCAACGAAACCATCGTTCTGCGTCACCCATTTGCCTGATAAGTCGTTGATGTAAAAAACAAAGGCCCCTCGTTTGGGGCCTTTGTCGTATCTGCCGGCCGAACGGCACGACCTTTGCTATGCATCGTTAACAATAAGTACTTCTTTGAAGTGCCATCAAATTAATGGCGTTTAGTAGAGGGATTCCCCTGTGTCGGCCGTTCTCTCACTGTTACAAAGCCGTCTGTTGCGGCCCGTCTTCGTTACGCTTGGTATCGCCCTTTTGGTGCAGGTGCTGGTGGCTGTCGCGCTGACACGAAGCACTGTCACCGCCCTGGAGGCCGATCTAGGCGCTCGGCTGGGGGGCGACAGTCAAAAATTGTCTGGCGAACTGGAGCAGGCCGGGCGCGAGGTCACCTCGAGCCTGGACAGTTTGTCTGCCAGCACCCGTCAGCGTCTCACTGCCGGTTTGTCCCCCCGTTTGAAGGACGAACAGGCGCAATTGCGGACGACGCTGGAGAAAACGCTCAAGGATTCCGCCAACGATATGGCGCAACTCCTGGCCTCGGTCGCGCCACGCGCTATGTGGGACAGCGACATACCGACCCTTTCCGAATTCGCCCGCCGGGCCCAGCGCAACCCTAATGTGTTGTTCGTTATTTATGACGACGCCAGTGGTGAGCACCTGACCCGCTACCTGAACCGGGAAAACCCGATCAACAAGGCGCTGCTGGAAAAAGGCAAGGGCGAGCGGGCGTTGGACAAAGTGCTGGATGCGGCGAAGAGCGACCCCTCGGTGTATTACCTCGAAGCCTCGATCAGCCCCAACGGCGTAGAGATTGGCAAGGTATTGATGGGCGTTTCCACGGCTTCCGTTGACGCTGATCTGAAGGCGTTGGACCAGCGCTTCTCGGCCTTGATCGCCAGCAGCGACCAGTTGGTCGGTGACAGCCTCAAGGGGGCGGCGGCCGACAGCGCCACCGCCATGCGCGGTCGCCTGGAGTCGGCCCAGGCCACCGCCACACAGATGCAGACCAACACTGCCAGCACCGTGCAGGAAGCGGCAGGCACCTTGCGCTGGCGTATCGGCCTGGGCCTGGCATTGGTGGGCTTCGGTGTGTTGGTGTTGCTGGCCGTGGTGCTGGGGCGTCGGGTGGTCAATCGCTTGAAGTTGCTGATCGCGGCCATGAACGACTTGGCGGCAGGCGAGGGTGACCTGACCAAGCGCGTGCAAATCAACAGCAAGGACGAAATCGGCGACATGGCCTCGGCGGTCAATCGCTTTGTGGATAAGTTGCAACCCATCGTGCGCGAGGCCGGCGATGTGGCCCAGCGTACCGGTGTGGAAATCGGTGCGATGACCTTGCGTAACTCCGGTGCCGATGCGGCGGCCGGGATGCAGCGTGATGAGGTGGCCGAGAGCCTGCGTGCACTGTCGCAAATGGCGGATGAGGCTCAATCGGAAAGCCAGGCGATGCAGGCGGCTTTGCAGCAGGTCGTGGAGATCCGCCAGGCCACTGATGAAAATACCCGCACTTCGGCCAAGGTCGGCAGCTTGATCGAGGCGTTGGCCGGGCAGGTAGACACCGGTGCGAAAGTGATTGAGCGGCTGGCGCAGCAGAGCGAACAGATCGAAGTGGTGTTGACGGTGATCCACGGCATCGCCGAGCAGACTAACTTGTTGGCCTTGAATGCCGCCATCGAGGCGGCGCGGGCCGGGGAAACGGGGCGCGGGTTTGCCGTGGTGGCGGATGAGGTGCGGGCCCTGGCGAGCAAGACCCAAAGTTCAACGGGCGATATCCAGGCGCATATCGTGGCCTTGCAGCAGGGCGCTCGCGAGGCGGTGGCCGCTATCGGCCAGGCTGGGCGCCAGGCCAGCGAAGGCTTGGTGGTGCTACGAGACAGTGCGCGATTGCAGCAGTCGGTGCAGGCGTCCGTCGAGCAGGTGCATGCGGCTATCGGCCTGGCGACTCAGGCCGCGGCTCACCAGGCCCAGGGCGCGCAAGCAGTGCGCGGGCGCGTGGAAACCATCCATGCCCAGGCCGAGAAGGCGGCCCAGGCCGTGGTCGAGACCACCGCCAGCGGCAAGGTGCTCGACAGCCTGGCTGCGCAATTGAAAGCAAGCCTGGGGCAGTTCCGGGCCTGATCTGGCGGCTGGGCTGGCCTCATCGCGAGCAAGCTCGCTCCCACAGCGGATCTCGTTCACTGCGATCCTTTTGGGAGCGAGCTTGCTCGCGATAGCGATTTCAGCGACTCAGATATTTCCAGGACCCAGAAACGCAAAAACCCGCTTTCGCGGGTTTCTGTGAGGTTCAAGGTCGTAAACCTTGAAGCAAGAATTGGTGCCCAGAAGAAGACTCGAACTTCCACGACCTTGCGGTCACCAGCACCTGAAGCTGGCGTGTCTACCAATTTCACCATCTGGGCAGCATCTTCAGCGTTGCCGCTGTTGATGTGGCGCACTATACGGAGCGCATTTTGATCTGTAAACCCCTGTTTTTGTTTTAGTAATTGCCAAACGCAATTGCAGGGGGCAAAAATGCAAAAACCCGCTTTCGCGGGTTTTTGTTGAGCTGCCAGGCCGGTGACCTGTTGCTCGAAATTGGTGCCCAGAAGAAGACTCGAACTTCCACGACCTTGCGGTCACCAGCACCTGAAGCTGGCGTGTCTACCAATTTCACCATCTGGGCAATATCGACATCGTGTGTACGTCGTCGATGGCGCGCACTATACGGAGCGTCTTTTTAACTGTAAACCCCTCCTGAGAAAAAAACCGCTAAATTTCACGAGCGGTGCTTTTCCAGGCTTCCAAGGCGGGTCAAATGGCTTTAGAAAAGCGATCGGATGCTTGAAATTTCCCGTTTCATTAAGCCTATGCCAAACTAACCCGCATATAGACAAGGTGAAAACTCTCTAATGGCCGATTGGCAGTCCCTCGATCCCGAGGCCGCTCGTGAAGCGGAAAAATATGAAAACCCTATTCCTAGCCGCGAACTGATCCTGGCGCATCTCGCCGATCGGGGTTCGCCTGCTAGTCGCGAGCAGTTGGTCGAAGAGTTCGGTCTGACCACCGAGGACCAACTCGAAGCCCTGCGCCGCCGTCTGCGCGCCATGGAGCGCGACGCTCAACTGATCTACACCCGGCGCGGCACCTATGCGCCGGTGGACAAGCTCGACCTGATCCTGGGCCGCATCGCCGGTCACCGTGACGGCTTCGGTTTCCTGATCCCGGACGACGGCAGCGACGACCTGTTCATGAGCCCGGCGCAAATGCGCCTGGTATTCGACGGCGACCGTGCCCTGGCCCGCGTTTCCGGCCTGGACCGTCGTGGTCGCCGTGAAGGCGTGATCGTCGAAGTGGTGTCCCGTGCCCACGAGTCCATCGTTGGCCGTTACTTCGAAGAAGGTGGTATCGGTTTTGTTGTGCCGGATAACCCGAAGGTCCAGCAGGAAGTGCTGATTACCCCGGGCCGTAATGGCGCCGCCAAGGTGGGTCAGTTCGTCGAGGTGAAAATCACCCACTGGCCAACGGCGCGCTTCCAGCCGCAGGGCGATATCGTTGAAGTGGTCGGCAACTACATGGCGCCGGGCATGGAGATCGACGTTGCGCTGCGCACCTACGACATTCCTCACGTCTGGCCCGAGGCCGTGCTCAAGGAAGCCGCCAAGCTCAAGCCGGAAGTTGAAGAGAAAGACAAAGAAAAACGCATCGACCTGCGTCATCTGCCGTTCGTCACCATCGATGGTGAAGACGCCCGCGACTTCGACGATGCGGTCTACTGCGAAGCCAAACCTGGCAAGCTGCGCCTGTTCTCCGGCGGCTGGAAGCTGTTCGTCGCGATTGCCGACGTGTCCAGCTACGTGAAGATCGGTTCGGCCCTGGATAACGAAGCCCAGGTGCGCGGCAACTCCGTGTATTTCCCTGAGCGCGTGATCCCGATGCTGCCTGAGCAGCTGTCCAACGGGCTGTGCTCGCTGAATCCGAAAGTCGACCGTTTGGCCATGGTGTGCGAGATGACCATCTCCAAAACCGGCGAAATGACCGACTACCAGTTCTACGAAGCGGTGATCCACTCCCAGGCGCGCCTGACCTACAACAAGGTCAGCACCATCCTGGAAACGCCGAAGACCAGTGAAGCCAAGGCCTTGCGTGCCGAATACGCTGGCGTGGTGCCGCACCTCAAGCAGCTTTACTCGCTGTACAAGGTGTTGCTGGGTGCCCGTCATGTGCGTGGCGCGATCGATTTCGAGACCCAGGAAACCCGGATTGTCTTCGGTTCCGAGCGCAAGATCGCGGCAATCACCCCGACGACCCGTAACGATGCGCACAAGCTGATCGAAGAGTGCATGCTGGCGGCCAACGTGGCCACCGCCGAATTCCTCAAGAAACACGAGATTCCTGCGTTGTACCGCGTGCACGACGGCCCGCCGCCGGAGCGTCTGGAAAAACTGCGGGCCTTCCTCGGCGAGCTCGGCCTGTCCCTGCACAAAGGCAAGGACGGCCCGACGCCGAAGGACTACCAGGCGCTGCTGGCGAGCATCAAGGATCGTCCGGATTACCATGTGATCCAGACCGTGATGCTGCGCTCCCTGAGCCAGGCGGTGTACAGCGCCGACAACCAGGGTCACTTTGGTCTGAATTACGAGGCGTACACCCACTTCACCTCGCCGATTCGCCGTTACCCGGACCTGCTCACGCACCGCGCGATCCGCAGCGTGATCCATTCCAAGCAGAACACCCCGCACGTCAAGCGCGCCGGTGCCATGACCATTCCGAAGGCACGGATCTATCCGTACGACGAAGCGGCCCTGGAACAGTTGGGCGAGCAGTGCTCCATGAGCGAGCGGCGCGCCGACGAAGCCACTCGCGACGTGGTGAACTGGCTCAAGTGCGAGTTCATGAAAGACCGCGTGGGCGAGTCGTTCCCAGGCGTGATCACTGCAGTGACAGGCTTTGGTTTGTTTGTCGAGCTGACCGACATCTACGTCGAGGGCTTGGTGCACGTTACCGCCTTGCCGGGTGATTACTATCACTTCGATCCTGTGCACCACCGCCTGGCGGGCGAGCGCACCGGTCGCAGCTTCCGTCTGGGCGACACCGTGGAAGTGCAGGTCATGCGCGTCGACCTCGATGAGCGCAAGATCGACTTCGGAATGTCTGACAAGCCCGCCGAAGCACCGACTGGTCGTAAAAAACGTGGCAACGAGACCGCCGCGCCTGCGACCAAAGGTAAAGGTGCTCCTGCAAAAACCGCAGAGCCTGAGCCGGCCAAGGCCGGTCGCCGTTCGTCCGTCAAGGACAAGGCTCCCGAAGCCTACCGCCCCAGCGACGCTGCGGCGAAAAATGCCGAGTTGCGCAAGAGCCGCGAGTTGAAGCAGCAGTTGCTCAACGAAGCCAAAAGCGGTGGTAAAGCGGCGTCTGGGGGAAAGTCCCACGGGGCGGAAAAGCCGTCGAGCAAGCCAAGTAAACACCGTAAAGGCCCGCCAAAAGCGGGTTCGGCCCCTGCGAAAAGCGGCGGGTCGCGCAAACCTAAGGCCAAGTCATGAGTCTGGAAAAAATCTACGGCGTGCACGCCGTGGAAGCACTGCTGCGTCACCACCCAAAACGTGTCAAGCAAGTGTGGTTGGCGGAAGGTCGCAGCGAGCCGCGTGTGCAAGCGCTGGTCGAACTGGCCACCCAAAACAAGGTTGCCATTGGCCAGGCCGAGCGTCGCGAAATGGACGTGTGGGTCGAAGGCGTTCACCAGGGTGTGGTTGCGGACGTAAGCCCCAGCCAGGTCTGGGGCGAGGCGATGCTCGACGAACTGCTCGATCGCACCGAAGGCGCCCCCCTGCTGCTGGTGCTGGACGGCGTGACCGACCCGCATAACCTCGGCGCTTGCCTGCGTTCGGCAGATGCAGCGGGTGCGTTGGCGGTCATCGTGCCTAAAGACAAGTCGGCAACCTTGACGCCGGCTGTGCGTAAGGTCGCCTGCGGCGCGGCGGAAGTGATTCCGCTGGTGGCGGTGACCAACCTGGCGCGCACCCTGGAAAAACTCCAGCAGCGCGGCCTGTGGGTGGTCGGCACGGCGGGCGAGGCCGAGGTCAGTATCTATGACCAGGACCTGACGGGCCCGACGATCCTGATCATGGGCGCCGAAGGCAAGGGCATGCGCCGCCTGACCCGCGAGCACTGCGATTACCTGGTCAAGCTGCCGATGGCGGGCAGCGTCAGCAGCCTCAACGTTTCGGTTGCGACCGGTGTGTGCCTGTTCGAAGCGCTGCGCCAGCGCAGCGTCAAGGCTGTCGCCAAAAAGCCCTGAGCCAGACGCGTATCAAGTGTGGGAGCGAGCTTGCTCGCGATGACGGTGTATCAGTGCCAGAAATGTTGACTGGCACGCCGCTATCGCGAGCAAGCTCGCTCCCACAGTGTTTTGTGCAGGGGCAAGGATCGGCGGTTGTTCAAATAATCGCCAATTACCTTGCACCGCCCTCGACCCTTCTCTACAATTGCGCCCCTTGCTGTGATGGCAGGCACTTATGTGTCTAGCGTCCACAAGTCCATAAGTGTCATTCACTCCTTGTCTGACCGTTTTTGAGCGGCAGGCTACAACCCGTAAGGAGCATTCATGCGTCATTACGAAATCATCTTTTTGGTCCACCCGGATCAAAGCGAGCAAGTCGGCGGCATGGTTGAGCGTTACACCAAGCTGATCGAAGAAGACGGCGGCAAAATCCACCGTCTGGAAGATTGGGGCCGTCGTCAACTGGCTTACGCAATCAACAATGTTCACAAGGCTCACTACGTGATGCTGAACGTTGAGTGCACCGGCAAGGCCCTGGCCGAGCTGGAAGACAACTTCCGCTACAACGATGCAGTGATCCGTAACCTGGTCATCCGTCGCGAAGAAGCCGTCACCGGCCAATCCGAGATGCTCAAGGCTGAAGAAAACCGCAGTGAGCGCCGTGAGCGTCGCGACCGTCCTGAGCACTCTGACAGCGCCGATGGCGATGACAGCGATAGCGACAGCGACAACAGCGATAACGCTGACGAGTAATCCACGGACCTTTTAAGGAGCCAATCACATGGCACGTTTCTTCCGTCGTCGTAAATTCTGCCGCTTCACCGCTGAAGACGTGAAAGAGATCGATTACAAAGATCTCAACACTCTGAAAGCCTACGTATCCGAGACCGGCAAAATCGTTCCAAGCCGTATCACCGGTACCAAAGCTCGTTATCAGCGTCAGCTGGCCACCGCTATCAAGCGCGCCCGCTTCCTGGCCCTGCTGGCCTACACCGACAGCCACGGCCGCTGAGACCGGGCAGTCGACGAGTAGTAAGGGATTGAATGCATGCGCGCCTTAGCTGACTTCATCATGCGGGGACGTGTGCAGGCCACGTTGGTTGTGGCCGGATCCGCGGCATTGCCGCTGTTGTTCTGGTTGAGTGCCGCCGCTGGGTGCCTTGTGCTCCTGCGGCGCGGTTCGGACGCCTTGAGCGTCCTGGGTATCGGGTTGCTGTCAGCGTTGGTGAGCTGGTACTTCCTGAAGGACCCGACAACACTCCTGGTGTTGCTCGGGGCTTGTGGCCTGGCGTTGGTTTTGCGCGCCGGCCATACCTGGAACCGCGTGCTGCTGTGCAGCGTGGCCGTGGGGTTGTTGTGTGCGGTGAGCCTGGGAACTGTATTCAGTTCCTTCATCGAGTCACTGGCGCAGACGTTCGAACACGTCCTGCCGCTGGCGATGGGTGAGGTCTACGAGACATTCTCGGCAGACCAGAAGGCGTTTCTCACCGCCCTGAGCGCTCCGCTGATGATCATTTCGATAGCGTCTTCGCTGCAGATCTTTAGCGTGCTGTGCCTGATTCTTGGGCGCTATTGGCAGGCATCGTTGTATAACCCCGGTGGTTTCGGTCGCGAGTTTCGCGCCATCCGATTCCCCAAGAGCGTGGCGCTGTCACTGCTGGCCGTCATGTGTGTTGCTCCGTTTTTCGGGCTGCATGCATTGATCCTGTTGCCGTTGTGCAGTGTACCGCTGGTCTTCGCCGGCCTGGCCCTGATTCACGGGCTGGTGGCGCAGAAACGACTGGCCACTTTCTGGCTGGTGGGGGTATACGTGACGTTGTTGCCTTTCATGCACTTGCTCGGTCCGTTGCTCGTGGTCTTGGCCATCGTTGACAGCCTGATTGATTTTCGCGGTCGTATGGCGCCGAAAGACGCCGACAACGCGAACGGTGAAGGTTAAAAGTTAGAGGATTTTCACATGCAACTGATCCTTCTGGAAAAAGTCACCAACCTGGGCAACCTGGGTGACAAAGTAAACGTTAAGGCCGGTTACGGTCGTAACTACCTGCTGCCTTACGGCAAAGCCACCGCTGCGACCGCTGCCAACCTGGCTGCGTTCGAAGAGCGTCGTGCCGAGCTGGAAAAAGCTGCCGCAGACCGTAAAACCTCGGCTGAAAGCCGTGCTGCCCAACTGGCTGAGCTGGAAGTGACCATCACTGCCACCGCTGGCGACGAAGGCAAGCTGTTCGGTTCGATCGGTACTCACGACATCGCTGACGCACTGACCGCCTCCGGCGTTGAAGTTGCGAAAAGCGAAGTTCGTCTGCCGAACGGCACCATCCGCAACGTAGGCGAATTCGACGTAGCCGTGCACCTGCACGCCGAAGTTGAAGCCACCGTACGCGTTGTCGTGGTAGCAGCCTAAGCAACACCTGTCGGTTGGCACCTTCGGGTGCTTGCCGGTAACATCGGGCACGATCCTGTTTACAGGTCGTGCCCTTTGTCTTTCTGCAATTCCTGATTTTCATAACCAGAAGTGGCCATGAACGAAATCACCGCTCCCGAGCAATACGATCTGCAAACCGCTGCCCTGAAGGTGCCTCCGCATTCCATCGAGGCCGAACAGGCCGTGCTCGGTGGCCTGATGCTGGACAACAACGCCTGGGAACGCGTGCTCGATCAAGTCTCCGATGGCGATTTCTACCGGCATGACCACCGTCTGATTTTCCGTGCGATCGCCCGTCTGGCCGATCAGAACATGCCGATCGACGTTGTGACCCTGGCCGAGCAATTGGACAAGGAAGGGCAGACGTCCCAGGTCGGCGGCCTCGGTTACCTGGGCGAACTGGCGAAAAACACACCGTCGGTCGCCAACATCAAGGCCTATGCCCAGATCGTGCGCGAGCGGGCGACCTTGCGCCAATTGATCGGCATCAGCACCGAAATCGCCGACAGCGCCTTCAACCCGGAAGGCCGTACCGCCGCCGAGATCCTTGACGAAGCCGAGCGGCAGATCTTCCAGATCGCCGAGGCCCGTCCGAAAACCGGCGGCCCGGTCAGCGTCAACGACCTGCTGACCAAGGCCATCGACCGCATCGACACCTTGTTCAACACCGACAACGCCATCACCGGCCTGTCCACCGGTTACACCGACCTCGACGAGAAGACCAGCGGTCTGCAACCGTCCGACCTGATCATCGTCGCCGGCCGTCCGTCCATGGGTAAGACCACCTTTGCGATGAACCTGGTGGAAAACGCCGTGCTGCGCAGCGACAAGGCGGTGCTGGTGTACTCCCTCGAGATGCCAGGCGAATCGCTGATCATGCGTATGCTTTCGTCCCTGGGGCGTATCGACCAGACCAAGGTCCGTTCCGGCCAGCTGGAAGACGACGATTGGCCGCGCCTGACATCGGCGGTCAACCTGCTCAACGACCGCAAGCTGTTCATCGACGATACGGCCGGTATCAGCCCGTCGGAAATGCGCGCCCGTACCCGTCGCCTGGTGCGTGAGCACGGTGATATCGCACTGATCATGATCGACTACCTGCAATTGATGCAGATCCCGGGTTCCAGCGGCGACAACCGGACCAACGAGATTTCCGAAATCTCCCGTTCCCTCAAGGCCCTGGCCAAGGAATTCAACTGCCCGGTGGTGGCACTTTCCCAGTTGAACCGATCCCTGGAACAGCGCCCCAACAAGCGTCCGGTGAACTCCGACTTGCGGGAATCCGGAGCGATCGAGCAGGACGCCGACGTCATCATGTTCGTGTACCGCGACGAGGTGTACCACCCCGAGACGGAGCACAAGGGCATCGCCGAAATCATCATCGGCAAGCAGCGGAACGGCCCGATCGGCTTCATCCGCCTGGCGTTTATCGGCAAATACACGCGCTTCGAAAACCTGGCGCCGGGTAGCTACAATTTCGATGACGACGAGTAAGCCGTTCGCTCGATCGGATATTGTCTTTGTGGCGAGGGAGCTTGCTCCCGCTCGACTGCGCAGCAGTCGCAAAACCAGCGAATGCGGTTTGCCAGGGTAAAAGTGGGTGCGGCAGTGGGTCTGCTGCGCAGCCCAGCGGGAGCAAGCTCCCTCGCCACAATTGATTTGTATCTGGCTTGAGTTCTGGGGGCGAGCCACAAAATCGATTTCCGACCATAGCCGTCGGAATTGGTCAAAATTTGTGCTATATTCCGCGCCCGCGATTTTTCATCCTTTATACCGGTCATCGACATGCAAGCAGCCAAGCCGTTATTTGACTATCCCAAGTACTGGGCCGAATGTTTCGGCCCGGCGCCGTTCCTGCCCATGAGCAGGGAGGAGATGGATCAGCTCGGCTGGGATTCGTGCGACATCATCATCGTGACCGGTGATGCCTACGTCGATCACCCATCGTTCGGCATGGCGATCATTGGCCGTCTGCTGGAAGCCCAGGGCTTTCGCGTCGGGATCATTGCCCAGCCGAACTGGCAGTCCAAAGACGACTTCATGAAGCTTGGCGAGCCCAACCTGTTTTTCGGTGTCGCGGCCGGCAACATGGACTCGATGATCAACCGCTACACCGCCGACAAGAAGATTCGCTCCGATGACGCCTACACCCCGGGCGGCATGGCGGGCAAGCGGCCGGACCGCGCGAGCCTGGTCTACAGCCAGCGCTGCAAGGAAGCCTACAAGCATGTGCCGATTGTGCTGGGTGGCATCGAAGCGTCGCTGCGCCGCATCGCTCACTACGATTACTGGCAGGACCGTGTCCGCAACTCGATCCTGATCGACGCCTGCGCCGACATCCTGCTCTACGGCAACGCCGAGCGGGCGATTGTCGAAGTCGCCCAGCGCTTGTCCTACGGTCACAAGATCGAAGACATCACCGACGTGCGCGGCACGGCCTTCATCCGTCGTGACACGCCGAAAGACTGGTACGAAGTCGATTCCACGCGCATCGACCGTCCGGGCAAGATCGACAAGATCATCAACCCGTATGTGAACACCCAAGACACCCAGGCTTGTGCTATCGAGCAGGAAAAGGGGCCGGTTGAAGACCCGAGCGAAGCCAAGGTCGTGCAGATCCTGGCAAGCCCGAAAATGACCCGCGACAAAACCGTGATCCGTCTGCCCTCGGTGGAAAAGGTCCGTGGCGATGCGGTGCTCTACGCTCACGCCAACCGCGTCCTTCACCTTGAAACCAACCCGGGCAACGCCCGTGCCCTGGTGCAGAAGCACGGCGAAGTCGATGTCTGGTTCAATCCACCGCCCATTCCGATGACCACCGAAGAAATGGACTACGTGTTTGGCATGCCTTACGCACGCGTCCCCCATCCGGCGTACGGCAAGGAGAAGATCCCGGCCTACGAGATGATCCGTTTCTCGGTGAACATCATGCGTGGCTGCTTCGGTGGCTGCACGTTCTGCTCGATCACCGAGCACGAAGGCCGGATCATCCAGAACCGTTCCGAAGAATCGATCATTCGCGAGATCGAAGAGATCCGCGACAAGGTTCCCGGTTTCACCGGGGTGATTTCCGACCTCGGCGGCCCGACCGCGAACATGTATCGCATCGCCTGCAAGAGCCCGGAAATCGAATCCGCGTGCCGCAAGCCGTCCTGCGTGTTCCCGGGCATCTGCCCGAACCTGAACACCGACCATTCTTCGCTGATCCAGCTGTACCGCAGCGCCCGGGCCTTGCCTGGGGTGAAGAAGATTTTGATTGCCTCCGGCCTGCGTTACGACCTGGCGGTCGAGTCGCCGGAATACGTCAAGGAGCTGGTGACCCACCACGTCGGCGGTTACCTGAAGATCGCTCCGGAGCATACCGAAGAAGGCCCGCTCAACCAGATGATGAAGCCGGGCATCGGCAGCTATGACAAATTCAAGCGGATGTTCGAGAAGTACACCAAGGAAGCCGGGAAAGAGCAGTACCTGATTCCGTACTTCATCGCCGCCCACCCGGGCACCACCGATGAAGACATGATGAACTTGGCGCTGTGGCTCAAGGGCAACGGCTTCCGCGCCGACCAGGTGCAGGCGTTCTATCCATCGCCAATGGCTACGGCCACGGCCATGTACCACTCGGGCAAGAACCCGCTGCGCAAGGTCACCTACAAGAGCGACGCGGTGACCATCGTCAAGAGCGAGGAGCAGCGCCGCCTGCACAAGGCCTTCTTGCGTTATCACGACCCCAAGGGCTGGCCGATGCTGCGCGAAGCGCTGACCCGCATGGGCCGTGCCGACCTGATCGGGCCAGGCAAGCACCAATTGATTCCGTTGCACCAGCCGGCCACCGACAGCTACCAGAGCGCCCGTCGCAAGAACTCGACGCCAGCCGGCAGCCACAAGGTTGGCAAGGAAACCACCAAGATCCTGACCCAGCACACCGGCCTGCCACCGCGCGCCAGCGACGGCGGCAACCCGTGGGACAAGCGTGAGCAGGCCAAGGCCGCGGCATTCGCCCGCAACCAGCAGGCCGCCAAGGAACGCAAGGACGCCGCCAAGGGCAAAGGACCGAAACCGGCACGCAAGCCTGTCGTGCCGCGCTGATCGCCTAGCCGCATCGCAAAACGCCAGCCTAAGTGCTGGCGTTTTGCTTTCTAGCGACGGTGCTGGCCGTTTGTTATCGTGGCGCCCGCATAGCCCTTGTGGCGAGGGAGCTTGCTCCCGCTGGGCTGCGAAGCGGCCCAAACAATCCCATGCAATGTTTCCAGACAGACCGTGCCGGCCGGTGTACGACGGCTTCGCCGCCGAGCGGGAGCAAGCTCCCTCGCCACAATATTGTGTGTGGATAAAGATTCACTTCCGTTTCTCAAGGACGATTCATATGAGCAGCGCTTCAACAGGCATCGGCATGGACCTGAGTTTCTCCCAGGTCATGGCCCGCAAACGCATTGAAAGCCAAATCAACCTGCCACGTCTGTTCGCCGCCATCGATGCCGATCCAGGCATCGTCGGCGCAGGCGTGGTGTACATCGATGCTGAGTTCAATGTAGTGACCCTGCGTGAGTTCAAGCCGATTTGCAGCATCAAGCCCAAGCGGATCATCTTGCATGAGGCGCAGAAGTACATCGCGCCTGAGCAGTTTGCCCAGCAGGTACAGGTCAATCCTCGGCAATCGCGCCTGGTGGGAGAGGCGATCAATACCACCTTGTCCTGCGCTGGAGCGGTATTGGGTTGGGTTGTCGTGCTCAGTGGGTCGATTGCGGTTCCTTTCAGTGCCGGGGCTAGCACTGTGGTAGTGGCTTTAGGTTATGCGGCTGCGACGGCGAGTTCAGTGCAATGTGGTATCGGTATTATCCGTACGACGGCAGAAGTGACTAATCCGCAGATCAATGACAAGTTGGACAGTGAAGAGTGGTACCAATACGCCTCGATCGGTCTGGATGCTGCCTCTTTGCTGGGCGTAGGGGCTTCTACCTTAACCACCATAAAACTTGTGAGGGTGGCCAAGGCCAGTACGGGTAAGAGTCTGCGTGAAGTCTTGCGTGGGCTGACTCGCCAGGAGCGGTCGAAGTTGACCAAAGAGTTGTTGAGCATCAATGATCCCCGGCTGACGCCAAAGATGCTCAAGCTCAAGCAACTTGCCGGTGAGTTGCCAAAGCGCTTCACTCCGACCCAACTGCAGCACGCTACGGTTACTCAGATCAAGGACGCCTTGGGGGCGGCGATAGGCCTGACGGGTAGTAGCTTGTCGGGCAATGTCAAAACTATTGCCGTTGGCTTGTACGAAGAGCTGGAGGAGTAATGGAAGATCTGAGTCTGCCCCGTTTTTTGGCGCGTTACTTTCCGACTTTCATGGGCGGCATTTTCGCCGCGCTGCTCTCTTTGGGCTGTGCTATTCCCTTGGTGACAACGTCCTATTTCGCCGGGGCTTCAATCGACGAGCAAGCGACTTGGTCGGTTCTGGGGGGCGCGGCGGTCACCCTGGTGGTGGTGCACTGCAATTTCATGATGGTGCGCGGATGGCCATTGTGGGTGTGGGGAGTGGTCGCCGTTCTGGTTTTATGCCTGCTAGTCGTATTACCCACCATAGGGAGCCATCCGCATAAGGTCATCTATGTTTTGGCTGTGATGTTTCCACTATTAGGTTTGCTGGTACTCAACAGCAAACGGCATCGCGAGATGCGTAGCCGGCTGGTGGAGATCCGTCATCAACGTGAAATGTTAAGGCAAGAGCTGAAGGGGCAGAGAAAGAAATAATGAATCGCAAGCATTCATTGAGCGCTTTCCTTGCTCACTATTTCCCGACCTTCATCGGCGCCTTTTTTCTAGCCTGCTTTGCGGTCTCCGCTTCGATTTCATTGGCATCAAGTACTTATTTTCGAGGTGATCCTGAACGGGCAAAATATTCTTTCCTGATTGCACTGGTGCTATCTCTGCTCTTGGCGCTGAGTCATTTCTTCATGATCAGAGGGCGGTCATGGGGTGTTCGGGTCATCGTTGTGTTCTATCTGGGGTGCCTTTTCACTGTCCTTCCCACCTACGGCTATAAACCGCACCCCGTTGTCTATGTGGCTGGGTTGCTGTTCCCGTTGCTAGGGCTGCTACTGCTCAACAGCAAACGTCACCGCGAGATGCGCCGCAAGCTGGTAGAAATCCGCCAGCAACGCGAACTCATCATCCAGGCCGCCAAGGCATCACGCCCGCGTCGCTGAGTCGATTCGCGCTGCCCGCGCCGCATTTATGTGCATTGCTTTGCAGATGAATTCGGGCAGCGCGCGTTTTTAGTGCTCTACTGCCTTGAGTAGACAAAGAAAGTGTCCGGCCTGCCTGCATGGCATAAGTCTTGCGCCGCTTTCACCAACGCTCAGGCTCGCAGGAGGCACGTCGTGTCGATCCATGTCGCATTGCACCACGTTACGCATTACCGCTACGACCGCGCCGTCGAACTCGGCCCGCAGATCGTTCGCCTGCGCCCGGCGGCCCACAGCCGCACGCGCATTCTTTCCTATGCGCTGAAGGTTTCGCCCGAGCAGCACTTCATCAACTGGCAGCAGGATCCCCAGGGTAACTACCTGGCGCGGCTGGTGTTTCCCGAGAAAACCCAGGAGATGCGCATCGAAGTCGATCTGCTGGCGGAAATGGCAGTGTTCAATCCGTTCGACTTCTTTCTCGAGCCCTACGCCGAAAAGATTCCGTTCGCCTACGCGGCCGACGAGCGCAAGGAGTTGGCGCCTTACCTGGAAACCCTGCCGTTGACGCCGAAATTCCAGGCCTATCTGGACGGCATCGACCGCACGCCATTGCCAGCGGTGGATTTTTTGGTGGCGCTCAACCAGCGCCTGAGCGAAGACATCAACTACCTGATTCGCATGGAGCCGGGCGTCCAGACCCCGGAGCATACCCTTGAGCACGCGTCCGGCTCTTGCCGCGACTCGGCCTGGCTGTTGGTGCAGCTGTTGCGCAACCTTGGCTTGGCCGCGCGTTTCGTTTCCGGTTACCTGATCCAGTTGACCGCCGATGTGAAAAGCCTCGATGGTCCGTCCGGCACTGAGGTGGACTTCACCGACTTGCATGCCTGGTGCGAGGTCTACCTGCCCGGTGCCGGTTGGATCGGCCTGGATGCGACGTCGGGGTTGTTCGCTGGTGAAGGCCATATCCCGTTGGCGTGTAGTCCCGATCCGTCCTCGGCGGCCCCGATCAGTGGCTTGGTGGAGCCTTGCGAGTGTGAGTTCAGCCACGAAATGTCCGTCGAGCGGGTCTGGGAAGCGCCGCGGGTGACCAAGCCTTACACCGACGCACAGTGGCTGGCGATCCAGGCCCTGGGACGGCAGATCGATGCCGACCTGTTGGAGGGCGACGTGCGCCTGACCATGGGGGGCGAACCGACCTTTGTCTCCATTGATGACCCGGACGGTGCCGAGTGGAACACCGCGGCACTCGGGCCGGATAAACGCCGGCTCTCCGCCGAGCTGTTCCAGCGCATGCGCAATCACTATGCGCCCAAGGGGCTGGTGCATTTCGGCCAGGGCAAGTGGTACCCCGGCGAGCAATTGCCGCGCTGGTCGCTCAACTGCTATTGGCGGCGCGACGGCGTGCCGATCTGGCACAACAGCGCGTTGATTGCCGATGAGCAGGAGGACTACGGCGCCGATGGCGAACTGGCCGGACGTTTCCTGGCGAGCGTCGCCGAGCGTTTGAAAATTCCTGCGCGGTTCGTGTTTCCGGCCTACGAAGACAACTTCTATTACCTCTGGCGCGAAGGTGCATTGCCTTCGAATGTCACGGCCGAGGACCCACGCCTGGAGGACGCCCTGGAGCGTGCACGGTTGCGCAAGGTCTTCAGCCAGGGCCTGGACAAGGTCATCGGCCAGGTCCTGCCGCTGGCCCGTACCGCCAAGGGCGATCAGTGGCAAAGCGGTCGCTGGTACCTGCGCGACAACCACTGCCGCCTGGTGCCGGGGGATTCGCCCCTGGGTTATCGCTTGCCGCTGGCGTCCCAGCCTTGGGTAACGGCGGCCGAGTACCCGTTCATCCACCCCACCGACCCGAACCAGGATTTGCCCGAGCTGCCCGGCACCGAGCAACTGGCGCGTCACGGCGAGCCGGCGGTCGAGCAGGAGCGCGTCCCGGAGATCGACAAATCCGCCGACTGGCTGACCCGCACCGCCTTCTGTGCCGAGGCCCGCGATGGCCGGCTGTACCTGTTCATGCCGCCACTGGAGCGGGTCGAGGATTACCTGGAGCTGGTCAGCGCCATCGAGGCGACGGCCGAGGAGCTGCATTGTCCGGTGCTGTTGGAGGGCTACGAGCCGCCGAGCGACCCGCGCCTGGGCAATTTCCGCATCACCCCCGACCCGGGTGTGATCGAGGTCAACGTGCAACCCTCGGCGACCTGGGATGAGTTGGTCGAGCGCACTGAATTTCTATACGAAGAGGCGCGACAGACCCGACTGACCACCGAGAAATTCATGATCGATGGCCGGCACACTGGCACCGGCGGTGGTAACCATTTCGTGCTGGGGGGCGCGACACCGGCTGACTCACCGTTCCTGCGGCGTCCCGACCTGCTGCGCAGCCTGATCAGCTACTGGCATAACCATCCGTCGTTGTCCTACCTGTTTTCCGGATTGTTCATCGGCCCGACCTCCCAGGCACCTCGCGTGGACGAGGCGCGCAACGACGCATTGTACGAGCTGGAAATCGCTTTCGCGCAAATGCCACAGCCCGGCGAGCAATGCCCGCCGTGGTTGGTCGATCGGCTGTTGCGCAACCTGCTGATCGACGTGACCGGCAATACACACCGTGCCGAATTCTGCATCGACAAGCTCTATTCACCGGACGGCGCTACCGGGCGTCTCGGCCTGTTGGAGTTGCGTGCTTTCGAGATGCCGCCCCACGCCCGCATGAGCCTGGCCCAGCAATTACTGCTGCGGGCACTGGTGGCGCGGTTCTGGCGTGAGCCTTACGCGCCGGCGAAACTGGCGCGCTGGGGCACCGAGCTGCATGACCGGTTCTTGTTGCCGCACTTTATCGAGCAGGATTTTGCCGATGTCATCCATGAGCTGAACGCCGCCGGCTACCCGCTGCGGGCCGAGTGGTTCGCCGCGCACCTGGAGTTCCGCTTCCCCAAGGTGGGCGATTACGCGGTCAGCGGTATCGAACTGCAATTGCGCCAAGCCCTCGAGCCTTGGCATGTGCTGGGGGAAGAGGGCGCGGTAGGCGGCACCGTGCGTTATGTGGATTCCTCCCTGGAGCGCTTGCAGGTCAAAGTCAGCGGCCTGGCGCCGCAACGCTACCTGCTGACCTGCAATGGCGTGCCGGTGCCGTTGCAACCCACTGGACGGGTCGGCGAGTTCGTCGCCGGGGTGCGCTTCCGCGCCTGGCAACCGCCCAACTGCCTGCAACCGACCATCCCGGTGCATGCGCCACTGGTCTTCGATTTGCTCGACACCTGGATGCAACGTTCCGTGGGCGGCTGCCAGTATCACGTGGCCCATCCGGGGGGGCGTAACTACGACAGCCTGCCGGTGAATGCCAACGAGGCCGAAAGCCGGCGGATGGCGCGTTTCTTCCGTATCGGACACACGCCTGGGAAACTTCCGATACCTAGCCTGGCAATGGATGACGAATTTCCCCTCACGCTCGACCTGCGTCGTTTTCAAGGGGCACCCAAGGTGTAAGCGAACCCCGTGGCGAGGGAGCTTGCTCCCGCTGGGCTGCGCAGCAGCCCTGAAACCTGACGACCCGGTGTGTCAGGCCAATGGAGTCTGCTGTCTTGGGGCCGCTGCGCAGCCCAGCGGGAGCAAGCTCCCTCGCCACGGTCGTCATGTTCCGCTCCAAACTCAACTATCCGGGCGTCATGCGCTTGCGCTAGTCTCACCTTTTATTGCCGTCTGCCGAGCTTTCCATGCCTGACCTGCTTGACCGTTACCCGCTGACGACGGGCACCTATCACGAACTGTTGGACGACAACGGTGCGGTGCGTCCGCACTGGCGGCGGTTGTTCGATCAGTTGCAGCGCAGCACGCCGGCTCACCTGATCCAGCGTCAGGCGCTGCTGGCTCGGCAGATCCAGGAAAACGGTGTGACCTATAACGTCTACGCCGATCCGAAGGGCGCCGACCGGCCGTGGGAGCTGGACCTGCTGCCCCACGTGATCGACCCGCAGGAATGGAAACATCTGTCGGCCGGGATCGCCCAGCGTGCGCGCCTGCTCAATGCGGTTCTGGCCGACCTGTATGGGCCACAGCGGCTGATCAGCGAAGGGCTGCTGCCGGCAGAGTTGGTGTTCGGGCACAACAACTTCCTTTGGCCCTGTCAGGGCATCGTGCCGCCGGACGGCAGCTTCCTGCACTTGTATGCGGTGGATCTGGCGCGCACCCCCGATGGCCGTTGGTGGGTCACGGCGGATCGGACCCAGGCGCCTTCGGGGGCCGGTTATGCGCTGGAAAATCGCATGATCGTTTCCCGCGCGTTCCCCGAGCTGTATCGCGACCTGAGGGTGCGACACCTGTCCGGGTTCTTCCGCACCTTGCAGGAAACCCTGGCACGACAGGCACCCAGCGACGGAGAGTCGCCACTGGTGGTGCTGTTGACGCCTGGGCGGTTCAACGAAAGTTATTTCGAGCATCTTTATCTGGCCCGTCAGCTTGGCTATCCGCTGGTGGAAGGGGGCGACCTGACCGTGCGGGACGCCACGGTCTACCTCAAGACCCTTAGCGGCTTGCGCCGGGTTCACGCCATCATGCGCCGGCTCGACGACGATTTCTGTGACCCCCTGGAGCTGCGCACTGATTCAGCCCTCGGCGTGCCGGGACTGCTGGAAGCGGTGCGCCAGGGGCGGGTGCTGGTGGCCAATGCCCTGGGCAGCGGCGTGCTGGAGTCACCGGGCCTGTTGGGGTTCCTGCCGAAGATCAGCCAGTATCTGTTCGGCGAGGAATTGATACTGCCGTCCATCGCCACCTGGTGGTGCGGTGAGCCGCCGGTGCTGGCCCAGGCCCTGGAAAAGCTGCCGCAACTGTTGATCAAGCCGGCGTTTCCTTCCCAAAGTTTCACCCCGGTGTTCGGCCGTGACCTGAACGAGGTGCAGCGCGGCCAACTGGCGGCGCGCATGCAGGCTCGGCCCTATGCCTATGTCGCCCAGGAGCTGGCGCAACTGTCCCAGGCCCCGGTCTGGCAGGCCGAAGACGGGCACATCCAGCCTCGGGCCATTGGCATGCGCGTGTATGCCGTGTCCGGGAAGGATGATTATCGGGTGCTGTCG
Organism: Pseudomonas sp. NFACC46-3; assembly: GCF_900114515.1. Taxonomy (NCBI): domain Bacteria; kingdom Pseudomonadati; phylum Pseudomonadota; class Gammaproteobacteria; order Pseudomonadales; family Pseudomonadaceae; genus Pseudomonas; species Pseudomonas sp. NFACC46-3. Next base: position 55,106 of record NZ_FOTH01000017.1, read on the forward strand.
GGTGGCCTGACCCGCGTGGCCGCCGAGGCCGACGCCGAAGTGGTGTCGATGCAGCGCGGCGGCGCCAGCAAGGACACTTGGGTGTTGGGCGAGCAGGTGCCCGGCGGTGAACAATGGACGGCCCAGCGAACCGTAGGCGTCCATGACCTGGTTCGACGCGATCCGTACCTGCCTTCGCGGGTGGTGGAAAACCTGTTCTGGTTCGGCCGTTACTGCGAACGCTGCGACGACAGCGCGCGGCTGCTGCGGATCATGCTGGGACGATATGTCGATGGCGATGACCCGCAGGCCCTGCAGTCGGCGGTGGCCCTGGGCGAAAGCCTGATGCTGCTGCCTGAAGAGGGTGAGCTGCACGAGCGTTTGCTGGCGGCGCTGTTGGGCGATGACTGGTCGTTCAGCCTGCGTTCCAACCTGCAGCGCTTGCAGTGGGCGGCCTCGCAGGTTCGCGGCAAGCTGTCCCGGGAGAACTGGCAGGCGCTGGTGGAGTTGCAGCGCGAAGCGGCGGAGCTGGAAACCGAGGAACCGGATTTCGGTGAGTTGCTGGATTTCCTCAATCGGCTGGTGATGTCCCTGGCGGCGTTGTCCGGATTTGCCTTGGACGACATGACCCGCGACGAGGGCTGGCGCTTCTTGATGATTGGCCGGCGCCTGGAGCGCTTGCAGTTCCTCAGCAGCAGCCTGGCGGCGTTTTTGCGCAGCGATGCAGTATTCGACCAGGCCGGGCTGGAGTGGCTGCTGGAACTGGGCAACAGCAGCATCACCTACCGTTCGCGCTACCTGGCGGTGGCGCAACTGATCCCGGTGCTGGACCTGTTGTTGCTGGACGAGCAGAACCCCCACGCGGTGCTTTTCCAGTTAAAACTGGTGGCCCGCACGCTCAAGCGCCTGAACGACGATTTTGGCGCGCCGAAGGAAACGGCCTTGCCAGAATTGGTGACGCGTCTTTCTCGCTTTGACTTGCATTGCCTGGAAAATCCCCTGTTTGGCGAAGCCAGCCTGCGCGCGGCACTTGATGGGCTGGCCGACCTGTTGCAGGAAGTGGCCGATGTCGGTGGCCAGGTATCCGATCGCCTGGCCTTGCGTCATTTCGCCCACGTCGATGACGTCAGCCAACGCACGGTATCCGTCTGATGAGCGCTCGTTACCAGATCCTCCACGACACCCATTACCACTACGACAGCCCGGTGTCCCTGGCCCAGCAGCTTGCTCATCTGTGGCCGCGCGCCTGTGACTGGCAGCGTTGCACCGAACAGCAGTTGCTGATCAGCCCGGAGCCGACGACCCGGCGCGATGAGCAGGATGTGTTCGGCAACCCGCTGACCCGCCTGGCCTTCGAACGCCCCCACGACGAGTTGCTGGTCAATGCTCGCTTGAGCGTCGAGGTGCTGTCTCGCCCCTCGCTGGACTTCAACCTGTCCCCGGCCTGGGAGTCGACCTGCAACGCGCTGACCTACAGCGGCCGGCCACTTGCGGCGCCATTGCTGCAAGCATGCCGTTTTCGTTTCGAGTCACCGTATGTGCACCTCAAGCGCAGCTTCGTCGAGTTTTCCGAAAGCTGCTTCCCGCCGGGGCGCCCGTTGATGGTTGGCGTGCGGGCGCTGATGGAAAAGATTTTCGAGGAGTTCACCTTCGATGCCGAGGCGACCCAGGTGGCCACGCCGCTGGTGGAGGTGCTGGAGCGGCGGCGGGGCGTGTGCCAGGACTTCGCCCACTTGATGCTGGCCTGCGTGCGCTCTCGCGGGCTGGCGGCGCGTTACGTCAGCGGCTACCTGCTGACCCAGCCGCCACCCGGCCAACCCCGGCTGATTGGCGCCGATGCGTCCCATGCCTGGGTCTCGGTGTATTGCCCGGTGTTGGGTTGGGTGGACTTTGACCCGACCAACAACGTGCAACCGGCCTTGGAACACATCACCCTGGCCTGGGGCCGGGACTTTTCCGATGTGTCGCCGTTGCGGGGCGTGATCCTGGGGGGCGGCAATCATGATCCCGAGGTGCGGGTGACGGTGATGCCGCTGGAGTCATGACCCCGCTTTGCGGTGAAATACTTGTGGCGAGGGAGCTTGCTCCCGCTGGGTCGCGCAGCGACCCCATTTTTATGGGCGCTTCGCACCCAAGCGGGAGCAAGCTCCCTAGCCACAGATAAATCATTAACTGCGAGGCCTCTTCATGTTCCCGGTTTCCATCAAGGGCGTGCTGCAATCCCCCGAAGGCCTGGTCGTGCTGATGCTCAACGAACGGGATGAATGGGAATTGCCCGGCGGGCGGATCGAGCTGGGCGAAACAGCGCCGCAATGCCTGGCGCGGGAAATTACCGAGGAGCTGGCGATCGAGGTGAGCGTGGGGGAGCCACTGGATTCGTACTTGTTCGAGGTGATCCCCGGCAAGCACGTCTTCATCTCCACGTACCGCTGCCAGTTGCTGGGCGGTTTCGTGCCGACGATCAGTCATGAACACAAGGAAATTGGGCTGTTCGAGCCGGGGCGGCTGCCGGCGAACCTGCCAACGGGTTATCGCGAGTCGATTATCAAGGCATTGGGGTTGTGAGGACCGGCAGCTAGGCTGCCGGCCCTGGACACAAACCGTGGGGCCGGATTACATCATCGGGCCCGGAGGGGCTCAGGCGTCGGGCGCCTGATCTTTCGGTGCATCAACATCATCTTCTGCCGCCACTTCGCCTTCGGTATCCGGGGTCAGTGAGGCTTCTTCTTCAGCTGTGGCTTTCTTGCGCTGCAGCTTTTCCTCTTTCTTCTGCTCCTTGGCCAAGTCTCTTTGACGTTTGGCGAAGGAATAATTGGGTTTGGCCATGGGCGATCCTCTGGGGTCGAAGGTGAGGTTGAGCGGCGCATATTCTGCCCTGTATCGGGGCCGAGCCGTTAGCTGGGTTTTTGTTCGGCCCACTTTGGCTGCACTGACGGTTGCCATTCGTCCAGCGCATCGAGCAGGCTCTGCGCTGATTCGCTCACCTGCAGCATGTCACGATGGGGCGCGCGGACGAAGCCTTCGTCGACGATATGATCGAGAAAGCCGATGAGCTTGCTGTAGAAACCGTTCACTTCCAGCAGCCCCAGCGGTTTGCCGTGGTAGCCCAGTTGGCCCCAGGTCCAGACTTCGAACAACTCCTCCAACGTGCCGAGGCCGCCAGGCAGGGCGATGAAGGCATCGCTGAGTTCGGCCATGCGTGCCTTGCGGGCGTGCATGCCGTCCACCACTTCCAGGCGAGTCAGGCCGCTGTGGCCGATTTCCTTGTCCTTGAGGCTTTGCGGGATGATGCCGATGACCTCGCCGCCGGCCGCCAGCGCCGCGTCGGCGACGATCCCCATCAGGCCGACGGCACCGCCGCCGTAGACCAGGGTCAATTTTCGTTCCGCCAATGCCCGGCCCAAGGCCTGCGCCGCTTCACGATACGCTGGATCGGTGCCGGTGCTGGCGCCGCAAAATACACAAACAGACGCGATGGACATGCTTTACTCCATGATCAGTAACCGACCCAGAGTAAAGCCTGGCCTTGGTGGCGCAAAGCGATTAAACCTCGCGCTGGGGTTTTTCGTAGGTACCACTGGCGCCGCAGGCGTAGGCGGCGAGCAAGCTGCATAACAGGCTGTTGACGTTCATGAGGGGCGCTCCCGAGAGGTGGTGAGGCTGATCATAAAGTGGCGTCATCCCTCTGGCTGGTTGATTGTGTCCATCAGGCTGATAGCCTTAAGTTGTATACAATCTTTGATTCAGGTCATAGGAACTTGTCTGAAATTCAGGCAGTCTTCCCCTTTGACGGATTTTTGTTAACCATGCCTTGGAGATTCACGATGTTTGCCAAACTTGTTGCAGTATCCCTGTTGACGCTGGCCAGCAGCCAACTGATGGCAGCGGAGTGCAAGACCACCATCGACTCGACCGACCAGATGTCCTTCAACACCAAGGCCATCGCGATCGACAAGAGCTGCAAGACGTTCACCGTTGAGCTGACGCATTCGGGCAGCTTGCCGAAAAACGTCATGGGCCATAACTGGGTGCTGAGCAAAGAGGCTGACATGCAGCCGATTGCCACGGCTGGTTTGGCAGCAGGCATCGACAAGAACTACCTGCCGGAAGGTGATGCACGCATCATCGCCCACACCAAACTCATTGGTGCCAAGGAAAGCGACTCGGTGACCTTCGATGTGTCGAAACTGGCTGCCGGTGAGGCGTACGGCTTCTTCTGCTCGTTCCCAGGCCACATCTCGATGATGAAAGGCACCGTTACCCTGAAATAATCACTTCAGGCATAAAAAAGCGCCCCATGCAGGGTAATGCTGTTCACTTAAGGCAATCGATACACCCGTGGCAAGGGAGCTTGCTCCCGCTGGGCCGCGAAGCGGCCCCAAAACCGGCCAAATGCGGAGCATCAGACACACTGCATCCACCGGTTTACGACCGTTTCGCGGCCGAGCGGGAGCAAGCTCCCTCGCCACAGGTCCATCATTGTTCTTAAATGAACAGCATTACCCATGCAGGGCGCTTTTTTTATGCCAGGCAACCCCCTGTGGGAGCGAGCTTGCTCGCGATGGCGGCAGAGCAGGCGCCTCTTGTAGTCATGGGGCGTAAGGCATCACCCGCTTATGCTCAGTCTTGCGATAGGTCTCGCAAATGATCCTGAACGCCTCGTCCCGTACCGGCTTGCCGTGCAGGAACGCATCGATCTCGGCGTAGGTCACGCCGTGGGAGGCTTCGTCCGGCTTGCCTGGGGACAGGTCCTCAAGGTCGGCGGTGGGGATTTTTTCCACCAGCGACTCCGGCGCGCCAAAGTCACGAGCGATGGCCCGGACCTGGTTTTTCACCAAACCACTCAACGGCGCCAAGTCGCAGGCGCCATCACCGAACTTGGTGAAGAAACCCATCACCGCTTCGGCGGCATGGTCGGTGCCGATCACCAGGCCGTGCTCGGTGCCCGCGATGGTGTATTGCGCCACCATACGCATCCGCGCCTTGGTATTGCCCAGCACGAAATCCCGCGAGACTGCTGCCTTGCCTTCGAACGCCGCGACTTGATCGGCCAAGGCCTTGACCGCCGGACCGATGTTGACGGTATGGCGCTCGTCCGGGTCGATGAAGTCCACACATGCTTGGGCTTCATGCTCGTCGAACTGGGTTTCGTACGGCAGGCGCACGGCGATGAACTTGTAGGCGGTGTTACCGGTTTTCTCCCGCAGTTCGCGCATGGCACGTTGGGCCAGGAGCCCGGCGGTCAGCGAATCGACGCCACCGCTGATGCCCAGCACGAGGGACTTGAGCCCGGAGTTGACCAGGCAATCCTGGATAAAGTCTACCCGACGGGCGATTTCGGCCTTGAGGGCGGCGTCATCGGCGAACGGTGGCTGGACCTTGAGCTGTTCAGCAATCTCACGCTGTACGGCTTGCATGAATTCACTCCTTGCTTGATGTGTCAGAAAGGGCGGCAGGTACTTGGAAAACATGTCGCATGTAGGCGACGAAATTCGGGTCTTTGCAGTGGGTCTTGCCGGGCTCGTCTGAAATCTTGGCCACGGGTTGCCCGTCACAGCTGATCATTTTAAGCACGATGCTCATCGGCTCTACACCTGGAATGTCACACGTCAGGTTGGTGCCAATACCGAAGCTGACATTAATGCGACCACGCAATGCTCGAAAAATCTCCAGGCATTTGGGCAATGTCAGGCTATCGGAGAACACCAGGGTCTTGCTCATCGGATCGATGCCGAGCTTGTGATAGTGGGCAATGGCTTTTTCGGCCCAGATCACCGGGTCGCCCGAGTCATGGCGCAAACCGTCGAACAGCTTGGCGAAGAACAGATCGAAATCCTTGAGGAAGGCGTCCATTGTGATGCAATCGGTCAGGGCGATCCCCAGCAGGCCTCGGTACTCGCGCACCCAGCAATCGAGGGCGGCGATCTGGCTGTCGATCAGCCGCGGGCCCAATTGCTGGTGGGCCATGATCCACTCGTGGGCCATGGTGCCCAGGGGCTTCATGTCCAGTTCCCGGGACAGGTGCACGTTACTGGTGCCGACGAAGCGCCCGGGGAAGTCATGCTTGAGCACGTTGACCACTTCTTCCTGGACACGGAAGGAAAAACGACGACGGGTGCCGAAGTCCGCGACTTGCAGTTCGGACAGTTCTTCGGCGCTGGCGTTGGCGCTCAGCCAGTCGAACTTGCGATAAAGCTGTTCCCGCGCCTGTTCCAGGACGATTTCACGATAGCGATAACGATTGCGCACCTCGCTGACGATGGCCAGTAGCGGCACTTCGAACAGAATGACGTGCAGCCACGGCCCGCGCAGGCGGATGAACAGCTCGCCGTTTTCGATACCGGTGTGCACGTAGCGCAGGTTGAAGCGAAACAGGCCCAGGAAACGCAGGAAGTCCGGCTTCAGAAAACTGATGCGCTCCAGGAAACCCAACTGGTCGGCGCTCAGGCTCAACTCGGCCAGGCGCTCGATCTGAAAGCGGATCTCCGCCAGGTACGGGCGCAGATCTTCGCTGTTGCGGCAGCGAAATTCCCATTCGACTTCGACGTTGGGGTAGTTGTGCAACACCGCCTGCATCATCGTCAGTTTGTAGAAGTCGGTGTCGAGCAGGTTCTGCACGATACGATCGGCAAATACGCTCTCGCTCATAGGGTTCTCCAGACAGGCCGCTGCGGCGGGCAGCGGGGTGCAGCGGTTTGGGATGAGGGGGTTAGTGGCGCATAACCTGGGTGGGTATTGCCAGTGATTTTTTAGTGTTCACAGGCCTTTGTGGCGAGGGAGCTTGCTCCCGCTCGGGTGCGCAGCGCCCGCACGTTTTTGGGGCCGCTTCGCAGCCCAGCGGGAGCAAGCTCCCTCGCCACAGGGGGAAAGCCAATGGCTACTGCGGCGTACCCGGGCTCTCGATCTGTTCCAACATCCACTCCACAAAAAACCGCACCTTGGGCACTTCCGCCGAATGTTCCGGATAGGCCAGGTAATAGGCGTTGGTGCTGGGCATCGCGTGTTGCCAGGGGATGACCAGTTTACCGTCGGCCAGTTCTTCTTCCACCAGAAACCGCGGCAGCAGGGCGACGCCGCAGCCGACCTGGGCGGCGCGGATGCACATGTAGAAAGTTTCGAAACGCGGCCCGTGATAGCTATGTTCGGTGTGGTAGCCCTGGTGGTCGAACCAGTCGTGCCAGGCCTGGGGCCGCGAGGCGTTTTGCAGCAGCACCAGCTCGGCCAGTTGGGTCGGGTCGGTGAAGGGCTGGTCAGGCAGGCTGCCGGGCGCGCAGACGGGCACCAGTTCTTCGCCAAACAGCTTCAGGGATTCGGTGCCGGGGCGCGAGCCTTGGCCGAAATAGAACGCCAGGTCGCTGCGCCCTTGCAGCAAGTCGTCGGCCTCCTGCTCGCTGCACAGGTCCAGGTGAATCTTCGGATGGCGCAATCGCCAGCCCTTCAAGCGTGGGACCAACCAGCGAGCGCCGAAGGTCGGAGGCGTGGAAACGCGCAGAACTTCAGTGTCGCCGCCGTAGGAGCGCAGGTAATGGGTAGACATCTCCACCTGTGTGAGGATTTTTCGCACTTCCCCCAGGTACAAATCACCGGCAGGCGTCAGCTGCAAGCGTCGGCGCACGCGTCGGAACAGCAAGTGCTGCAGCAGCTCCTCCAGTTGCGCGACCTGTTTGCTGACGGCGCTCTGGGTCAGATTCAGCTCTTCGGCGGCACGGGTGAAGCTCAAGTGGCGGGTCACCGCTTCGAAGCATTGCAGCGCCGTGATCGACGGCAAATAGCGTTTATTGAGCATATGAGGCCTTATTTCTTGTCGCTCTGCTTATCCGGTCATGGCCAGCATGAATAAACGGAATGATATCTCGCTTAAAGGTCGTTTGTTGGCAAGACTCAGGCCAGCTACAACTACAGGTCTGATCAGTCGCATTCGTCCGGCTGCCAATCCTTTGTTTTTCGTGTGAGGAAATTTTCCATGGTTGCTGCATTGCTTGATCGCTTGGGCGTCGACTCGGCCTTGTACCAGAACGGCACACAACCGGTGCATTCGCCCATTGATGGCAGCCGTATCGGCGCTGTGAACTGGGAAGGCGCGGCTGAGGTCGAGCAGCAGGTCAGCCGTGCCGAACACGCCTTCGACCTGTGGCGCCAGGTGCCGGCCCCGCGTCGCGGCGAGCTGGTGCGTCAATTTGGCGACCTGCTGCGTGAATACAAGGCCGACCTTGGCGAGCTGGTGTCGTGGGAAGCCGGCAAAATCACCCAGGAAGGCCTGGGTGAAGTGCAAGAGATGATCGACATCTGCGACTTCGCCGTCGGCCTGTCCCGCCAGCTGTACGGCCTGACCATCGCCTCCGAGCGTCCGGGCCACCACATGCGTGAGTCCTGGCATCCGCTGGGCGTGGTCGGGGTGATCAGTGCCTTCAATTTCCCGGTGGCGGTCTGGGCCTGGAACACCACGCTGGCCCTGGTGTGCGGCAACGCGGTGATCTGGAAGCCGTCGGAAAAGACCCCGCTCACCGCCCTGGCGTGCCAGGCGCTGTTCGAGCGCGTGTTGAAGAACTTCAGTGACGCCCCCCCATACCTGAGCCAGGTGATCATCGGCGGTCGTGATGCCGGTGAAGCGCTGGTGGATGACCCGCGCGTGGCCTTGATCAGCGCCACCGGCAGCACCCGCATGGGCCGTGAAGTGGCACCGAAAGTTGCCGCGCGTTTCGCCCGCAGCATACTGGAGCTGGGCGGCAACAACGCCATGATCCTGGCACCGAGTGCCGACCTGGACATGGCCGTACGCGCCATCCTGTTCAGCGCCGTCGGCACCGCCGGCCAGCGTTGCACCACCCTGCGTCGGCTGATCGCCCATGAGTCGGTGAAGGAAGAAATCGTCACCCGCCTCAAGGCCGCCTATTCGAAAGTGCGCATCGGCCATCCGCTGGAAGGCAACCTGGTGGGGCCGCTGATCGACAAGCACAGCTTTGACAACATGCAGGACGCCTTGGAGCAGGCCCTGAGCGAAGGCGGGCGCGTGTTTGGGGGCAAGCGCCAGCTCGAAGACCAGTTCCCGAATGCCTATTACGTCTCGCCGGCCATCGTCGAGATGCCGGAGCAGAGCGACGTCGTGCGCCACGAAACCTTCGCGCCGATCCTGTATGTGGTTGGCTACAAGGACTTTGCCGAGGCCTTGCACCTGAACAATGCCGTGCCCCAGGGCCTGTCGTCCTGCATCTTTACCACCGACGTGCGTGAAGCCGAACAGTTCATGTCGGCCGTGGGCAGTGACTGCGGCATCGCCAACGTCAACATCGGCCCGAGTGGCGCCGAGATCGGCGGTGCATTCGGTGGCGAAAAAGAAACCGGCGGCGGTCGCGAATCCGGCTCCGATGCCTGGCGCGGCTACATGCGCCGCCAGACCAACACCGTGAACTATTCGCTGGAGTTGCCGTTGGCGCAGGGAATTACCTTTGATTAAGCAGCTTCAAGCCGCAAGCTCCAAGCTGCAAGCGACCCCTGCTTGCAGCTTGAGGCTTGAAGCTCGCAGCTGCTCCTGACCAGGAGCTGGCAATGCCGTTACGCGAAGAATGTCTATGGGAAAAACTGACGCCGCAAAGGCCTGAAAACAGCGGGCTCACCGGTGAAGTCACGGCCGACGTCTGCGTGATCGGCGCGGGTTTTACCGGGTTATCGGCGGCGGTGCATTTGCTCGAACAAGGCAAGCGCGTGGTTGTGCTGGAAGCCCATCGGGCCGGGCACGGCGGATCGGGGCGTAACGTCGGGTTGGTCAACGCCGGCCTATGGATCCCGCCGGATGACATCGAGGCCGGGTTCGGCGAGGCGGTGGGCAGCCAGCTCAACCGCATGCTGGGGGCCGCACCGGCCCTGGTGTTCAGCCTCATCGATAAATACAACATCGATTGCCAACTGCGCCGCGAAGGCACCTTGCACATGGCCCATAACGCCCGGGGCGAGGCCGACCTGCGCAGTCGTGAAGAGCAATGGAAGCGCCGCGGTGCCCCGGTGGAATTGCTCACCGGCCAGGCCTGTGTCGATGCCACCGGCACGTCGAAAATCGCCGCGGCGCTGCTCGACCGTCGTGCCGGTACGCTCAACCCGATGGCCTACACCAGCGGGTTGGCCAAGGCCGCCACCGACCTTGGCGGTCAGTTGTTCGACCACTCGCCGGTGACGCACCTGGAACGCCAAGGCCAGCGCTGGTCGGTGCAGACTGCCCAGGGGGCGGTGCTGGCCGAGCAGGTGGTGATCGCCTCCAACGCCTACACCGAGGGCGACTGGACCGAGCTGCGGCGCAATTTCTTCCCCGGTTATTACTATCAGGTCGCCTCGGTCCCGCTGACCGACGAGGCCGCCCGACGCATTCTGCCGGGCGGGCAGGGCTCGTGGGATACCCGCCAGGTGTTGAGCAGCATCCGCCGGGACAAGGACGGCCGTTTGCTGCTGGGCAGCCTGGGCAACGGCAACCGCAAGCCGACCTGGTTCCTCAAGGCTTGGGCCGATCGGGTGCAGCAGCACTATTTTCCTTACCTCAAGTCGGTGGAGTGGGAGTGCACCTGGACCGGTTGCATTGCTTTTACCCCCGATCACTTGATGCGCCTGTTCGAACCGGCTCCCGGGCTGGTGGCCGTTACCGGCTACAACGGTCGGGGCGTGACTACCGGCACGGTGGTCGGCAAGGCGTTCGCCGATTACCTGTGTCACGGTAACGCCCAGACCCTGCCGATCCCGTTCGCCCCCATGCAGCCATTGGCCGGGGTGGGGTTGCGCAGTTGCCTGTATGAAGCGGGCTTTTCGCTGTATCACGCGGGCCAGTGCCTGCGGATCGTCATTTGAGTGTTGAAAATTGTTGCTGGAACCCGCGTTTTCCGGCGTAGCGTCTAGCCTGTTATGGTGCGGGTTGTAGCAATCGTGCACCGACAGTGTGCAGTTCGGTGACGTGGGTTGTTACACAGCGGTTGCACGCTGTTTCGTGCGATGGTTGCAATGATGGCTCACAGAGGGTTTCACTCATTTAAATAAAAGGTTGCACCTCGTGCGGTTTAGACGGTTGCACGCCCTATGAAAAAGGGCTCGAAACAGTCGAAATAACAATAAAGCAGCGACTTTTTTCAGAATAAAAAACCGATGGCACGGCCCTTGCTCTGAGCTTTTCAGTGAAATGAAGTCGCAGTGCCAACTAAAAAAAACCTTGGAGCACCACCTCATGTCCCAGACGTTTTACAAGAAAGGTTTCCTGGCCCTCGCAGTGGCAGCTGCGCTGGGTGTTTCTGCGTTTGCCCAAGCTGATGTGAAATTTGGTGTGGCGGGGCCGATGACAGGCGCCAACGCTGCATTTGGCGAGCAGTACATGAAGGGTGCCCAGGCGGCAGCCGATGCCATCAACAAGGCTGGCGGCGTCAACGGCGAGAAAATCGTACTGGTCGCGGGCGACGACGCCTGCGAACCCAAGCAGGCCGTGGCCGTGGCCAACCGCCTGGTCGACCAGGACAAGGTGATCGGCGTGGTCGGGCACTTCTGCTCGTCCAACACCATCCCGGCCTCCGAGGTCTACGACGAAGCTGGCATCATCGCCATCACCCCGGGCTCCACCAACCCCCAGGTCACCGAGCGCGGCCTGAGCGCCATGTTCCGCATGTGCGGTCGTGACGACCAGCAGGGCATCGTGGCAGGTGACTACATCGTCGACGTGCTCAAGGGCAAGAAAGTGGCCGTGCTGCACGACAAGGACACCTACGGCCAAGGCCTGGCGGATGCCACCAAGGCACAACTGGCCAAGCGCGGCGTGAAGGAAGTGCTGTACGAAGGCCTGACCCGCGGCGAGAAAGACTTCAGCGCCGTGGTCACCAAGATCCGTGCGGCCGGTGCCGACGTGGTCTATTTCGGTGGCCTGCACCCGGAAGCCGGCCCGTTGGTTCGCCAGTTGCGTGAGCAAGGGCTCAAGGACGTGAAGTTCATGTCCGACGATGGCATCGTGACCGACGAACTGGTCACCACCGCCGGCGGCGCGCAATACGTCGATGGTGTGTACATGACCTTTGGCGCCGACCCGCGCCTGCTGCCAGACAGCAAGGCCGTGGTTGAAGAGTTCCGCAAGAATGGCACCGAGCCTGAAGGCTACACCCTGTACGCCTACGCTTCGGTCCAGGCCCTGGCCGCCGGTTTCAATGGCGCCAAGTCCAATAAAGGCGAAGACGCGGCCAAGTGGCTCAAGGCCAACCCCGTCCAGACCGTGATGGGCAAGAAGGAATGGGACACCAAGGGCGACTTGAAAGTCTCCGACTACGTGGTCTATCAGTGGGACAAGGACGGCAAATACCACCAGCTGGAAAAACAGAAGTAAGGGCTGACGCGACCGGCAACGCCTCCTTTGGGGGCCGGGCAAACCCCGGTTTCCAAAGGGCGCGTGCAGGTCGTGCCTGACATTGCTCCGACGTTAATCTGTATTTTCCTTAGAAGAACCGCGCACCCAAAGGTGTGCAGGTTCTCACTGCGTGAGATTGCGTTATGGATGGTATTTTCCTGCAGCAACTGATCAATGGCCTGACCCTCGGGTCGGTCTATGGTCTGATCGCCATCGGCTACACAATGGTCTACGGCATCATCGGCATGATCAACTTCGCCCACGGCGAGGTTTACATGATTTCCGCTTACCTCGCGGCAATCAGTCTGGCTCTGCTGGCTTACTTCGGTATCGAATCCTTTCCACTCATGATCCTTGGCACGCTCGTGTTCACGGTGGTGGTCACCGGGGTATACGGCTGGGTCATCGAACGCGTCGCCTATAAACCCCTGCGCAACTCGACCCGGCTGGCACCGCTGATCAGTGCCATCGGTATTTCGCTGATCCTGCAGAACTACGCACAGATCAGCCAGGGTGCCCGTCAACAGGGTGTCCCAACGCTGCTTGAAGGCGCCATGCGCCTCGACATCGGCAGCGGTTTCGTCCAGCTCACCTACACCAAGATCTTCATCCTGATCGCCGCATTCGCCGGGATGGCGGTGCTGACCTACATCATCAAGTACACCAAGCTCGGGCGCATGTGCCGCGCCACCCAGCAAGACCGCAAGATGGCCTCGATCCTGGGGATCAACACCGATCGGGTGATCTCCTACGTCTTCATCATCGGTGCGGCCATGGCAGCCCTGGCCGGCGTGCTGATCACCATGAACTACGGCACATTCGACTTCTATGCCGGCTTCATCATCGGCATCAAGGCGTTCACCGCGGCGGTACTCGGCGGCATCGGCTCCCTGCCTGGGGCCATGCTCGGCGGGATCATCCTCGGGATTTCCGAGTCGCTGTTCTCCGGTCTGATCAACTCCGACTACAAAGACGTGTTCAGTTTCTCGCTGCTGGTGCTGATTCTGATTTTCCGTCCCCAAGGCCTGTTGGGTCGCCCACTCGTGGCGAAGGTATAAGTATGTCTGCTGCCAATAAACCGCTTGATATCAAACAGAGCGTCATCGACGCGATCCTGGCCGGCCTGATCTCGCTGATCGTGTTCGGGCCGATCGTCGGCGTGGTGCTCGACGGCTACAGCTTCAACTTGCAACCGGCCCGCGTCGGCTGGCTGGTGGCGATCGTGATGATCGGGCGCTTTGCCTTGAGCCTGTTCCTGCAAACCCCCAAGGGACTGAAGATTCTCCAGGGTTTCGAGAGCACCGGCTCCGGCGTGCACGTGCTGCCGCCGGACTACAAGTCGCGCCTGCGCTGGATCATCCCGGCGTTGATCGTGATTGCCATCGTGTTTCCGTTTTTCGCCAACAAATACGTGCTCACGGTGGTCATCCTCGGGTTGATCTATGTGCTGTTGGGCCTGGGCCTGAACATCGTGGTCGGCCTGGCGGGGCTGCTCGACCTCGGCTATGTGGCGTTCTACGCCATCGGCGCCTATGGCCTGGCGCTGGGCTACCAATACCTGGGGCTGGGCTTCTGGACGGTACTGCCGCTGGCGGCCATCGCTGCGGCGATGGCGGGGTGCATATTGGGATTCCCGGTGTTGCGAATGCACGGTGACTACCTGGCCATCGTGACCCTGGGCTTTGGCGAGATCATTCGCCTGGTGCTCAACAACTGGCTGTCGTTCACCGGTGGGCCCAATGGCATGCCGGTTCCTTCGCCGACTTTCCTGGGCCTGGAGTTCGGCAGGCGGGCGAAGGATGGCGGGGTGCCATTCCATGAGTTCTTCGGCATCGACTACAACCCCAACATCAAATTCCTGTTCATCTACATCGTGTTGTTCATCACGGTACTGCTGGTGCTCTACGTCAAGCATCGCCTGACCCGCATGCCGGTCGGTCGTGCCTGGGAAGCCCTGCGCGAGGATGAAATCGCCTGCCGCTCCATGGGCCTGAACCATGTGCTGGTCAAGCTCTCGGCGTTCACTATCGGTGCGTCCACGGCTGGCCTGGCCGGGGTGTTCTTTGCCAGCTACCAAGGCTTCGTCAACCCGTCTTCGTTCACCTTCTTCGAATCGGCGCTGATCCTGGCCATCGTGGTGCTCGGTGGCATGGGCTCGACGGTCGGCGTGGTGATCGCGGCATTCGTGCTCACCGTGGCACCGGAGCTGCTGCGCAGCTTCTCCGAATACCGGGTGTTGCTGTTCGGCGTACTGATGGTGTTGATGATGATCTGGCGTCCTCGCGGCCTGATCCGTATCAGCCGAACCGGCGTGACGCCGCGCAAGGGGGTTGCGCCATGAGCGAAGTCGTACTCAAAGTTGAAAACCTGATGATGCAGTTCGGTGGCATCAAGGCCCTCAGCGATGTCAGCCTGCAAGTCAAACGCAACTCGATCTTTGCCCTGATCGGTCCCAATGGCGCGGGCAAAACCACGGTGTTCAACTGCCTGACCGGTTTCTACAAGGCTTCGGGCGGCAAGATCGAGCTCAATGTGCGTGGCGAGCAAACCAACGTCATCAAGCTGTTGGGCGAGGCGTTTCGCCCGACTGATTTCGTGTCGCCGAAGTCCTTCGCCAGCCGGCTGTACTACAAGATGTTCGGCGGCACCCACTTGGTGAACCGCGCCGGCCTGGCGCGTACTTTCCAGAACATTCGCCTGTTCAAGGAAATGTCGGTGCTGGAAAACCTGCTGGTGGCCCAGCACATGTGGGTCAACCGCAGCATGGTGGCGGGTATCCTCAACACCAAGGGCTACCGCAAGGCCGAAAGCGACGCCTTGGATCATGCGTTCTATTGGCTGGAAGTGGTGGACCTGGTGGATTGCGCCAACCGTCTGGCGGGCGAGCTTTCCTACGGTCAGCAACGGCGCCTGGAAATCGCCCGGGCCATGTGCACACGCCCGCAGATCATCTGCCTCGACGAACCGGCCGCCGGCCTCAACCCTCAGGAAACCGAAGCGCTGAGCGCGATGATCCGGCTGCTGCGCGACGAGCATGATCTGACCGTGGTACTGATCGAACACGACATGGGCATGGTAATGAGCATTTCCGATCACATCGTGGTGCTGGACCACGGCAACGTGATCGCCGAGGGCGGTCCCGAGGCGATTCGCAACGATCCGAAGGTGATCGCGGCCTACCTGGGTGCCGACGAAGAGGAGCTGGTATGAGTGGACCTATCCTCGAACTCAAGGAATTGGACGTGTTCTACGGGCCGATCCAGGCCCTGAAGAAAGTCTCGATGCACATTGGCGAAGGCGAGACCGTGAGCCTGATCGGCTCCAACGGGGCCGGCAAGTCCACGCTTTTGATGTCGATCTTCGGCCAGCCGCGTGCCGCCGGTGGGCAGATCATTTACCAAGGCGTGGACATCACCCACAAGTCGTCCCACTACATCGCGTCCAACGGCATCGCGCAGTCGCCGGAAGGGCGGCGGGTATTCCCCGACATGACCGTCGAGGAAAACCTGCTGATGGGTACCATTCCTATTGGTGACAAATACGCCAGCGAAGACATGCAACGCATGTTCGAGCTGTTCCCGCGACTCAAGGAGCGGCGCAACCAGCGGGCCATGACCATGTCCGGCGGCGAGCAGCAAATGCTCGCCATCGCCCGGGCATTGATGAGCCGGCCAAAGTTGTTGCTGCTCGATGAGCCGAGCCTGGGGCTGGCACCCATTGTGGTGAAGCAGATCTTCGCCACCCTGCGTGAGCTGGCATCCACGGGGATGACCATCTTCCTGGTGGAGCAGAACGCCAACCACGCCCTCAAGCTGTCGGACCGGGCCTATGTGATGGTCAACGGTGAAATTCGCCTGACCGGCACCGGCAAGGAATTGCTCGCCAACGAAGAGGTGCGTAACGCGTACCTGGGCGGTCATTGAGGCGGTTGTTGCAATGAAAAAACCGGCGAGTGATCGCCGGTTTTTTTATCTCTGCAAAACACCACTGCCCCCTGTGGGAGCGAGCTTGCTCCGACAGGGGTTTGTATGTTTTTCACAATTGTGGACAACAATCCTGAGTCCTTGCGAAGCCGCGACATAAAGTCGCCGCAAATAGTTGTTTTGCCACGGTTTTGACTTGTCCCCGTTTGCTGTGGAACTGGCTGTGGGTAACGTGGGAGTAGCTGGCTGAAAGCCTTTGAATACGTGGCTTGCAGGGCTGTGATCGTTTTTTGATCAGGCGTTTTCAGTCAAGCGGGAATGGCTGTTGTCAACACTTTTGTGACCGCTGCAATGGGCTTGAAAGTCGCTGGGCAAGCCTGTGGATAAGTCTGTGGTTAAACTCTGGAAAGACGGCGCTGAGCAGCGTCGTTACTGGCTTGGAGCCATCGCCCATCTCGCATTGGCTTATAGCAGATAACTTGCGCTGCACAACCTCACTTGCAGGGTCAAGCGAAAAAAATTTCCAAACACCCCGCAAAGCCTTATGCACAGCGGCTTGCGGGTTTTGCACTTGCCCCCGATTACTGTGGACGTGCCTGTGGATAAGATGCGGGCAACCGGCTGCGGCCCTTGTTCGACAAGGCCTGGCATTGATTGGTTGTTTTATGAGCAGTCGTTGGGCAAAAGCCGTGTGCAAGCCTTGCCCCTACCGTGCCAGGGCGGGCATGCTGTGGGCCGATTTCCATTCAATGGCTGTTGAAGTTCAAACAAGGAGAACACGATGTCTGACACGCTGTTTATTACCGGCGCGACGTCCGGTTTTGGTGAAGCCTGTGCCCGTCGTTTTGCCGAGGCCGGTTGGAAACTGGTGCTGACCGGTCGTCGTGAAGAACGCCTCAATGCCCTCTGTGCCGAGCTGTCGAAGCAGACTGAAGTCCATGGCCTGGTATTGGATGTGCGTGATCGCAAGGCCATGGAAGAGGCCATCGCCAACCTGCCGCCATCCTTCGCCAAATTGCGCGGGCTGATCAACAACGCCGGACTGGCCCTGGGCGTTGACCCTGCACCCAAGTGCGACCTTGATGACTGGGACACCATGGTCGACACCAATGTGAAAGGGCTGATCTACAGTACTCGCCTGTTGTTGCCGCGCCTGATCGCCCACGGTCGTGGGGCCGGGATCGTCAACCTGGGTTCCATCGCCGGCAACTACCCGTACCCGGGCAGCCATGTGTATGGCGCGAGCAAGGCGTTCGTCAAACAGTTCTCCCTGAACCTGCGTTGCGACCTGCAAGGCACGGGCGTGCGGGTGAGCAATATTGAGCCGGGCCTGTGCGAGAGCGAGTTCTCCCTGGTGCGCTTCGGTGGCGACCAGGAACGCTACAACGCGACCTACGCCGGCGCGGAGCCGATCCAGCCACAGGACATCGCCGATACGATTTTCTGGGTGCTCAATGCGCCAGCGCATATCAACATCAACAGCCTGGAGCTGATGCCGGTGAGCCAGACCTGGGCCGGGTTTGCCATTGAGCGCAACAAGACTTGATGGTGGACATCTGTGGCGAGGGAGCTTGCTCCCGTTCGGCTGCGAAGCAGCCGCCAGCTTTTGGGGCCGCTACGCAGCCCAGCGGGAGCAAGCTCCCTCGCCACAAAAGCTACAGGAGTCACAGCAGCCACAGCAGCCACAGCAGCGTTATGCCAGGTAGTCGGCCAGCCCGCGATAGCAGGTCAGCAGGTGATACGGCGTAGTGGACGGCATGTCCCGGCGGCTGACGATGCCGTCGGCGTCCAGGCATTCGTTCCAGCCCTTGGCATGCAGGAAATGCTGCTGCAGCGCCCGCAATTGACGCAGCAGCAGCCCCTGGCTGCCCGGGCGCAAGGTGAGTGCCCGCAAGTATTCCGCCTGGGCCCAGATGCGTTGGGTGGCATCGCGCGGGCCTGCCTGGGATCCCAAGGCCAGCGTTGCACACACAGCGCCGGAGTCCGGGGCGACGCCGCGTTGTTCGGTATGGCCGAAGCTGTGCTCCAGGGCCGCGTGCAGCTTGCCGTCACGCAGCAGGGGTGAGGACGCCAGCAGGAAATACCATTCGAACTGGTGCCCCGGTTCGAACCAGTTATCCACAGCTCTGAGCGGCTTCTCCATCATCACGCGTTGCTGCGGCTCGATGAAATGCTTGGACATCCCGTCGCAAAGGCTCAGCAGCGCCTGGCGGACGTTGGCGTCTTCGCGAACCGACAAGGTCGCGAGGAACGCTTCGGCCAGATGCATCAAGGGGTTTTGCAACGGGCCGGATCCGGTCGTTGACCAGTCGCGCTTTAGGCTGGCTTCGTAGAGGCCGTCTGCGCTGGCAAAGCGCCGGGCAATGACCTCCAGGCACGCGTTGAGTACCGACTCCACCAGCGGTTCGCGGACCTTGCCCCAGTAATGGGCGCAGGCGAACAGGATAAAGGCGTGGGTGTAGAGGTCTTTGCCGGTGTCCAGCGGCGCGCCTTGCGGGTCGATGCTGTAGAACCAGCCGCCATGCTCGGCATCGTGGAAATGACGCTGCAGCGAGCGGAACAGTGCACTGGCCCGCTCCTCGGCCTGGGGCACTTCGCCGATCAGATTGGCGAACACATACAACTGCCGCGCACAGGCCATGGCGCGGTAGCGCTGGGGTGGCAGCGGCACATGCTCGGCATCAAGGGATTCATAGGGCAACGCCAGTTCGGCATTCCAGCCCGGGCCTTGCCACATCGGCACGATCACGTCGTGAAAATGCTGACGCACCGTTGCGAACAGGGCGGTCAATTCAGGCTGGGGAGCGGGGCGGGAAGCATCAGGCATCGGCGGAGGTCGTCACGGCTGGGGGCGATTGCGCGACATGGTAGCAGAGTGACCGACTCCAGAGAGATGGTGCTTGTAAGTCCGTCATCGCGAGCAAGCTCGCTCCCACAGGGGCCGGTGTACACCGATCAAAGTGTGGAGGCCCGATCAAGCTGTGGGAGCGAGCTTGCTCGCGATAGCGGCCAGGCAGGCGCTAAAGAATCAGCCCGCCAGCAACCAAAACCCAGTCGCCGCCGAAGCCGCCCCAGCCAATCGAACCAACGGCGCCGCCGCTCGCGGCAACACCCGCACCAGGGCAAACCCGGCGCCATGCAACGCCGCCGTCGCTGCGACGAAGCCCACCGCATAGGCCCACGGGCTCGACATGTCCGGCAGTTCCAAGCCATGGGCCACGCCATGGAACAGCGCGAACAGTGCCGTCGCACCGACTGCCAGGCTCAATGGTGGACGCACCGCCAGTGCCACCGCTAGGCCCAGGGCGAGCACCGAGGCGGCGATCCCGCTTTCCAGCGCTGGCAGATCCAGGCCTTCAAAGCCCAGCAGGCCACCGAGCAGCATTGTACCGACGAAAGTGCAGGGCAGCGCCCAGCGCGCGGCGCCTTGTTGTTGCGCGGCCCACAAGCCCACCGCCAGCATCGCCAGCAAATGGTCGAGCCCAGCGATGGGGTGGCCGAGGCCGGCGATCAGGCCATTGTCGCCATGGCCGGGATGGGCGAAGGCCAAGGCTGGGGTCAGCAGCAGGGCAAGGGGGCCGAGGATGCGTTTGAAGTTCATGGATAAGCTTCCTTGTGGTCAGTCGGAAAGATCAGGCGGCGGTCAGCAGACCCTGGCGCTCGATGAAGGCAATGATGTCGTCCAGGCCCTGGCCGGTCTTCTGATTGCTGAACACGAAGGGCTTGCCGTTGCGCATCCGCCGGGTGTCGCTGTCCATCATTTCCAGGGACGCACCCACCAGCGGTGCCAGGTCGATTTTATTGATCACCAGCAGGTCTGATTTGCAGATGCCCGGCCCGCCCTTGCGCGGCAACTTGTCACCGGCCGAGACGTCGATCACATAGATGGTCAGGTCCGACAATTCCGGGCTGAAGGTCGCCGACAGGTTGTCGCCGCCTGACTCCACCAGGATCAGGTCCAGGCCCGGGAAGCGCCGGTTCAACTGGTCCACCGCCTCCAGGTTGATCGACGCGTCTTCGCGAATCGCCGTGTGCGGGCAACCGCCGGTTTCCACGCCGATGATCCGCTCCGGCGCCAGGGCCTCGTTGCGCACCAGGAAGTCGGCGTCTTCGCGGGTGTAGATGTCGTTGGTGACCACCGCCAGGTTGTAGCGTTCACGTAGAGCCAGGCACAGGGCCAGGGTCAGGGCGGTCTTGCCGGAACCTACCGGGCCGCCGATACCGACGCGCAGAGGTTGTGTATTCATGAGTGTCTCCTAGGAACGGAACAGACGGCTGTACTGGCGCTCATGGGCCATGCACGCCAGGGACAGGCCAAATGCGGCGCTGCCGTAATGATCGGGGTCGATGTTCGAGGCGTCGCGCTGGGCCTGTTGCAGCAGCGGCAGCAGCTCGCTGGTCAGGCGCTGGGCCGCTTGCTGGCCCAGGGGCAGGGTTTTCATCAGCACCGCCAGTTGGTTTTCCAGCCAGCTCCACAGCCAGGCGGCGAGGGCGTCCTGGGGGGCTATCTGCCAGGCGCGGGCGGCCAGGGCCCAGCACAAGGCCAGGTGCGGCTCGCTGCGCTGTTCGAGAAAGTCTCGCGCGGCGCGGTCGAGTTCCGGCAGGCCCGCGAGCAATTGCTGCAACGAGTAGCCCATCTGCCGGCTCTCCTGATACAGCTCGCGGGTTTCCCGGCTGGCGCGGTGTTCTTCGCAACGTTGCAGCAGCGCGTCCCAATCGTCAGCGGCGGCTGCGGTGCAGTGCGCCAGCAGCAAGGGCGCTTCGAAACGCGCCAGGTTCAGCAGCAGTTGATCGCTGATCCAGCGACGGGCGTCGTCAGGGTTTTTCACCTGG
This sequence comes from Pseudomonas sp. NFACC46-3, assembly GCF_900114515.1. Lineage (NCBI taxonomy): Bacteria > Pseudomonadati > Pseudomonadota > Gammaproteobacteria > Pseudomonadales > Pseudomonadaceae > Pseudomonas > Pseudomonas sp. NFACC46-3. Next base: position 76,199 of record NZ_FOTH01000017.1, read on the forward strand.
CCGTTGTCCACCGCCATCTCCAGCCCCTGGGAATAGCTGTAGCCACCAATCGGCAGTTGCGGGCTGGCCAGACGCAGCAGCGCCCAGGCCGGGTTCATGTGCGCACGCCGAACTGATGCAGGCGCGGCGCGTAGTTGAAATCTTCGTCGCCGTGCCGGGAGTGATGGTGACCGCCGCCATAGGCGCCGTGTTCCGGCTGGAACGGGGCTTCGATGGATTCGGCGCGGGCGCCCAGTTGTTCGAGCATCGCCTTGAGCACGTAGTCGTCCAGCAGGCGCAACCAGCCATCGCCCACTTGCAGGGCGACATGGCGATTGCCCAGATGGTAGGCGGCGCGGGTCAGTTCGAAGGCGTTGGCGCAGGTGACATGCAGCAATTGTTCGGCGCGGGCGCAAACGCGCACGATGCGCCCGTCTTCAGCTTGCAGGCATTCGCCGTCGTACAGCGGCGGTTGGCCTCGTTCCAGGAACAACCCCACGTCTTCACCCTCGGCACTGAAACAGCGCAGGCGGCTTTTGCTACGGGCGTCAAAGGTCAGGTGCAGCTCGGCGTCCCAGCGCGGTTGAGTGTCGATTCTGCGATGAATCACCAGCATCGGAGTGCTTCCAGCAATGAACAGTGCTGTGTTTAGAGCAAGGGGCTTGCCAACCGAATGAGGTGTAGGAAATAGCTGGGATGGCGTTTCAGGATGGGGCGGATTGCGTGCCATGTTGGTGCGCGACGCGATGGCGCGCACCATTTTGCGGCTGACACAAAAAGAACCTGTGGGAGCGGGCTTGCTCGCGAAGGCGTCGGCTCAGCTTGCATCAAAACAAAGCGCTATCCCTTGGCACCAGGCGCCGCCATCTCCTTGGTTTCCAGATGATCCAACGCCCGCTCAACCAACAACTGCACCCCATCGGCCATGCGACTGATCGCCAGGGCGACGCAGCGGCGTGAGTCGTCGACGTCGTCAGCCAGGTCGGCGGCGATGGTGCTGATGGAAAGCAGGTCTTCGGAGGCGTTGGCGAGCAGGGTTTCGGTGTCGATGTGGGGGGACACGATGAAGAGTTGGTTTTTGTCAGGTTCGGGCGGTGAGGCGGGCTTGGGCTTGAGGTAGTAGTCGAGGGCGCGGGTGGCGGCGTCTTCGAGCTTTTTTTCTTCCTGTGCTTCGACGCGGGATTTGTGGCCGCTTTGCGGGGGATTCGGAGTTGCTTTGAACATAGTGAAAATTCCTGGAAGTGGAGCCGACACCCTCCGATTGCACGTCGAAAAATGGGTGGCAGCTGTACGTAGGTGTGCAAGACCGGTCCAGGAACCCGGCAGACCCGAAGGTCTCCCACGCGCAGCCGCCATAACAGTCGGCGAGCATAGAAAAATGCTCGGCGAATAGCCATAACGAATGCGTTCCTAGATCGGACTTGCACGTCCGTGTCACCGTTTTTTGCGATGACGAACAAAGGTTAGCGGCGCTCGAAATTGCTGCCTAGTTCATGAGCAGCCCTGCGTGTTGAAGGAAATGTCCGAGGGTTTGGCAGGGAAAAGCCCCGAAAGGTCACAGCGGTCGGCAGTTCCTACAGAGATGGCCACATCTCCCAGGCGGTTCTTCGGGAGGCGGTGTGTCAGGTGAGCAATCAGGGGGCTGAGACTCCGCTATCGCGAGCAAGCTCCCACAGTGGGTACATCGGGTTATTCGGTACTGCCCAACCCTTGCCAATGCTTGAGGCCAATGAAGATGAACCGCAGTTGCTGGGTAATCTTCGCCTGGGGCGTGAGATGTTCGGGGAGGGCTTGGGCGGGTGGGTCGATGATGTCCGGCAGGGTGGCGAATACGCTCTTGACGATGAGGTCGGCCATCACGCCCAGGGCGGCAAGGTCCAGGTGCTGCAACTTGGGCATCAAGGCCAGGTCGGCTGCCAGGTCCGAGCTGATGTCTTCGCGCAGTTGGGCGATGGCCTGGCGCACCGGCAGGGAACCGCCGTATTGCTCGCGGGCCAGGAACAGGAACTGCGATCGGTTGGCCTGCACCACATCGAGAAAGATCCGCACTGACGCGTCGATAATGCCGCCCATGACGAATTCGTTGTGGCGTACCAGGCGGATGGTTTCGCGGAAGGTCTGGCCGACTTCGCTGACCAGTACCAGGCCCAGTTGGTCCATGTCGTCGAAGTGCCGGTAGAACCCGGTGGGGACGATGCCGGCTGTCCGGGCGACTTCCCGCAGGCTCAGGCTGCCGAACCCCCGGCCACACTCCATCAAACGGCGGGCTGCGTCCATCAGGGCAATTCGGGTCTGTTGTTTCTGTTCGGCGCGGGGCAGCATCGCAAGGCTGGCTTCTGATTCACGGGAGCGACGCACTCTAGCAAATCGGCTTTGTCGACGTCGAACGGTAGAGGGGGATCGGGCGGGGAAAACGAGGGGTTTGAAAAGTCAAAAGCCCGATTGCAGGAATCGGGCTTTTTTCTGGGCCACCATGGGCTCAGCTCACTGTGCCGTTGCGTTCGATCACGCGGTCACCACCGCCTTCGGCGAGGGTCTCACCCAGCTTGGTGCGGGAAGAGCCGTCTTCGGCGAGGGTCTCACCCAGCTTGGTGCGGGAAGAGCCGTCTTCAGCCAAGGTCTCACTCTGCTTGGTGCGGTCGTAACCGTCTTCAGCCAAGGTCTCGCTTTGCTTGGTGCGGTCATAACCGTCTTCAACCAGACCTTTTTGTTCCAGGCGATCACGGCCACCTTCGGCAACCGTCTGGCTGTAGACAGAGTGGCTGTCCTTGACCTGTGGCGTGGCTTGTTCGGAAGCTGGCAGTGCGAAGGCAGTGGAGGCCAGCAGTGAAAGGGACAGGCTCATCAGTAATTGGCGTTTCATGATCGTTGCTCCTTGGGGGGGCGATAAAGTGGGTACGAGGGCAATGCTACTCTCGATAAGTCGATATAAAAGTTCATAAAGACAATGGTAATAATCAACGGAATTGATTGTTCTGCGCGAAGGCTCTAGAACGGGCGTTTCCGAGGTGCCGTTTTGCACCGAGGTGGGTATTTTGTACCCACTACTGCCTCGTAAATGTGCGAGGGCGGTAACAGTTTGTTGGCTGATCGGTCAGGAATATTGCATTTTTTTGTGCCGTTCATCGGCACCTGTGGGCCGCTTTACCAGTCCAACCCTTCATAACGAACCGACTGCAAGGTCGTGTTCCCAGCGGCGTCGCGGTTGCGGACGCTGACTTGTCATCAGGAGCCTTGTGCATGACGCGCACCTCGAAAATCCTCGCCTGGAGCTTTGCCAGCCTTGTTGTCCTGCTGGCCGTGCTGGTCCTGGTCATCGCCTTCTTCGACTGGAACCGCATCAAGCCCACGCTCAATGCCAAGGTTTCCGAGGAGTTGCATCGTCCCTTCGCCATCAACGGCAATCTGGCGGTAGCCTGGCAGCGTGAGCCAGAGGAAGGGGGCTGGCGTGCCTGGCTGCCCTGGCCCCATGTGGTGGCCGAGGATTTGAGCCTGGGCAACCCTGACTGGTCGAAAACCCCGCAAATGGTCACGCTCAAGCGTGTCGAGTTGCGCGTGTCCCCCTTGGCCTTGCTGGCCCGGCGGGTGGCGATACCGCGCATCGACCTGACGGAGCCCAATGCCAACCTGCAGCGTCTGGCTGACGGACGCGCCAACTGGACCTTCCAATTCGATCCGAAAGACCCGGACGCCGAGCCGTCCAGCTGGGTGGTGGACATCGGCGCCATCGGCTTCGACAAGGGCCACGTCACCCTTGACGACCAGACGCTCAAGACCCGGCTCGACCTGTTGATCGACCCGTTGGGCAAACCCATCCCGTTCAGCGATATCGTCGGTGATAAGGCCGCCAAAAAGGCTCAGGACCAGGGCGCGAAACCGCAGGACTATGCGTTCGCCTTCAAGGTCAACGGGCAGTATCACGGGCAGAACCTGGCCGGCTCCGGCAAGGTCGGTGGTTTGCTGGCATTGCAGGATGCCTCACGACCCTTTCCGCTCCAGGCCCAGGCGAAGATCGCCGAGACCCGCGTCGAACTGGCCGGCACCCTCACCGACCCGATGAATCTCGGGGCCCTGGACTTGCGCCTGAAACTGGCCGGCAACAGCCTGGCTCATCTCTACCCGCTGACCGGCGTGACCCTGCCGGATTCGCCGCCTTACGCCACCGATGGCCGCTTGATTGCCAAGCTGCATGAGCCGGGTGGGGCGCTGTTCCGCTACGAGGCGTTCAACGGCAAGATCGGCGACAGCGATATCCATGGCGACCTGGCTTATGTCGCCAGTCAGCCCCGGCCGAAACTCAGTGGCGCGCTGGTCTCCAACCAATTGCTGTTCAGCGACCTGGCGCCGCTGATCGGTGCTGACTCCAATTCCGAGCAAAAGGCCCGTGGCGGTGCCAGCAAGCAGCCAGCCGATAAGATCTTGCCCGTGGAAGAGTTTCGCACCGAGCGTTGGAACGTGATGGACGCCGATGTGGAGTTCACCGGCAAGCGCATTGTCCATAGCGAGCAGTTGCCATTCACCGACCTGTATACCCATCTGGTGCTCAACGATGGGCAGTTGAGCCTCGAGCCCCTGCGCTTCGGTGTGGCCGGTGGTCGCCTCGATGCGCAGATCCGCCTCAATGGCCATGCCCAGCCCCTTGAAGGCCAGGCGAAGTTGACGGCGCGCGGCTTCAAACTCAAGCAGCTGTTCCCGGGTTTTGAGCCGATGAAAACCAGTTTCGGCGAATTGAACGGCGATGCCGATATCACCGGGCGCGGCAATTCGGTGGCGGCGTTGCTGGGCACTTCCAACGGCACGCTGAAAATGCTCATCAACGATGGCGCTATCAGTCGTGAGCTGATGGAGCTGGCGGGGCTGAACGTCGGCAACTACGTGGTGGGGAAAATCTTTGGCGACAAGGAAGTGAAGATCAACTGCGCAGCGGCGGACTTCGACATCAAGACGGGCCTGGCAACCACGCGTCTGTTCGTGTTCGACACCGAGAACGCGATCATCTACATCGACGGCACGGCGAACATGGCGAATGAACAGCTGGACCTGACCATCACCCCCGAGTCCAAGGGCTGGCGCCTGATTTCCCTGCGCTCGCCGTTGTACGTCCGGGGTCCGTTCGCCAAGCCCGCCGCCGGGGTCAAGGCGGTGCCGCTGATGCTGCGCGGCGCCGGGATGGTGGCGTTGGGTGTGATCGCTGCACCGGCCGCCGGCTTGCTCGCGCTGGTAGCGCCCAGCGGCGGTGAGCCGAACCAGTGCGCACCGCTGCTGGAGCAGATGAAGGCGGGCAAGGCGCCGGTGACGGTCAAGCCCACCCGATAAGCCAGGCTTGCGGTGAGGCGACGGGCCTCATCGCGAGCAAGCTCGCGCCCACAGGGAGATGCGATTCCATGTGGGAGCGAGCTTGCTCGCGATAGCGGTATCAGTATCAGAGGTCGGCCAGGATATCGGCCATGTCATCGGCATGCTCTTCTTCCTGGGCCAGGATGTCTTCGAAGATGCGCCGGGTGGTCGGGTCTTTTTCGCCGATGTACTGGATGATTTCCCGATAGCTGTCGATGGCGATCCGTTCCGCCACCAGGTCCTCGTACACCATTTCCTTGAGGGTGTTGCCCGCCACGTACTGGGCGTGGGAATTGCGGGTCAACAGGTCGGGGTTGAACTCCGGCTCGCCGCCCAACTGCACGATTCGCTCGGCGAGTTTGTCGGCGTGTTCGGCTTCCTGGTTCGCGTGCTCGAGGAATTCACTGGCCGCCACGCTGGCCTTGAGGCCGGTGGCCATGAAGTAGTGGCGCTTATAGCGCAGCACGCACACCAGTTCGGTGGCCAGCGCTTCGTTGAGCAGGCGGACAACTTCCTGCCGATCGGCGCCGTAACCTTCGGTCACTGCGCCGTTCTGCACGTTCTGCCGTGCACGTTCGCGCAGGGTCGTTACATCGGATAAGTGCATGTCGCTCATCTCGTTCTCCTGGAGGCTGATCCGGTGGGAGCGTCACGCTCTGATGGCGCGATCACTCTAAGTCTGAGTGACACGGTCCTGAAAAAGTTTTACCGAGTTTTTCAGCGCATAGCCGGACAGCCGTGCTTCCTCCCCTAGCCACTGGAAGAACGCCCGCACCGGGGGATGGCGTTCGCGGCCCGGGACGCACAGGGCGCTATAGCCAGCACCATTGACCTGGACGTCCGGGCGATAACCCACCAGCAAGCCACTGGCGATGCTTTCGGAAGCCAGGATATTGCTCGCCAGCACCAGGCCCTGCCCGGCGATCGCCGCTTGCAAGGCGTAATGCTCCTCGTCGTACGCGCGCATGCACGGCTGCCGGGTAAGCCAGGTTTCCCCGGCCTGGGCGCACCAGGCATCCCAACCGTGGGCGTACAGCTTGGAATTGTGCCAATGCACGCTGATCAGCGTCGGCACCTGCCGTGCCGCCAGGGCCACCTGTTCAGGCGAGCCATAGACCCCGAAGCTTTCATCGAACAGGCACATGCCGTACAGGTTCGGGTAGGCGTCCAAGCTGTAGCGCACCACCAGGTCGACGCTGGCGTCCTGGTGCAGGTCGATCACTTCGCAGTGGGTGTCCAGGCGCACGTTGATGTTCGGGTGACGCGCATAAAAACGCCCCAGGCGAGGCACCAGCCACAGGGCGGCAAATGCTGCGGTGGTGGACAGTGTCAGGTGGCTGGTGCTGCGTTGCGGGCGCAGGGTGTCGACGCTTTGTGCCACTTCCAGCAACGCCCCGTGCAGGCTGTGGAACAAGCGTTGCCCGCCGTCGGTGAGGCGTACCTGGCGTGGCAGGCGTTCGAACAGCGCCAGCCCCAGCCAGCTCTCCAGGGATCGAATCTGATGGGAGACCGCCGTAGGCGTCACCGACAGCTCCGCCGCAGCCGCCTTGAAACTGAGCAGCCGCGCGGCAGCCTCGAAGGCGCGCAGGGCGTTGAGCGGCAGGTTGGCGAACATCCTGATTCTCCTGAAATGCAATGGATGAAACTAACTCATCCAGATGAACTAACGCTCATTTGTCTGTCAGCGGCAACGAGCTTCAAGCTGCAAGGCATAAGCAGTGTTGATTGTAGCCGCATAAAAGGAGATTCAGATGAGTAATATTCTTGTGGTGCATGGCAGTCCCCGTGGCGAGCGCTCTCATTCCCGGCGCTTGGCCGAGGTCTTTGTGTCGGCGTGGCAGGCCGCCCATCCACAATCGCAATTGACCCGTCGAGAAGTTGGACGGACGGTGATTGCGCCGGTCAACGAAGCGTTCATCGCCGCGGCGTTCTACCCCGAGCCCCAGGCCCGTCCGTTGATCATGCAAGCGGACCTGGCCCTGAGCGATGCCTTGGTCGAGGAGTTGCAAGCCCATGACCGACTGGTGATCTCCGCGCCCATGCACAACTTCAGCGTGCCCGGCGGCGTGAAGGCCTGGATCGACCAGATCGTGCGCATCGGGCTGACGTTCAACCACAGCCTGGATAATGGCGTGTCGCACTACGAGCCGCTGTTGCTGGGCAAGAAGGCGCTGATCGTGACCAGTCGCGGCGATTTCGGTTTCGGGCCTGGCGGCCCGTTGGAGAGCATGAACCACGCCGACACGCTGTTGCGCACCGTCCTGGGGTTTATCGGCATTACCGATGTGACGGTGGTGGCGGCAGAAGGCGAGGAGTCGGCCGAGCGCAGCTTTGCGTTGTCCTGCGCCGAGGCCGAGGAGCGTTTGCTGGCCTTGGCGCGGTCCTTCTGAGAAGGGCTGTTGCGCAGCCCAACGGGAGCAAGCGCCCTCGCCACGGATTCATCTGGATGTCATAGACTGGTCATCATCAGTACCGATGCTGACCCCTCTTGATCACAAGGATGTCGCCATGTCGCAACGCTGCGCCACTCGTTATCCGCTGGTACTGGTCCCGGGCATGCTCGGGTTCATACGCCTGGTGTTGTATTCGTACTGGTATGGGATCGTCTCGGCGCTGCGTCGCGGCGGGGCAGTGGTCGTGGCGGTGAAGGTTTCGCCGCTGCATTCTTCCGAGGTGCGCGGCGAGCAATTGCTGGCGCGGATCGAGGAGATCCTGCGGCAAACCGGTGCGCAGAAAGTCAACCTGATCGGCCACAGCCAGGGCAGCCTTACCGCCCGCTATGCGGCGGCCAAACGGCCGGACCTGGTGGCGTCGGTCACGTCGGTGGCCGGCACCAACCACGGCTCCGAACTGGCGGATTACCTGCAAGCCCACTACCCCGCCGACAGTGCCAAGGGGCGCGTGCTCAGTGCCGTGCTGCGCCTGATCAACACCCTGATGAGCCTGCTGGAAACCGGCTATCGCGGGCCGAAGCTACCGGTGGATATACAGGCGTCCCATGCTTCCCTGACCACCGCCGGGGTGGCGCTGTTCAACCAACGTTATCCACAGGGCTTGCCGCAAACCTGGGGCGGGAATGGACCGGAAGAGGTCAATGGCGTGCGTTACTACTCGTGGTCCGGCACCTTGCAGCCAGGCAAGACCGATAGAGGGCGCAATCTGTTCGACGGCACCAACCGCACTTGCCGTTTATTCGCCCGCACCTTTGTCAGGGAAGCGGGGCAATGCGATGGCATGGTCGGACGCTACAGCTCTCACCTGGGCACGGTCATCGGCGATGACTATCCGCTGGACCATTTCGATATCGTCAATCAATCGCTGGGGTTGGTGGGCAAGGGGGCCGAGCCGATCCGGTTGTTTGTCGAGCATGCCGAGCGGTTGAAGGCTGCCGGGGTGTAGCCTGTTGGACCGCGTTATCGTTCATCGCGAGCAAGCGCTAGATCAGGCCCTGAGGGTCAACCTGGGGAAGGTGTAACAGGCGTTGTCTACACTGCACCTCATCGCCGCACCCTCGTGCGGCAGCCAGGAGAACCACCATGAAGATGCTGCGTGTCCCTCTGTTGATGATCGGTTTGCTACTGTGTTCCCAGGGCTTCGCCGAGACGGCGCAGCAGACCAAGATGACCACCTGCAACGCCGATGCCACCGCCAAGGCGCTCAAGGGTGACGAGCGCAAGGCGTTCATGAGCACCTGCCTCAAGGCTGCACCGAGCACCCCGCAGGAACGCATGAAAACCTGCAATGCCACGGCCACCACCCAGGCATTGAAAGGTGATGCCCGCAAGGCGTTCATGAGTGAGTGCCTGAAGAAAAAATAAGCGTTGAACCCATGAGCCCTATCGCGAGCAAGCGCGCTCCCACGGTGGGGCTGTGTTGCCCGGTCCAGGGTGGGAGCGAGCTTGCTCGCGATGGGGCCGGCACATCCACCGCAAAAAACCCTGAACTGCGACGAAGGTTGGCCGATACAATCCCTAGTGCTGCTAGTGGAAGGCTGGCAGACTGCCGATCCTTTCACGCCGTTTTGTCCTGAGGCTGTATGCCAACGTTTTCTCAGCGTCATGTGTTGTTGGTGATCAGTTGGGTGATCATTTTTGGTGGGCTGTTGCTGGTGCTGCCGCTGCGCCTGTTGCCGAGCCTGCTGGCCGGGTTGCTGGTGTTCGAACTGGTCAACATGCTCACCCCGCAGTTGCAGCGACTGATCGAAGGCCGCCGTGCTCGCTGGTTGGCGGTGGCGTTGCTGGGCACGCTGGTGGTCAGTGTGCTGACGTTGATCTTCGCCGGCGCTTTCAGTTTCCTGTTGCATGAAGCGGAAAACCCGGGCGCGTCCCTGGACAAGTTCATGACCGTGGTCGACCGTGCCCGTGGGCAATTACCGCCGTTCATCGACGCTTACCTGCCGGCCAGCGCCGCCGAGTTCCGGGTGGCGATCGGTGACTGGGTGAGCAAGCACCTGAGCGACCTGCAACTGGTGGGCAAGGACGCGGCCCACATGTTCGTGACGCTGCTGATCGGCATGGTGCTGGGGGCCATCGTTGCCCTGCAGCGCATCCCCGACCTGACCAAGCGCAAGCCTCTGGCCGCGGCGCTGTTCGATCGCCTGAACCTGCTGGTCAAGGCGTTTCGCAACATCGTCTTCGCCCAGATCAAGATTTCCCTGCTCAACACCTTCTTCACCGGGATTTTCCTGGCGGTGGTGCTGCCGTTGTTCGGCATCAAGCTACCGCTGACCAAGACCCTGATCGTGATGACCTTCCTGCTGGGGCTGCTACCGGTCATCGGCAACCTGATGTCCAACACCCTGATCACTATTGTCGGCTTGTCGCTGTCGATCTGGGTGGCGGTGGCGGCGCTGGGTTACCTGATCGTGATCCACAAGCTCGAGTACTTCCTCAACGCCCGCATTGTCGGCGGGCAGATCAGCGCCAAGTCCTGGGAGTTGCTCATGGCGATGCTGGTGTTCGAAGCCGCGTTCGGCCTGCCGGGGGTGGTGGCGGGACCGATTTATTATGCGTATCTCAAGAGTGAGTTGAAGCAGGTGGGGATGGTTTAGGAGCAGCGGCAAGTTTTCAGCGGCAAGCTACAAGTAGAAGCCAACCTGCTTTCACTTGCCGCTTGCCGCTTGAAGCTGCTCCTCACCCATACCGCTTCATCGCCTCGATCGCCAACCCGCTGCCAATGCTGCCGAAGATATTGCCTTCCACATGCCGCGCCTGGGGCAGCATCGCCGAGACGCTGTTGCGCAGCGCCGGGATGCCGCTGGAACCGCCGGTGAAGAACACTGTGTCCACCTGATCGACCCGCACGTTGGCATCGTCCAGCAACTGCGTGACGCTGCCGCGCACTCGCTCCAGCAAGCCGTCGATGGCCGACTCGAACAAGGCCCGGCTCAGGTCCACGCTCAGGCCCGGCTCGATCCGGTCCAGGAGCAAATGACGCTGGTCGGCGTGGGTCAGCTCGATCTTGGTTTCTTCCACTTCCATCGCCAGCCAGTGCCCGGCGCGCTGTTCGATCAGTTTGAACAACCGGTCGATGCCGCCGGTGTCTTCGATGTCGTAGCGCATGCTGCCCAGGGCGAGGGTGGATTTTTGCGAGTACACCGCGTTGATGGTGTGCCAGGTCGCCAGGTTCATGTGGTGACTGGTGGGCATGTAGGCGCCACTCTTCATGCGGCTGCCGTAGCCGAACAGCGGCATCAGGCCGGCTAGCGAAAGTTGCTTGTCGAAATCGGTCCCGCCGATGTGCACGCCACCGGTGGCAAGGATGTCGGCGTGGCGGTTGTCGTGGGTACGGCGCTCGGGGGACAGGCGCACCAGGGAGAAGTCCGAGGTACCGCCGCCGATGTCGACGATCAGCACCAGCTCTTCTTTCTCGATGGTCGATTCATAATCGAAGGCCGCGGCGATGGGCTCGTACTGGAATGAAACCTCCTTGAAGCCGATGGCTCGGGCGACGTCCACCAGGGTGTTTTCCGCTTCCTGGTCGGCCATTTCATCGTCGTCGACGAAAAACACCGGGCGACCCAGCACCACTTCTTCGAACTCCCGACCGGCGGTGGCCTCGGCGCGTTTCTTCAACTGGCCGATGAACAGCCCCAGCAGATCCTTGAACGGCATGGCCGTGCCCAACACGCTGGTGTCGTGCTTGATCAGCTTGGAGCCCAGCAGGCTCTTGAGCGAGCGCATCAGCCGGCCTTCGTAGCCTTCCAGGTATTCGTGCAGGGCCAGGCGGCCATACACCGGGCGGCGTTCCTCGAGATTGAAAAAGACCACCGAAGGCAGGGTGATCTTGTCGTCCTCCAGCGCGATCAACGTTTCCATGCCGGGGCGCAGCCAGCCGACGGTGGAGTTGGACGTGCCAAAGTCGATGCCGCAGGCACGGGCCGGGGATGCGTTTTTCATGTCTTTCGGGTTCCAGTTGAAAAAACGGCCGCGCAGTGTATGTCAGTGCGGCCCGGATTCGAAGGCCGGTTATCTGCTAATTCGCAATCGTTGGCCTTGAAAGACGCCCCGACACCCCCAAACTTGCTGGCATGAGCCTGGCAGCCACAGGGCGGGCACAAGAACCGCCACCGACTGCCGATAAACTTCTGCTGCACCGCCCGGTCACAAACCTTGAGATCGGTCAAACCCCAGGACTTGTATCACGAGCATGCTGAGGGTGGTGGTGCGATTCGATAATGGATGGTGATCCTTCAATGGACTTCAAAGACTATTACAAGATCCTGGGTGTGGAGCCGACGGCCGACGACGCCACGATCAAGGCCGCCTATCGCAAATTGGCGCGCAAGTACCACCCGGATGTCAGTAAGGAAAAAGACGCCGAGACCAAGTTCAAGGACGTCTCCGAAGCCTATGAAGCGCTGAAGAGCGCCGACAAGCGCGCCGAGTACGACGACCTGCGCCGTTATGGCCAGCACGGCCAGCCGTTCCAGGGCCCGCCGGGTTGGCAAAGTCGTGGCGGTTTTGGCGGTGGCCAGGACACCGGCGACTTTTCGGACTTCTTCAGTTCTATTTTCGGTAATCGCGGACCGGGTTTCGGTGGTGGACAGTCAGGTCGCAGCGCCGGCCGTCGAGGGCAAGACGTGGAAATGGAATTGCCGATCTTCCTGGAAGAGACCCTGTCGAGCGAGTCGAAGAAAGTCAGCTTCCAGGTGCCGCAGTACAACGCAGCCGGCCAGCATGTGAGCAACACCAGCAAAAGCCTGAACGTAAAGATCCCGGCCGGTGTGACGGACGGCGAACGCATCCGCCTCAAGGGCCAGGGCGCGCCGGGTATCGGTGGCGGTGCCAATGGTGACCTGTACCTGACCATTCGCTTCGCGCCGCACCCCAAGTTCGACGTCGAAGGCCAGGACCTGATCATCACCTTGCCGCTGGCCCCGTGGGAATTGGCCCTGGGCACCGAAGTGGCGGTGCCGACCCTCACCGGCAAGATCAACCTCAAGGTCCCGGCCGGCAGCCAGAACGGCCAGCGCATGCGCGCCAAGGGCCATGGCCTGCGCAACAAGGCCGGCGAGCGCGGTTATCTGTTCGTGCAGCTCAAGGCCGTGATGCCCAAGGCCAACGATGAGGCGGTCAAGGCACTGTGGGCAGAACTGGCGAAGAAAGCCGCGTTCGATCCGCGGGAGAATTTCTGATGGTTGCTGGTTGCTGGTTGCTGGTTGCTGAGGCATTCATTTGATTGGCCAGGCAAGAAACCGTGGCGAGGGGATTTATCCCCGTTGGGCTGCAAAGCAGCCCCAAAAAGGCTGAGCGCAATCAGCCTGACATACCGAGGCGGTGAGTCTTGGGGCTGCTACGCAGCCCAGCGGGGATAAATCCCCTCGCCACAGGTGTTTGTGTCCACAAGGGCAGTCACGGCTAGACTCGACAGTTACGCATTGGGAGAAGCAGACCATGAACAACCCGATCATTGAACTGACCCTGACGGAGTTCTGCGAGGCCGCCGCGTTGCAGGATGTCCACGTCATCGAAATCGTCGCCCACGGCATCCTCGAACCCCATGGCGCGGCTCCGGCGGATTGGCGTTTCACTGACTACGAACTGGTCCTGGCCCGCCGCGCGGCCAAGTTGCGCCGCGAGCTGGAGCTGGAATGGGAAGGCGTCGCCCTGGCGCTGGACCTGCTGGAGGAAGTGCAACAACTGCGCAGCGAAAACCGCATGCTCAAGCAGCGGTTGGGGCGGTTGGTGATCGACTAGGTGTATCGGCACATCAATCCAGCCCTATGTATCGGCGATGGCGACCATTGGTCGCCGTCATTTAAGCGTTGATAACTTAGCTTGTGTTTCGGATGTTGCTGTTCTGTTCAGGCAGCGGCATCAGGACCTTTAAAGTTCTGGTGATCTGTATAGGGTTACCTGAAGGGTCGTATTTCACGTGATACTCATGCTCGGCATTATTTCCCCACGCGCTTGGAGGGGGAACAGGAATACGTCCATCTTTAACGGGGCCGTTGTCCCAGATTAACTCCATTGATCTCTCATCGGGGCTGATGAGACTTACCTGTCCGCCCGAGTCATTAAAGCGGGGCGTTGATTTTAGTGGGCGTGGTGGCGGAGGAATTTCCCTAACACGTCGGGTAACATTGGTGGTTGGTTGAGTCTGTGTGGTTGGGGGAGGGGGCGCGATGATTGTAGGTTCGGTGCGCACTGGCTGAGATCCGGTAGGAGTGTAAACAATAGCAGTGGTACTTCTAGAACTTCGGGTAAGGGAAGCTAAGCTTGAGGACCTAGATGGAAGAACAAGCCTTCTGCCCTGCCCGACATGCCCCGTCGGATCCGAAAAATTCACCGGATCTCCCACGCAATACATGTACGCATTCAACCCACCCTTCCCAAATGGGCTCAAACTGTCCGGGCTATGAAAGCGCATCAATACCGGGTTGTAGACGCGATAGCCCTTGCCCAAAAAATACCAACCCAGCCGCGCCTCCCGCAGTTCACCATTAAAGCCTAGCTTCGTCGAAATCATCTGTTGCGTGGACTGCTGTCCGTAAGCGGAATATGCGATAGAACGGGTCTGACTCTCCGAAACTTCAGCGAGGATGGAGTGCTTGTCATCCGCGGCCAGCAGAATGGTTTGGGATTGGCGCGAATGTACATCATCAGGGCGAGAGCGGGTCATGACGGGCCTTCCCTTGTGCTGAGTGCCGACATTAATCAACGTCTCCCGTTTTACCCGTATTTTGTAACGCTGGTAACTAGCAGAAGTGTTAGTGGCTGCCGCCTTCGGCATAGCAGCCATTTCCTTTGCGAACACCGATTCAAAACAGAAAATACCGCTGCGCCATCGGCAGCACCTCTGCCGGTTCACACCACAGCAACACCCCATCGGCCTTGACCTGGTACGTCTGTGGATCAACGTCGATGCTCGGCAGGTAGTCGTTGTGGATCAAGTCGGTCTTCTGCACATCGCGACAGCCCTTGACCACGGCGATTCTCTTCTTCAAGCCCAATTGCTCCGGTAGCCCCGCCTCGGCGGCGGCCTGGCTGATGAAGGTCAGGCTGGTGGCGTGCCGCGAGCCGCCAAAGCTTGCGAACATCGGTCGGTAGTGCACCGGTTGCGGCGTCGGGATCGAGGCGTTGGCGTCGCCCATCAAGCTGGCGGCGATGGCCCCGCCTTTGAGGATCAGGGTTGGCTTGACGCCGAAGAATGCCGGCCGCCACAGCACCAGGTCGGCCCACTTGCCCACTTCGATGGAGCCCACTTCATGGCTGATGCCGTGGGTGATCGCCGGGTTGATGGTGTACTTGGCGATGTAGCGCTTGATGCGGAAATTGTCGTTGCCTTCGCCGTCGCCGGGCAGGGCGCCGCGTTGCTTCTTCATTTTGTCGGCGGTCTGCCAGGTGCGGGTGATGACTTCGCCGACGCGGCCCATGGCCTGGCTGTCGGAGCTGATCATCGAGAACGCACCGAGGTCGTGGAGAATGTCTTCGGCGGCGATGGTTTCGCGGCGGATGCGGCTTTCGGCGAAGGCCACGTCTTCGGCGATGCTCGGGTCCAGGTGATGGCAGACCATCAGCATGTCCAGGTGTTCGTCGATGGTGTTGCGGGTGAACGGCCGGGTCGGGTTGGTGGAGCTGGGCAATACGTTGGGAAAACCGCAGGCCTTGATGATGTCCGGCGCATGCCCGCCACCGGCACCTTCGGTGTGGTAGGTGTGGATGGTGCGGCCCTTGAACGCGGCGAGGGTGGTTTCGACGAAACCGGACTCGTTGAGGGTGTCGGTGTGGATCGCCACCTGCACATCGTACTGGTCGGCCACGCTCAGGCAGTTGTCGATGGCCGCGGGCGTGGTGCCCCAGTCTTCGTGGAGCTTCAGGCCGATGGCTCCGGCCTTGACCTGTTCGATCAGCGGCTCCGGCAGGCTGGCGTTGCCCTTGCCGGTGAAACCGATGTTCATCGGGAACGCATCGGCGGCCTGGAGCATGCGCGCCAGGTGCCACGGCCCGGAGGTGCAAGTGGTGGCGTTGGTCCCGGTGGCCGGGCCCGTGCCGCCGCCGATCATGGTGGTCACGCCGCTCATCAGCGCTTCTTCGATCTGCTGGGGGCAGATGAAGTGGATGTGGGTGTCGATACCGCCGGCGGTGAGGATCATGCCTTCGCCGGCGATCACTTCGGTGCTGGCGCCGATGGCGATGGTCACGTCGGGCTGGATGTCCGGGTTGCCGGCCTTGCCGATGGCCGCGATGCGCCCGTCCTTGAGGCCGACATCGGCCTTGACGATGCCCCAGTGGTCGATGATCAGCGCGTTGGTGATCAAGGTGTCGACGACCTCGGCGGCCAGCAGCTGGCTCTGGCCCATGCCGTCGCGAATCACCTTGCCGCCACCGAACTTCACCTCTTCGCCGTAGGTGGTGAAGTCCTTTTCCACTTCGATCCACAACTCGGTGTCGGCCAGGCGGACCTTGTCACCGACGGTGGGGCCGAACATGTCGGCGTAGGCTTGTCTCGAAATTTTCATGTGCTTGCCTTGGAATTCAATATTCGAAATTTGCGATCACTGTGGCGAGGGAGCTTGCTCCCGCTGGGCTGCGCAGCAGCCCCCAAAAACAGGGCCGCTGCGCGCCCCAGCGGGAGCAAGCTCCCTCGCCACAAAGGCGTGTCAATCCAGGTCGCCCATCACCCGCCCGGCAAACCCGAACACCCGCCGATGCCCGGCCAGGTCCACCAGCTCCACCTCGCGGCTCTGGCCTGGCTCGAAGCGCACGGCGGTGCCGGCCGGGATGTTCAGGCGCATGCCGCGGCTGGCGGCACGGTCGAAGGTCAGGGCGTCGTTGGTCTCGAAAAAGTGATAGTGCGAGCCGACCTGGATCGGCCGGTCACCACTGTTGGCGACCTTCAGCGTAAGGGTGCGTCGGCCGACGTTGAGCTCGATGTCGCCAGGCTGGACCTGGTATTGCCCTGGAATCATTGCGGTTGCCCCAAAGTCTTGTAGTAAATGGCGGTCGGTGTGTAGGTCCCGTCCGGGCTCTGGCAGTAGTCGGGCAGCTCGCCGACGCGGGTGTAGCCCATGGCCCGGTAGAACGCCTCGGCCTCGGAACCGGCCTCGGTGTCGAGGTACAACAGGCCGCGCTTGTGCTGACGGGCGCCGAGTTCCAGGGCATTCATCAATTGCTGGCCGAGGCCCCGGCGGCGCGCCTCGCCGCGGACCAGCAGCTTCTGCACTTCGGCGCGATTGAGACCGTTGGGCTTCTGGCACAGGGCAAGCTGGACGCTGGCCTGCACCTGTTCATCCTTGACCACTACCCACAGCAGCAAGTGGCCCTGGTTGAGGCTGGCCTGGACCTCGTCGAAATAGGCGCGGGCCTGGACGGCATCGAGGTCGGCCATGAACCCCACGCTGGCGCCATAGCCGACGGCATCGAGCAACAGATCGATCAGGCCCTGGCGATAATGCGCAAAGCTTTCAGCGTGGACTCGACGCAACTGGGCGGGGTTCATAGGCATCACTCCTTGTCTAAGGCAGGCGGTTGCGCCCCGGGATCGAGGACCAACTGCATGAAAGTCAGGTCCAGCCAGCGACCGAACTTGGTACCCACCTGGGGCATTTGCCCGGTGGTGATGAAACCGGCTCGCTCGTGCAAGCGAATCGAGGCGGTGTTGCCGCTTTCAATGGCGGCGACCATGACGTGCTTGGCGCAGGCCCTGGCGCGCTCGACCAGCGTGGTCATCAGGCGTGGACCGAGGCCGTTGCCGCGCTGATCGCTGCGTACGTACACCGAATGCTCCACGGTGTGCCGGAAACCGTCGAAAGGCCGCCAGTCGCCGAATGAAGCGTAGCCGAGCACGTTCTCCTCGGCGTCGACCACCACCAGCACCGGGTAGCCTTGGGATTGCCGGGCGCTGAACCAGGCCTGGCGATTGCCCAGGTCCACGGCCTGTTCGTTCCAGATCGCGGTGGTGTTCAGCACCGCGTCGTTGTAGATGTCGCGGATCGCTGGCAGGTCGGTCGGCTGGGCGTCGCGCACGAGATAGGTCATGGCATGGCCTCAGGCGATCGGTTGATGGACGGTGACCAGTTTGGTGCCGTCGGGAAACGTCGCCTCGACCTGGATCTCGGGGATCATTTCCGGGATGCCTTCCATCACCTGTTCGCGGCTCAGCAGCGTGGTGCCGTAGTGCATCAGCTCGGCCACGGTCTGGCCGTCACGGGCGCCTTCGAGCAGGGCCGCGGAAATATAGGCCATGGCCTCCGGGTAGTTGAGCTTCAGGCCACGGGCCAACCGTCGTTCGGCGACGAGGCCGGCGGTGAAGATCAGCAGCTTGTCTTTTTCGCGTGGGGTCAGGTCCATGTGCAATCCATAAGGGCAGATAAATAGTTTTCGCTGTAAACACATCCCCCTGTGGGAGCGAGCTTGCTCGCGCCCACAGGAAAGCAAATTCAGGTGCTCCAGATTCTCGGGGGGACGGCCTCCCGACCGAGCAGCGCCGGGCGCAGGAGCCGCCACAACGCAATCAACCACCCCCGCGCCAGCAACGCCTCGCTCGCCAGGCACCGCGCCACGACCAGGCCGGGCAACTGGGTCAGGTCACCGCGCACGGCATGGCCCAGGGAGCGGCACTGCTCCAACAGCTCGCTGTCGATCTCGCCGGTCACCCATAACGTGGCAAACACCGGATCCCCGCCCAGGCCGATGGGCGAGTCGAGCAAGCCATCACCGCCCACAATGCGCTGGCGCTCATGCCACAGCAACTGGCCGTCGCGACGAATGTCCAGCCGCGACTGGAAATGCCCCAGGTCGAACCGCTCGCCGCTGGCCGGTCGGCCGAGGGCAACCATGTCCCAGTAGAACAAACGCCCGTCGCCCTGCAGGTCTATGCAGGTGCTGAGTTCGGCCTGGGCCGCGCTGAAGACGATGGTTTCCTGGGGCAGCCATTCCAGGGTCGCGCCGGGAGCCACGCTCAGGGTCAACTGCTGGTACGCCGGGCCGGCGGCGCGATACCACTTGGCCGCGCCGGGGCTGGTTAACTGCGCCCAGGCGTCCGGGCCGACGTGGGCCGAAATGTCCAAGCGGTCACCGCCGGCTATCCCACCGGGCGGGTGGACGATGATGTGCTGGCACACCTCGGGGCCTTCGGCATACAAGTGCTTCTGCACCCGCAGCGGGCCTTTATGGCGGCGCTGTACCGGGCGTGTGCAGTCGCCAAAACGGGCGTAGATCAGTTCCAGCTCGGCATGCCAGCTAGGGGTGAACACGCCTGAAGGCGCCAACGAAGAGACAGGTAGATTCATGATTTTCAATGATCGTCAGGACGCTACAGACTAGATCGTAACCAGGCCGCGCACACCCTCGGCTTCCATATTTTCTCCACGCCCTTGCTGCACGATCTCGCCCCGGGACATCACCAGGTATTGATCGGCCAGCTCGGCGGCGAAGTCGTAGAACTGCTCCACCAGCAGAATCGCCATGTCGCCCCGGGCGGCCAGCTTCTTGATGACCGCGCCGATCTCCTTGATCACCGACGGCTGGATGCCTTCGGTGGGCTCGTCGAGAATCAGCAGGCGCGGACGGCTGGCCAGGGCCCGGCCGATGGCGAGTTGCTGCTGCTGGCCGCCGGACAGGTCACCGCCACGACGCTGCTTCATCTGCAGCAGCACCGGGAACAGTTCGTAGATAAACGCCGGCACCTCCTTGGCCTCGGCGCCGGGAAACCGCGACAGGCCCATCAGCAGGTTTTCTTCCACCGTCAGCCGCCCGAAAATCTCCCGGCCCTGGGGCACGTAGGCGATGCCGGCATGCACCCGTTGGTGTGGCTTGAACGTGGTGATGGCCTTGCCTTCCCAATTCACCGCACCTTCCTTGGCCGGCAACAGGCCCATCAGGCATTTGAGCAGGGTGGTCTTGCCCACGCCGTTGCGACCCAGCAGGCAGGTCACTTCGCCGATCTTCACGTCGAACGAGAGGCCCCGAAGGATGTGGCTACCGCCGTAGTACTGGTGCAGCTTGTCGACTTGCAGCATCTTCCAGAATCTCCTCAAGTTCCCTGTGGGAGCGAGCTTGCTCGCGATAGCGGTGGGTCAGCTTGCTTAGGTGCTGAATGTGTCGCCGCCATCGCGAGCAAGCTCGCTCCCACAGGGAACAGCATTTGCCACTCTAGCGACCGAGGTACACCTCGATCACCCGCTCATTGTCCTGCACCTGTTCCAGCGACCCTTCGGCCAGCACGCTGCCCTGGTGCAGCACGGTGACGTGGTCGGCAATCGCGCCGACGAAGCCCATGTCGTGCTCTACCACCATCAGCGAATGCTTGCCCGCCAGGGACTTGAACAGCTCGGCGGTGAACTCTGTCTCGGCGTCGGTCATGCCCGCCACCGGTTCGTCGAGCAGCAGCAATTGCGGGTCTTGTACCAGCAGCATGCCAATCTCCAGGAACTGCTTCTGCCCGTGGGACAGCAACCCGGCGGCGCGGTTGACCGAGTTGGTGAGGCGGATGGTCTCGAGCACTTCGCTGATGCGATCGTGCTGCTCGCCAGTGAGTTTCGCCCGCAGGCTGGCCCACACCGATTTGTCGGTCTTGAGCGCCAGCTCCAGGTTTTCGAACACGCTCAACGCTTCGAACACCGTGGGTTTCTGGAACTTGCGCCCGATGCCCGCCTGGGCGATCTGCACTTCGCTCATGCTGGTCAGGTCCAGGGTTTCGCCGAACCAGGCCTTGCCGTGGCTGGGGCGGGTCTTGCCGGTGATCACGTCCATCAACGTGGTCTTGCCCGCGCCGTTGGGGCCGATGATGCAGCGCAATTCGCCGACGCCGATGTACAGGTTCAAATCGTTCAAGGCCTTGAAGCCGTCGAAGCTGACGCTGATGTCTTCCAGGGTCAGGATGGTGCCGTGGCGGGTGTTCAGGCCAACGCCTGCCGCCTGGCCGAGGCCGATGGCGTCGCGGCTGCTGCCGGCGTCCTGGTTGGGTTCCGGCGGAAAGAACGCAGGTTCGAGCATGAATTCGGCACTCGCTGTGATTCTCATTGTTCACCTCGTTTCTTCAGCAACCCGATCACGCCCTTGGGCAAGTACAGGGTCACGACGATGAACAGCGCACCGAGGAAGAACAGCCAGTACTCAGGGAAGGCCACGGTGAACCAGCTCTTCATGCCATTGACTACGCCGGCACCCAGTAGCGGTCCGATCAGCGTGCCGCGCCCGCCAAGGGCGACCCACACGGCGGCTTCGATGGAGTTGGTCGGCGACATTTCGCTGGGGTTGATGATGCCCACCTGCGGCACGTACAAGGCCCCGGCCAGGCCGCACAGCACCGCGCTCAATACCCAGACGAACAGCTTGAAGCCACGGGGATCGTAACCGCAGAACATCAGTCGGTTTTCCGCATCGCGCAGGGCGGTCAGCACCCGGCCGAACTTGCTGCGGGCCAGGCGCCAGCCGATGAACAGGCTCGCCACCAGCAACAACACCGTGGAAAAAAACAGCACGGCCCGGGTGCCCGGTTCGGTGATGCCAAAGCCCAGGATCGAGCGGAAATTGGTGAAGCCGTTGTTGCCACCGAACCCGGTTTCGTTGCGGAAGAACAGCAGCATCCCGGCGAAGGTCAGGGCCTGGGTCATGATCGAGAAATACACGCCCTTGATCCGCGAACGGAAGGCGAAGAAACCGAACACCAGCGCCAGCAGCCCCGGCGCCAGCACCACCAGGCACAGGGCCCAGAGAAAACTGTCGGTGCCGGACCAGTACCAGGGCAGTTCGGTCCACGACAGGAACGTCATGAACGCCGGCAAGCCATCACCGGCGGCCTGGCGCATCAGGTACATGCCCATGGCATAGCCGCCCAGGGCGAAGAACAGGCCGTGACCCAGGGACAACAAACCGGCGTAGCCCCAGACCAGGTCCAACGCCAGGGCGACGATGGCGTAGCAGAGGATCTTGCCCACCAGGGTCAAGGTATAGGCTGAAACGTGCAGTGGATGGTCCGCCGCCAACAGCGACAGCAGCGGCAGGCTCAGCAGCACCGCCAGGATTACCGCGCCGACGGCGAGGGTGAGTTTGGGACCGGCCTTTTGCGTGGCCGTGAGCATCAGGGGCTGGTTCATCAGTCGATTACCCGTCCTTTGAGCGCGAAGAGGCCTTGCGGACGCTTCTGGATGAACAGAATGATCAGCGCGAGGATCAGGATCTTGCCGAGTACGGCGCCGATCTGCGGTTCGAGGATCTTGTTGGCGATGCCCAGGCCGAACGCGGCGAACACGCTACCGGCCAACTGGCCGACGCCGCCGAGCACCACCACCAGGAACGAGTCGATGATGTAGCTTTGGCCCAGGTCCGGGCCGACGTTGCCGATCTGGCTCAGGGCCACGCCACCGAGCCCAGCGATGCCCGAGCCGAGGCCGAAGGCGAGCATGTCCACCCGCCCGGTGGGCACACCGCAGCAGGCGGCCATGTTGCGGTTCTGGGTGACGGCGCGCACGTTCAGGCCCAGGCGCGTCTTGTTCAGCAGCAGCCAGGTCAGCACCACCACGAACAGTGCGAAGGCAATGATCACGATGCGGTTGTATGGGAGCACCAGGTTCGGCAATACCTGAATCCCGCCTGAGAGCCAGGCCGGGTTGGCGACTTCGACGTTCTGCGCGCCGAACACCAGGCGCACCAGTTGGATCAGCATCAGGCTGATGCCCCAGGTGGCGAGCAGGGTTTCCAGCGGGCGCCCATAGAGGTGGCGAATCACCGTGCGCTCCAGGGCCATGCCGATGGCGGCGGTCATAAAAAATGCCACCGGCAGGGCGATCAGCGGGTAGAACTCGATGGCGTTCGGGGCGAAGCGCTGGAACAGCATCTGCACCACATACGTGGAATAGGCGCCGAGCATGAGCATTTCGCCGTGGGCCATGTTGATCACCCCCAGCAAGCCAAACGTGATGGCCAGGCCGAGGGCGGCGAGCAACAGGATCGAACCCAGGGACATGCCACTGAAGGCCTGGCCCAGCAGTTCGCCCACCAGGAGTTTGCGTTTGACTTGGGCGAGGCTGGTTTCGGCGGCGGTGCGCACGTTGGCATCGGTTTCGACGCCGGGCTCAAGCAAACCTTCCAGGCGGGTACGGGCCAGCGGATCGCCGGTTTCCCCCAGCAGGCGGACGGCGGCCAGGCGCACGTTCGGGTTGGTGTCCACCAGTTGCAGGTTCGCCAGGGCCAGGCTCAGGGCGGCATGTACATCTTCGTCCTGCTCGCCGGCCAGTTGCCGATCGAGAAACGCCAGTTGCGCCGGGCGCGCAGTTTTTTGCAGCTGCTGCGCGGCACCCAGGCGTACGCGGGCATCGACGGCGAGCAGTTGATGGCTGGCGAGGGCCGTTTCGATCAGCCCGCGCAAGCGGTTGTTCAGGCGCAGGGTCTTGGGTTGGCCGTCGACGGTCAACTGGCCCTGTTGCAGGGCATTGATCAGTTCGACGCGCTCAGGCTCCGGCTGGGCGGCCCAGGTTTCCAGCAGCTTGGCTTGCTGGGTCGGGTTGGCGGCGACGAAATCTTCGGCGTCACCGGCGTGGGCCTCCAGTGGCAACAGCAGCACCAGGGCGAGGATGAGGCGGTAGAGGGCGGTGGGCATATGCTAGGCCTTGCGCAGTGCTTTTTGTGGGAGCGAGCTTGCTCGCGATAGCGGTGTGTCAGTCACTGTTCTTCTGGCTGATCCACCGCTATCGCGAGCAAGCTCGCTCCCACAGGGGTTGTGTGTCGGCCCGGGGATTGGGGCCGACACCCATGGGCTCAGTTGCTCTTCACCGCATAGTCAGGCTTCTTGTCGTTGCCGGCGATGAAGGGGCTCCACGGCTGGGCGCGGATCGGGCCTTCGGTCTGCCAGACCACGTTGAACTGACCGTCGGCCTGGATCTCGCCGATCATCACTGGCTTGTGCAGGTGATGGTTGGTCTTGTCCATGGTCAGGGTGTAGCCCGACGGTGCGGCGAAGGTCTGGCCGGCCAGGGCTTCGCGGACTTTGTCGACGTCGGTGGACTTGGCTTTTTCCACGGCTTGCGCCCACATGTGAATGCCGACGTAGGTGGCTTCCATCGGGTCGTTGGTCACCGCTTTGTCGGCACCTGGCAGGTTCTTGGCCTTGGCGTAGGCTTTCCAGGACTCGACGAATTTCTTGTTCGCCGGGTTATCCACGGATTCGAAGTAGTTCCACGCCGCCAGGTTGCCCACCAGTGGCTTGGTGTCGATGCCGCGCAGTTCCTCCTCGCCCACCGAGAACGCCACGACCGGTACGTCGGTGGCTTTCAGGCCCTGGTTCGCCAGTTCTTTATAGAACGGCACGTTGGAGTCGCCGTTGACTGTGGAAATGACTGCGGTCTTGCCGCCAGCCGAGAACTTCTTGATGTTGGCTACGATGGTCTGGTAGTCGCTGTGGCCGAACGGGGTATAGACCTCTTCGATGTCTTTGTCTGCCACGCCTTTGGAGTGCAGGAACGAACGCAGGATCTTGTTGGTGGTGCGCGGGTAGACGTAGTCGGTGCCCAGCAGGAAGTAGCGCTTGGCACTGCCACCTTCTTCGCTCATCAGGTATTCCACTGCCGGAATCGCCTGTTGATTCGGCGCCGCGCCGGTATAGAACACGTTTGGCGACATCTCTTCGCCTTCGTACTGCACGGGGTAGAACAGCAGGCCGTTGAGCTCTTCGAACACCGGTAGCACGGATTTACGCGACACCGACGTCCAGCAGCCGAACACCACCGCGACTTTGTCCTGGGTCAGCAGTTGACGGCCCTTCTCGGCGAACAGCGGCCAATTCGACGCTGGGTCCACGACCACCGCTTCAAGCTTCTTGCCGTTCACACCGCCCTTGGCGTTGATCTCATCGATGGTCATCAGCGCCATGTCCTTGAGGGACGTCTCGGAGATCGCCATGGTGCCGGACAGCGAATGCAGGATGCCGACCTTGATGGTCTCGGCGGCCTGGACGGTCCAGGCCATGCCCATCGCGGCAATGCTTGCCGAGAGTGTAAAAGCCTTGATCAAGCTACGACGCTTCATTGTGCGATCTCCGTGGACTTATGAATTTTTTTTGAGGGCAGATGCAAACGCTGAAAGCGCTTTTGCAAGGGGTGTGCCCGGTCGGAAAAAAGGCCCGGAAACAGGGGGGTGGTGGGGGGAGGGAAAAGCGTGGTGCACCATGAGTGATCGCGTCATGGGGTTTGGTGCGAGGGATGCGCCACATTGGAGCGCGGGGTTGAAGCCTTGCCGAGACTCTGCTTGTGAATACACCCTGTGGCGAGGGAGCAAGCTCCCTCGCCACAGGTTGGAGTCAGTCTCCTCTTTATCGGCGGCGCATCAGGCCGATGAAGAACAACCCGCCGATGGCGGCTGTCGCCACACCAATAGGCAAGTCTTCCGGTGCGATCAGGGTCCGGGCGGCCACATCCACCCACACCAGGAACAGGCTGCCAAGCAGCACACAAACCGGCAGCAACCGACGATGCTCTGCACCCACCAGGCGCCGGGCAATGTGCGGCACCATTAGCCCGACAAAACCAATCGAACCGCTGATGGACACCAGCACACCGGTCATCAGCGAGGCGATCAAGAAGATCCACAAGCGCACCTTCGCCGCGTTCAGGCCCAGGGTCACGGCGGTCTGTTCGCCGGCCATCAGCGCGTTCAGCGGACGGGCCATGCCCAGCAGCAACACCAGCCCCAGCACCACACTGGCCGCCGGCACCGCAAGCAGTTCCCAACGGGCTAGGCCCAGGCCGCCGAGCATCCAGAACATCACCGCCGAACTGGCGCGATGGTCACCGAGGAACAACAACAGGTTGGCCGCCGCCATCATCACGAAGGACACCGCCACGCCGCACAACAACAGGCGATCACTTTCCAGACGACCCTGGCGGGCAGCGATGGTCAGCACCAGCAGCATGCTCAGCAGCGCACCGATGAACGCCGCCAGCGGCAGGGTCAGCAGGCCGACAATCTCGCCGACATGCAGCACCACGATGACCGCCCCCAGCGTCGCGCCAGAGGTGACGCCCAGCAGGTGCGGGTCCGCCAGCGGGTTGCGCGTGACTGCTTGCAGCACTGCACCGATCAACGCCAGCCCGGCGCCCACCAGGGCACCGAGCAGCAGGCGCGGCACGCGGATCAGCCACACGATGTGTTCCTGGCCAGGCGACCAATAGGCGCTGCCGACACCGAAGGCCTTGTTCAACAGGATGTCCCAGACCACGGCCACCGGCATCCGCGCCGGCCCGAAGCCCAGGGACACCACGCACGACACCAGCAGCAGTGCACCGAGGAACATCAGCAGGGCGCCGTAGCGACGACCGTTCATTGGCCGTGAAAACCCTGCGCCAGGGTTTGCACCGCCAGCACGTTATCGATGCCTGGCGTGGCCTGGACGTAGGGGATCACGATGAAGCGCCGATGCTTGATCGCCGCCACCGATTGCAGGGCCGGGTTGTTCAGCAGGAATTGTTGCTTCTGCTCGGCGCTGACTTCGCCGTAGTCGACGATCACGATCACCTCGGGGTTGCGCTCCACTACGTTCTCCCAGTTCACCCGTGTCCAGCTGGTTTCCAGGTCATCGAGAATATTGCGTCCGCCGGCCGCGTCGATCAGCGCCTGGGGCATGCCAAGACGGCCGGAGGTCATGGCGCGGTCTTCGCCGCTGTCATACAGGAACACGCGCGGTTGCTCGGCGGGCAGGTGCTTGCGTACTTCGGCCACTTGGGCCTGCATCGTGGCGATCAGTGCGTTGGCACGATCCTGCACGTCGAAGATCTTCCCGAGGTTGCGCAGGTCGTTGTAGGTATCCTCCAGTGAGGCCGCTGGACGCTTCATCACGAACGCGCAGGATTCGCTCAGTTCGTAGACATTGATGCCCAGCGGTTGCAGGGTCTGCGGCGTCAGGTCGCCGCCCACGCGCATGCCGTAGTCCCAACCGGCGAAGAAGAAATCCACGTTGGCATCGAGCAGGGTTTCCACCGAGGGGTATTTGGCGGCCAGTTCCGGCAGGCCATCAAGGATCTTCGCCATCTCGGGCGTCACCGATTTCCAGCCACTGATGCCGCTGTAGCCGACCATGCGCGGCTTGAGGCCCAGGGCGAGCATCATCTGGGTCATGTTGATGTCATGGCTGACAGCGTGCCGAGGTGCCTCGTTGAACACCACCTGGCGGTTGCAGCTCTGGATTGTCAACGGATAGTGGGTGGCTTCGGCCAAGGCATGGGCGCTGCCCAGCAGCAGGGGCAGCAACAGCAGGGAACGCAAGGTCATGGTTGGGTTATCCAGGTGATTCGTGGGTAGCCGGACAGCGGGTGTTCATCCACCAGGGCTTCGATGCCGAACACCTCGCGCAACAGCTCGACGGTCAGGACGTCCCTGGGCGTGCCGCTGGCGACAATGCGCCCGTGTTCGATCACGTACAGGCGGTCGCAGAAGGCGGCGGCCAGGTTCAGGTCGTGAAGGCTGGCAAGGGTGCCGATGCCCAGGCCCTTGATCAGTTGCAGCAATTGCAATTGATAGTGGGGATCGAGGTGGTTGGTCGGTTCATCGAGGATCAACAACTGCGATTGCTGGGCCAGGGCCCGGGCGAGGATCACCCGTTGCTTCTCACCACCCGAGAGGGTCGCGAATGCATGGTCGCCAAAGCCTTCAAGGCCTGCCGATGCCAGGGCTTGGCGCACAAGCCGTCGATCCTCGTGATTGTCGCCGTCGAACAGGCCTTTATGCGGTGTGCGGCCCATGGCGACCACTTCTTCCACCGTCAGGCCGAAGGCGTCGGGAAACTCTTGCAGCACCACGGCGATGCGTTGGGCGCACCAGCGCGAGGACTGTTGCCAGACGTTGTGATGGGCAAGCTTTACCTCGCCCTGTTCCGGCCGGCTGAAGCGATAGGCGCAGCGCAACAGGCTGGTCTTGCCACTGCCGTTGGGGCCGATCAACCCGACAAACTCCCCGGCCGCCACCTGCAACGTCACGTCACGCAGCTGGAACTGGTGATGACAATGGCCATGGCCCAGGGGTGTCCAGGCGACGTGGGAGAGGGTTAGAGAGGTCATGCGTACACTCAATTATTGGGCCTAAACACAATTCCATTGTGGGAGCGGGCTTGCTCGCGAAGGCGTCTGCACATCCGACATTAATGTGACAGATACACCGCTTTCGCGAGCAAGCCCGCTCCCACATTTGGACGGTGTTCACAGCTCGAAAGGCGGGGGCGATTGTAGAGGTTTCGCGCCGCCTTCCGTTAACGCACTGTCTTCAGTTTGAAGATGAGGCAATCTCAGGCTGGCGATTGAGCCGGGTGACGAGCCGATCCAGCAACCACACCACCACCAGCGACGCCCCCACCATCGGAAACACCACCGCCAGGGCCAGCATGATGAACACCCCGGTCTTCCACGTCGGCAAGTCGTGACGCAGCGGCGGTACGCCGAACTTGCCTTCTGGCCGGCGCTTCCACCAGATCACCAGGCCACTCACGGCGCTGAGCAGGATCATCAGGCAAATCAGCAGCACGATGATCTGGTTCAGCGGGCCGAACATTTTGCCTTCGTGCAGCATTACCCCGGTTTCGGTGGCGCGAGCCACGACGCCGTAATGCTCCCAGCGCACATCGGCCAGGACCTTGCCGGTGTATTGGTCCACGTGCAGGGTGGCATCGTTGCGCGGGTCGTCGGCAAACACGGCGACGGTGAACACGCCGGTGGCCGTGGTCGGCAGGGTGATGCTGTAGCCGGGCGTGACCTGGCGTTCGGTGGCGATGTCCTGCACCGCTTGCAGACTGACAGTCGGGGCGGCGGGGCCTTCGTGCATGCCGCCGTGGCCCATGTGCTCGGCATGGTCGCCGGACATCGGCATCGGTGTGTTTTCCACGGCCCACGGCACGGTCTGGCGATGGGCGTTGTTGAGGCTGCCGGCCTCGACGTCGGACTTGGGCACGTCATTCCACATCGCCGCCGGGAAGCGGTTCCAGAGGTTGGCGTATTGCTTGCCCCAGAAACCGGTCCAGGTCATGCCGCTGAGCAGCATCACCAGCAGCAATGCTGCGCCCCAGAAACCGACGACCACGTGCAGGTCACGCCAGAACAGCCGACCGCGCGCGCTCCAGCGCGGCCACAGCACGCCGGCTGACGATTGCCCACGGGGCCACCACAGGTACAGCCCGGAGACCACTAGCACCACGCCCCAACCGGCGGCCATTTCCACCAGCCGGTCACCGACGGTGCCGATCAGCAGTTCGCCGTGGATGGCCCGGGCCATGGCTTGCAGGTTGTTCTTCGCATCCTGCTCGCCGAGGACATCGCCATGGTACGGGTCGATGAACACGTTCAGTTCCCGGCCTTTGTCGATCACCACGAACTGCGCGCTGCGCTCGGCATTGGCCGGTGGCAGGTACTGTTTGACCTGGCCTTGGGGGTAGGCTTGGTGGACCTGCTTGAGCAAGTCGTCCGCCGCCAGGGTGTGATGCCCGGCGGGTACATTCAGCAGGCTGCCGTACATCAGGGGATCGAGCTGTGGCTTGAACAAATAAATGATGCCGGTCAGGGACAGCATCACCATGAACGGCGCCACGAACAGCCCGGCATAGAAATGCCAGCGCCAGGCCAGGTTGTAGAAATTGGGTTTCGGTTGGCTCATCAGAAAGCGCTCCGCAGGGCAAATGTGATCGTTATGTTTTTTGCGGTTTGGGCAAAGCCTTGTTTGGACACAAAACCTGTGGCGAGGGAGCTTGCTCCCGCTCGGTTGCGTAGCGACCGCATCAAAGAAGGACTGCTGCGCAGCCCAGCGGGAGCAAGCTCCCTCGCCACAGGGTCAGGTGTCAGGCCTTGCCTGCGATGGTGTTAGAAACTCATATCCACCTTGGTCCAGAGGGTGCGCCCCGGTTCGTTGATGGCTTGCGGGTCGCTCGCCGGGTAGCCGAACCCGGCGTTACCGGCCAGGTTCAAGTGCTCGGCATAGGCTTTGCCGAACAGGTTGTCGACGCCGCTGCTGACCTTCCAGTGTTTGTTGATGCGGTAGGCACCGTTGAGTGAGAACACGCCGAAGCCCGAACTCTTGCCGTAGTCTTTGCCGACCACGTTGCCTTTGTTCTCGTCGACCCGGTGCTGCGCTGCCACCACACGCCACAGGGCGCCGGCGCTCCAGCGATCTTCGCTGTAGGTCAGGCCCAGGCGTGCGTCCAGCGGCGGCATTTGCGCCAGGGCGCTGCCGTCGCTGCTGTTCTTGCCCCAGGCGTAGGCCAGGGTGGCGTCGGCTTTCCAGCGCTCGCTCAGCTTGTAGGCCGCGCCCAGTTCGCCGCCCATGATCCGCGCATCGATGTTCTCGGCCCGGGAGGTGGTGCCCATCATGCCGGGGGTGTAGTCGAACAGGATGTAATCGCGTACCTGCCCGACATAAGCCGACGCCCAGGCTTCGAGGGTTTCGGTCTTGTACTGCAGGCCGAAGTCGAGCTGGGTGGTTTTTTCCGGCTTGATCGCGTCGAAGGCATTCAGCGAGCCGCTGGGGCCGACGTTCGCCGAGAACAGCTCCCAGTAGTCCGGGAAGCGTTGTGCGTGACCCACGCCTGCATAGAGGGTAGTGGGGCTGTCGTCCAGGTCGTGTTCGTAGCGGACAAAACCGCTGGGCAGCGTGTCGGCACGGGTGTCATCGGCGGTGGGGTTGGGGCGGGCCGACATACCGGAACCGAGGCTCTGGCGGTAATCCTTGGCCGAGGCGCGGTCGAGCCGGGCGCCGGTGATCACTCGGTTGCGATCGGCGGCGTACCAGGTCAGTTCGCCGAAGGCACCGTAATTGTGGAAGTCGGCGTCCTTGGTGTACGGCAGGTCCTTGTAGGTGTCGACGCCCATGCTGCTGCGCTGGCGATGCTCGTTGGTCTGGGCGTCCAGGCCGCTGATCAACTGCACATCGGCCCAGCGCCAGGTGGCCTTGATACGCGCACCCAGGGTGCGGCGGTCGACGTTGGAGGCCATGGGCCCGGCCATCATCCCGGTGCCGGATGGCGTGCGCAGGGTGTAGTTGTCCATCACATGGTCGGCGTAGTTGTAGTAGACCTGGGCCTCGACCTTGTCCAGCACCTCGCCGATGTTCGAGCGCTCGAAACGCAGCCCGAGGCTTTCGCGCTTGAACTGCGAGCCGTCCATGCCACGCCCGGCGTAGCGCGCTTCACCGTCACCCTTGCCGGCCGTCAATTCCAGTAGGGTATCGGCGTCCGGGGTCCAGCCGAGGGTGACGTCGCCGTTCCACTTGTCGTAGCGCGACGGCACGCTGTCGTTGTTGCCATCGCGGTAATCGTCCGAGTGGGCGGTGTTGCCGATCACTCGTACATACCCCAGCGGCCCACCGGCGGCGGCATCCACCACTTTGTCGAAACGGCCGTTGGAGCCGGCCAGCACACTGGCGTTGACCCGGGTGCCCAATTCGCCGAACTGTTCCGGCTCGCGCTCGAACAGCACGGTCCCGGCCGATGCGCCGGGGCCCCAGAGCACGGTCTGCGGGCCTTTGATGACGGTGAGTTTGTCGTAGGTTTCCGGCGATATATAGGACGTCGGCGCGTCCATCCGGCCAGGGCAAGCACCCAACAGCATGCTGCCGTTGGTGAGGATGTTCAGCCGCGAGCCGAACATGCCGCGCAACACCGGGTCGCCATTGGTGCCGCCGTTGCGCACCAGGGCGAAGCCGGGGATGGTCTTGAGGTAGTCGCCGCCGTCACTGGCCGGCACCGGTTGACGCGGGTCCTTGGGGTTGGTGACGACAGTCAGGGGGGAACTGGGGGCGATGGCGGTGATGACCGTCGGGCTCAGCTCTTCGACCTGATGGTCGTGATGGTCGTGTTCATCGGCGAGTGCGTAGGGTGTGAGCAGCAGGCCGCACAGTGCGGCGATAGTTTGGCGTAAACGAACCCGTGGTTCGTTCAGGGGGCAGCGAACCTGGGCAGAGCCCAAAGCGGTGCCAGCAGAAAACCTGGACATGATGATTCCATCGAACAGACGTAGACGACACGGTCGGGCAGCCTAGTGGCATGTGTGGCTAGTTTGTTAGCTCAAATTCGGATGCCAGAAGTTGACTAACACAACTAGCTACACATGCCACTGAGGCTGTCTTGTGCGACCGGGTTGGGTAAGTGTCGGGGGTTACGCGTCGAGGGGCGGTGCGCGGGTACGGGCACCCGGGAAAAACGCGGGCCGGGCATGGCCCAGGCGTGGGGAAGGACTGGTGTAGGTGTTGGTGTGGGGTGTGACGAAGACCGCGAACGTGTGACCGCCAGGCAGCGCGGGGCAATTGAACAGCAGGTTGCAATAGCCGCACTTTTCCCACAGTGCGTGGTGTTCGCTCTGGGGCGGGCAGTGTTCGTCGGCTGATGCCTCATGTTCGGCGTGGGCTCCCGCCGGCATGTCCATGCTCATGTCCATCGACATGCTCATGCTCACAGGCATGCGCTGATCCATCGGCATCGACTGAGAAATCAGTGGACCGATAAAGATCATCAACATGGCGAACAGGCTGATCCAACTGCCGCGTGCCAGGCTCAAGGGCTGGCGGCGGGGTATGGCGGACCTGTTGCGAGGAAGACCCATGGGCAGGTGCTATCAGTGCATGTGCATTTGGGTTTTGCTGCCGTCGGGGGCTTTTTTCTGCACCGCAACGTCGACCGTGACATCCCCCGCTTTTTCGAAATGCAGGGTCATGGTAAAGCGCTTGCCATCGCTGAGCTGGCTGCGGTCCTTCAGGCCCAACAGCATCACGTGATACGCCATCGGCGCGAAGGTGACGGTCGCACCGGGGGCGATATCCACGACGGGCACCGGTTGCATTTTCATCAGGTCGTTTTGCATCACATGCTCATGGAGCTCGGCCTTGCCAGCAATCGGCGAGTCGACGCTGAGCAGCTTGTCGGCGGTCGTGCCGCCGTTGTGAATCACGAAATACGCGGCCACGGTCGGTGCGTTGGGCGGCAACTCCTGGGACCACGGATGGGCGATCTCAAGCTCGCCCGCCTTGTATTGGTGCGCTTGGGCAAAGCCGACGGGAAGCAGCAGGGCAGCCAGCAGGATAAGTCTGTTCAACATGGGTGATTCTCCAGAACGATTCGAGGCGCAGTCTTGTGCGGAAAGAATCAGGCCAGAGGCGAGGCGCGGGGGTTGAGGCTTGGCCATTGCTGGCGTGGCGTGGGGCTGTCGAGCTTGGAATGGGCAATGCCGCGATGGTGGGGCCGAGCATCCAGATACAACTGCGGGGCATGGCCGGTGAGCGCCACCAGCGACGCGGAGCCGGCGCAGCACCAGCAATGCTGCATCGTCGAGTGAGTGTCCTTCTGCGGCGTGCCCTGCTCGAGCTTGCCCAGGGACACCGCGACCATTTTCGTGCCGCTGGACGAGCAGAAACTGCCCCACAACAGTTGCTCGGCTGGCGAATTGGCAGTCGCGCCACCGCTGTTGGAAAGCGGCATGGCAAGCATGTTGAACAGCACTGCGAAGCAGGCGATCCAGGCAAATGCAAGCCGTTGTCGGGACATGGGCGAATCCGCTCGGTTGGGCGATCAAGTGGCGGTATTTAGCCTGATCGGGGTTGAGAAGTAAAAAAGGCGCATGCGGTATAGGGTCGCAGGGTTTGCACTAACAGTAGCAACAGTTTTTGTAAGTGGATGCTTTCGTGGCGAGGGAGCTTGCTCCCGCTGGGGCGCGAAGCGGCCCTGAATATCAAGTTGCGAGGTGTGTCAGGAGAATGGCGGCGATCCTTTTTGGGGCTGCTGCGCAGCCCAGCGGGAGCAAGCTCCCTCGCCACGGAGAATGTTGTTGATCAGTCAATATTCGATTGTTCCCAATCTGCATCGTAGTCCATCTGTGTCATATCTTTTGCCCGAGCGATATCGTCAAGGGATGCTCGAATCAGTACTCCGTCCCCCGTGTCTTCTTCGAGACAAGCATCTAGATAAGCCTGCGTAGTTTTTGTGGCGAGGGGATTTATCCCCGCTGGGCTGCGAAGCAGTCCCAAAAGCCGGCACCTCGCAGCATCAGCCTAACCCCGTGCTGTCGTTCAGGGGCTGCTATGCAGCCCAACGGGGATAAATCCCCTCGCCACAGGGCGGCGGCTGTACGCAGGTTAGTCGACCGGGGAGTCCAGCATTACCGGCGCGCCCGAGGGCGCCCTGCGCACAACCACCATCAAGTGCAGGAGTGGATACCTGACTGGACGGAGCTTGTGAACCTGCTGAAACCACCGAGCGACTAAACCCGATCACTGAAGGGCAGTGACGGGAATCAAGTTACCGGCGGCCTCCAAGGCGCACAAGCCGGCGGATTCTGGCGAAGTTGTAGGCTGCGGCGCAAGACGATGTAGCCTGCTGTCGTAGTTCCTACGGGACAGGGCTGTAGGGATATGTAGGCCTTCAGCGTTGCAGCAAAAAAGACTGTCAGACCAGATGTCGCAAGCTCTGCAATACCTCATCCACGGTCCCAAACTCCCGATCCACCTCCGCCAACACCGGCCGCTGCAAAATCAACACCGGCACCCCCCGCTCCCGCGCCACCTCCAGCTTCGGCTCAGTCGCCGTGCTGCCGCTGTTCTTGCTGACCAACACATCGATCCGCCGACGCTCGAACAGCTCGCGCTCGCCTTCGATGTGGAACGGCCCGCGGGCGCCGATGACTTCGCAGCGTTCATTGCCGGGATAAATGTCCAGGGCGCGCAGGGTCCAGAATTGCTCTGGCGGAATTTCGTGCAGGTGTTGCAGTGGTTCGCGGCCGAGGGTGAACAACGGGCGGTGGAAGGGTTTCAGGGCTTGGATCAGTTCGGCCCAATCGGCCACTTCGCGCCAGTCATCCCCGATCTGGGGTTGCCAGGCCGGGCGACGCAGGGCCCAGCAGGGGATGGCGCAGGCGCGGGCGGCGCGGGCGGCGTTGTGGCTGATCTGGGCGGCGTAGGGGTGAGTGGCGTCCAGCAGCAGGTCGATGCCTTCGGCGTGGATGAAGTGCGCCAGCCCTTCGGCGCCGCCGTAGCCGCCGACGCGCACCTGGCAGGTCAGGTCGGTGGGGACGCGGCCGATGCCCGCCAGGCTGTAGATGTGTTGGGGGCCGAGGGTGCGGGCGATGGCCAGGGCTTCGGTGACGCCGCCCAGCAGGAGGATGCGTTTCATCGAAGCTCTCCGGCGTGGCCGACAATCCCGCCCTGGCGATCGATGGCGAAGACTTCGACCTGGACCTGGGCCGGCACCACGCTGCGGGCGAAGGCCAACGCGTGTGCGCACACCGCGTCGCCGAGGGCGATGCCAGCGGCGCTGGCCATTGCCAGGGCTTGCTGGCTGGTGTTGGCCGCGCGGATGCCTTGCTGCAACGCCTCATCGGCACCGATAGCGGCGGCCCACTCGGCCAGTTGTGGCAGGTCGATGCTTGAGTGACGGCTGTGCAGGTCCATGTGGCCGGCGGCGAGTTTGCTGATTTTGCCAAAGCCGCCGCACAGGCTGAGTTTTTCCACCGGGACCTTGCGCACATGCTTGAGCACGGCACCGACGAAGTCGCCCATTTCGATCAGGGCGATTTCCGGCAGGTTGTAGACCCGACGCATGGTGTCTTCGCTGGCGTTGCCGGTGCAGGCGGCGATGTGCAGATAGCCGTTGGTTTTTGCCACGTCGATACCCTGGTGGATCGAGGCAATGTAGGCCGCGCAGGAGAACGGCCGGACGATGCCGCTGGTGCCGA
Source organism: Pseudomonas sp. NFACC46-3 (assembly GCF_900114515.1). NCBI lineage: Bacteria > Pseudomonadati > Pseudomonadota > Gammaproteobacteria > Pseudomonadales > Pseudomonadaceae > Pseudomonas > Pseudomonas sp. NFACC46-3. The sequence goes on from NZ_FOTH01000017.1 coordinate 111,645, forward strand.
GGATCGACAGGCCGCCAAGAATCCCCAGGCGTGGATTCATGGTTTTCAGCGCCAGGGCTTCGCCGCCCTCGACATTGACCGTGACCTCGAAGCCGCCAGCATATCCGCTGTCTTGCGCCAGACGGGCCAGGTGATCGTTGATCATCTTGCGCGGCACCGGGTTGATCGCCGGCTCACCGACCTCCAGCACCAGGCCGGGGCGCGTCACCGTACCGACGCCACGACCAGCGACGAAACGTACACCGGGCTCGGCGATCAAGCGCACCTGGGAAAACAACAGGGCGCCGTGGGTCACGTCCGGGTCGTCGCCCGCGTCCTTGATCGTCCCGGCTTCGGCACCTTGTTCGGTCAGCCGGCAGAACTCCAGGCGCATCTGCACGTGCTTGCCCTTGGGCAGTACGATTTCCACGGCATCGGCTTCGGTGCCGCGCAGCAGGAGTCGAGCGGCCGCCAGGCTCGTGGCCGTGGCGCAACTGCCGGTGGTCAGGCCGCTGCGCAAGGGGGCGGGTTGTTCGGCGGTTTCGTCACGCATCGAGAGGCTTCGTCAGGTCCAGCAAGGTAATCGGCAAGGCCTGGCGCCAGGTGTCGAACTCCCCCAATGGCTGGGCCTGGGCGATGTGGATCCGGGTCAGTTCACCGCCGTGACGTTCGCGCCAGTGCATCAGGGTCGTTTCGCTTTGCAGAGTCACGGCGTTGGCGACGAGCCGGCCGCCGGGCTTGAGTTGAGCCCAGCAAGCCTCAAGCACTCCTTCACGGGTAACACCGCCGCCGATGAACACCGCGTCCGGCCGCTCCAGGCCTTCCAGTGCCTGTGGGGCTTTGCCGCGAATCAGCTGCAGGCCGGGCACGCCGAGGCTGTCGCGGTTACGTTCGATCAAGGCCTGGCGACCTTCGTCGGCTTCGATGGCCAGGGCCCGGCAACTAGGGTGGGTGCGCATCCATTCGATGCCGATGGAGCCGCTGCCAGCACCGACGTCCCAGAGCAGTTCGCCAGGGGTTGGCGCAAGACGGGCGAGGGTGATGGCGCGCACGTCGCGTTTGGTCAACTGGCCGTCATGTTCGAACGCGCTGTCCGGCAAACCGGCCAGACGAGACAGGCGTAACGTTGAAGGTTCGGCCCGGCATTCGATAGCGATCAGGTTCAGGTCGGCGACGGTGTCATCGGACCATTGCGCGGCGCAACCGTCGATCCGTCGTTCTGCCGCACCGCCCAAATGTTCCAGCACGGTCATGACGCTCGGGCCGAACCCCCGCTCGCGCAGCAACGTCGCCACGGCGGCAGGGCTGTGACGGTCATTGCTCAGCAGCAACAGCCTGACGCCTGTGGATAAATGAGCGCTGAGTGCCGCCAGGGGACGCGCCACCAGCGACAGCGTGACCACCTCCTGCAACGGCCAGCCCAGGCGCGCCGCCGCCAGTGAACAGGAGGATGGCGCCGGTATCACCCGCATCTGGTCGCCAGGCAGCTGTTTCGCCAGGCTCGCGCCCACGCCATAGAACATCGGATCGCCGCTGGCCAGCACACACACCGACTCGCCCTGTCGTGCCAGCAGCGGTTCCAGGGAAAACGGGCTGGGCCACAATTCCCGTTCGCCGCGGATGCACACCGGCAACAATGCCAGTTGCCGGTCGCTGCCGACAATGCGCGACGCCCGCAGCAAGGCATGGCGGGCCGTCCGGCCCAGGCCCTTGAAGCCGTCTTCGCCGATGCCCACTACGGTCAGCCAGGGTGTCATCTATGTTCCTCGAATCGATGGGGGTGATCGACAGGCGGGTTGCCGCCGCGAACCGGGCCGCCATCATACCGCGCCCCTTCACTTAAGACTTGTGTGAGTCATTGTGGCGAGGGAGCTTGCTCCCGCTGGGCTGCGCAGCAGCCCTTTTTGTGAGCGCTCGCACTGGAGTGCCAGCCCGGTCAAGCGGGAGCAAGCTTCCTCGCCACGAGCTCATCTACTTTCAGTGAACAACATTGCCTGTCGTCCGCAATCCGACCGGCAAGCTTTTCATGACCCCCGGCAAAGCAGGCATAATGGCGCTCCTTCGCCGTCGTGGCGTGCCTTGTCTACCGGTTATCCCTTGAACGAACGTCCATCAACCAACGTCATACGCCCCTCGGGTTGTCCGGGTTTGTTGCGTGTCGTCCAGGCATTGGACGGTGGAATCTGTCGGATCAAGCTCGATGGCGGCTCCATCCGGGCGGACCAGGCCGACGCCGTGGCGGCCGCGGCCGAGCGGTTCGCCGCTGGCGTGATCGAGGCGACCAACCGTGGCAACCTGCAAATCCGTGGCATCGGTCCTGAGCACGGCGCGCTGATCGAACAATTGCTGGCCGCCGGGCTTGGGCCCCGAACCCCGGCTGGCGATGACGTGCGCAACCTGATGCTCAGCCCCTCAGCCGGGATCGACAGGCAGATGTTGTTCGACACTCGTCCGTTGGCCGCGCAGATTCTCTTAACCCTGCAAACCCATGAACGCTTCCATGAACTGTCGGCCAAGTTCGCCGTGCAACTGGACGGTGGAGAAGCGTTGGCGATGCTCGAACATCACCACGACTTGTGGCTCTCGGCCCTTGTCCGTAACGGCGAGCCCTGGCTGGCCTTCGGCTTGGCCGGCACCCCGCTGGATAAACCGGCGGGCAAGGTGCCCCTGACCCAGGGGCATGCCTTGGTGGTGGCGGTGCTGGAGTTGTTCCTCGACTTGGCCCGCCCGGACCAGATCCGCATGCGCCACTTGCTGGCTGAAGTCTCTGTGGATGAGTTCATGACCCGGCTGGCCCGTCGTGTGCCCCTGCAAGCGTGCCTGGATTGGCAGCGGGATGCGTCCATCGATGGACTGCACCTCGGTGTTCATCCCCAGCACGACGACCGTGTCTACGTCGGCGCGGCGGCGCCCCTGGGGCGGCTCGATGCGGTCATGCTGCGGGGAGCGGCGCAATTGGCGCGGGAGAAGGGCGACGAAAGCCTTAGTTTCACCCCTTGGCAGAGCCTGGTGCTGCCCAATGTGCGCAGCGAGGACGCCGACCAAGTGCTGGCGCGGCTTGAAGGATTGGGCCTGTTGTGCTCGCTGGATCAACCCCTGGCGCAGCTCATCGCCTGCACCGGCTCCAGTGGCTGTGGCAAAGCCCTGGCCGACACCAAGGCCGATGCCCGCCAACTGGCCGAGCTGCTGCAACGCCAGGGCCAGACCCTGAAAGTCCATCTGTCGGGCTGCCCGCGTTCCTGCGCGGCAGCCCATGTCGCGCCTGCCACCTTGCTGGCGGTCGCTCCCGGTCGTTACGACCTGTATGTTCGCGATGCCACGCTGCCGGGTTTCGGCGCGTTGCAGGCACACAATCTAACTATTGAAGCGCTCGGCCACTGGCTCGACGCTCGCTCCCGGAGCCCCCTTGATGCTTGATTACATCCGCGACGGTCAGGAGATCTATCGCAACTCCTTCGCGATCATTCGCGCCGAGGCCAACCTGGCGCGTATCCCGGCCGACCTGGAAAAACTCGCAGTACGCGTGATCCACGCCTGCGGCATGGTCGAGGCCGTCGACGGCCTGCAGTTTTCCGAGGGCGCAGGCACGGCCGGGCGCCAGGCGCTGGCCGCCGGTGCGCCGATCCTGTGTGATGCGCGGATGGTCTCCGAAGGCGTGACCCGGGCTCGCCTGCCGGCCAACAACCCGGTGATCTGCACCCTGCGCGACGAAAGCGTGCCGGCGTTGGCCCTTGAGCTGGGCAACACCCGTTCGGCCGCCGCCCTGGAGCTGTGGCGCCCGCACCTGGAAGGCAGCGTCGTGGTCATCGGCAACGCACCGACCGCGCTGTTCTATCTGCTGGAAATGCTCGATGCCGGCGCACCGAAACCGGCATTGATCCTCGGCTTTCCGGTGGGCTTCGTCGGTGCCGCCGAGTCCAAGGCGATGCTGGCGGCCGACAGCCGTGGTGTGCCGTTCGTGATCATGCAAGGCCGTCTCGGCGGCAGCGCCATGGCCGCCGCAGCCGTCAATGCCCTCGCCACGGAGATTGAATGATGCAGCAGCCTGGACGTCTTATCGGCCTCGGCGTGGGCCCCGGTGACCCGGAACTGATTACGGTCAAGGCCCTGCGCCTGCTGCGCGAATCGCCCGTGGTGGCGTATTTCGTCGCCAAGGGCAAGAAGGGCAACGCCTTCGGCATCATCGAGGCCCATTTGCAGGACGCGCAGACATTGCTGCCATTGGTCTACCCGGTCACCACCGAGGTGCTGCCTGCGCCGCTGTCCTATGAACAGGTGATCGCCGATTTCTACGACACCGCCGCCGAGCAGTTGGCCGTGCACCTGGATGCCGGTCGCGACGTGGCGGTGATCTGTGAGGGCGACCCGTTCTTCTACGGCTCCTACATGTACCTGCACGATCGCCTGGCCGAGCGCTATGACGCCGAGGTCATTCCCGGGGTGTGCTCGATGCTCGGCGGCGCCTCGGTGCTCGGTGCGCCGTTGGTCTATCGCAACCAGAGCCTGTCGGTGCTTTCCGGCGTCTTGCCCCACGATGATCTCAAGCGTCGCCTGGCCGACGCCGACGCGGCGGTGATCATGAAGCTGGGGCGCAATTTCCCCAAGGTTCGCCAGGTGCTTCAGGAACTGGGCATGGACGGGCGAGCGCTGTACGTCGAGCGAGCGACCATGGTCAACCAGAAAATCGTGCCGTTGGATGAAGTCGAGCCGATGTCTTCGCCGTACTTCTCGTTGATCATCGTGCCGGGCGAACGGTGGCAGGGTTGATGGCCGCCAAGACGCCGGCCATCGTCATCCTCGGCCCCGGCAGCCTGGCAACCGCCCGACGGATTCAGCAGCGTTACCCCGACGCCCTGATCCATGGCCTGGCCGGACGGGTCGAGGGTGATCGGCAATACCTTGAGTTTGGCGCGACGATGCGTGAACTCTACCAACAGGACACACCGATCATTGCCTTGTGCGCGGCGGGTATTGTCATCCGTACCCTGGCGCCGCTGCTGCTGGAAAAAGGCGCCGAGCCGCCGGTGCTGGCGGTGGCCGAGGACGGCAGTGCCGTGGTGCCGCTGTTGGGCGGCCTGGGCGGGGTCAATGTCATGGCCCGCGAGATTGCGCAGACGCTGCATGTCGCGCCGGCGATCACCACCAGTGGTGAATTGCGGTTTGGTACTTGCCTGCTCAATCCGCCGAGCGGCTACAGCCTTGGCGATCTGGAGCAGGGCAAGCGTTTCGTCTCCGATCTGCTCGCTGGCGAATCGGTACGCATCGAGGGGGCCGCGCCGTGGCTGGACCCGGCGCAGTTGCCCGAGGATGAACAGGCCCGGCTGGCGATCCGCATCGACAGCGCCGCGGGCACGCCCGCGGCGGATGAGCTGCGTATTTATCCGCGCAATGTCGTCGTGGCGATCAGCTCGGGGGCGTCGCCGGCCATTGGCGAGACTCTGGGTGAAGCCGGCCTCGCCGTGCAGTCGCTGGCATGCCTGTTGGCGGCGGACAGCGACATGGCCCGGCCAGAGTTGCATGAAGCCGCATCGGCCTTGAACGTGCCGCTGCGTTTCGCGCCGGTCGCTGGTGACGTCGGCCAGTGGCTGAGCGAAACCCTCGACCAACCGGCGTCAATTCGCATATTGGGCGAGCATGCCGTCGCTGTGACCGAGCAGCCCCTCGACCCTCGACAGGTCGGCCGCCTGCGCGGGCGCCTGGCGGTGATCGGTCTTGGCCCAGGGGCGGCCGAGCTGATGGTGCCGGCGGTACGCGCCGAACTCGACCGCGCCACCGATGTGCTGGGCTACGAAACCTACGTGCGCATGGCCGGGCCGTTCCGGGCCGATCAGGTGCAGCACTGCACCGACAACCGCGAGGAAATGCAGCGCGCCCGCCATGCCTTCGAACTGGCGGCCCAGGGCCGCTCCGTGGTGGTGGTGTCATCCGGTGACCCGGGCGTGTTCGCCATGGCCGCCGCTGTGCTCGAAGCGTTGCACGAATCGACGGATGCCCAATGGCACGCCGTCGACCTGCAAATCCTTCCCGGCGTCTCGGCCTCCCTGGCCACCGCCGCCCAGGCTGGGGCGCCGCTGGGCCATGACTTTTGCGTGATGTCGCTGTCGGACAACCTCAAGCCCTGGTCGATCATCGAAAAACGCCTGGACCTGGCCGCCGAGGCGGATTTGGCCCTGGCGTTCTACAACCCGATCTCGCGCTCTCGACCCTGGCAATTGGGGCGGGCGCTGGAAATCGTCGCGCACCACCGTACGGCGCAGACGCCGGTGGTGTTGGGACGCGACATCGGACGCCCGGGCCAGACACTGCGCGTCACGACGCTGGGGCAGTTGACCCCGGATCAGGTGGACATGCGCACCATGGTGCTGATCGGTTCTTCCACGACCTGTGTCTTCCCTCGTGCCGAAGGCGGCGACTGGGTGTACACACCGCGCTGGTACGGCAGTAAACCGCTCTGATGAACTCCGGTGGCCTGCCTGGGCCACCGCTTCCTGACTCCCTCCCCTGACTGCACCCGGGTATCGGTCTGCGTGCCTGTATCCGGTTTTTTCGGAATGTAATAAGTCCTGACGTTAGTTGGCTGATTTATTGGCTGCCGGCCGAAAGTTCTAATGTTTCGAATGCCAAGTTGTGAGGAAATAAGATGAAAGTTCGCCGCTGGACATTTATTGAATTCCTTAGTGGTTGAGTGCGGTCTTGATGAGGGTTATGTTCGTTTTGACTTTGCGGGTCGTCATGACCCTGGATAAGGTCAGTTAATTAATCAGACCACTGATTCATGGGGTGTCAGCGCATGGATGCGTGTCGTTCAACTTGTTGATGTTCAGGCGCCTGAGGGCTGTCCTGGCTATTTACATACAATAAATGGAAGTGTTGTCCATGAGTAAATCTGGAATTTCATCGACGGGCAGCTACGTCGATTTTGTGGGGTTGTTGAGGCTTAAGGATCTTGAACAGGCATTAATAACCCACAAGGGTACCGATGAATATGAAGCGGTGTTGCGCTATTACTTCGGTTGTATCGCCTTGCTCGATTCTCCACAAATGTTGGAGCCATTAGGGTTGCTCAAACAGGCCGTGGGGGCCTTGCGGGGAAACAGCAGGCGGCGGCGTACGCCTGAGTTGCCGGAAGTTGCCGAGGCCGCGGATCTGACGCACGCCTACAACAAGATAGAGGGTTTTGAAACGCGCCTGCGCAATAGCGTCGAACAATTGAAAGTGCCTGCCACCGAGGTGCCAAAAAAACTGCATTTGGTCTGGCTGGGCGGCGGCGTCGGAGCGATCCAGCGTGACTACATCAATGTCTGGAAACAGGTGCTGGGCCCGGAGGGTTATCGCATCAGTCTCTGGTATGACAGCGATGCACTGCTGGCCTATGAAACCAACCGGATCATTGTCGAAGCGGCCAAGGCTGATGCCATGCTCAATGGCGCAGGAAACAGTGTCGATGCCTTGGCGTTGGGCGACCGTTATGAAGAACGCGCGATCGTCCTGAAGCAGCAGATGTACGCCCATATCACCGAGGCGGTGAACAACGGCGGCAGCGCCGATGACGCGAGAATCGATCTGCTGGTTCGGGCGTACGGCCAGGACAAGGCACGACTGGTGGCCCTGAGGCGCGATAACCGGCTCAGCCTCGAAGCGTTGGCCGAGGGCAGCCTGGCACTGCGCGATCTGGCCAGCGGTGAATTGCCACTGCATCTGCAGGATGCCTACGAACGCGAGATCAGTCTGCGTGGCATGCTTGCCGGGGGCTCCGATATCGTGCGTTTCGAAGCCTTGTTCGCCGAGGGTGGCAGCTACGCTGATGTCGATGGCCTGCCGCCCTTGGCGGAAAAGCTGGGCGAGGTGGACATCCGGGCGTTCCAGACGGATGCGCGGCTGGGCGTGCTGCAGCTGCTGCTGGATCGAAACCCCGAATGGATGCCCGGCCGCCAGGCCCAGCGCAATAAATACACGGACTACGCCAACGAGATTCCAGCCGAGCATCGCGAAGCGCTCGAGCGTTTCGCTAAAAGCGGACCGGCGTTGAACCGCGTCTTTCGCCCCCCGGCGGAGCGCCTGGCCCGACCGGACGAATTGCGTGCTGTCGTCGAACAGCACGTGGTGGGCAACGCATTCCTGATGGCCCACCCCGGGGCGGCGATGCTCAAGAGCGTGATCGAGCGTTTACGGCTCAACTATGAAATCGTCGACGCCACCGCGCGCCTGGCCGATGAGCAAAACGTCAGCCTGGTCGACGTCAAGGCCATGAGTGATCTGGCGCGCGAGGCCGCGACGCAGGTGTTCGGTGCATTGCATGAGCTGCCCCCGGAAATTGAACTGGCCGCGGCTTTTCTGGTGGAGGCGGCCGCCGCCTACTACAGCGATGGTATCCGCCCCCAGAGCGAAGGCACGATCTATCTCACCGGTCCCGCCGCCATGCGCCAGGGGATGGCGGACTACCAACGCACCCACTTCACCCCTCAAACCGCCGAACAGTGGCAGGCGGAGGTGGCGATCAAGGCCGTCGCCACGGTCAACCGGGCGACGGAGGAGGAGCTGGATCACTCCTGGAAAGAGAACGCGCGTGACACCGCGCAATGGCTGATCGACGAAAAAAAACGCTGGCAGGAGGGGCAGTTCAAGGCTCGTTATGCGGGTGATATGGCAGAGCTGCTCAAATACCGCGCCCTCCAGTTCGATGAGGGCTGGCCCGTGATCGAGGGGCGGCATGTACTGTCTACCGAGCTGTTGCAGCATCTGGCCGATGAGCTGGGTGAGCCGTTCATGCAGATGATGAGCCAGCGCCATAACGGTGAGGTGATCTTCGATAAGCCCATCCCGCTGGGTTTTGATGAGCGTCAGTCGATCCGCGATCAAAGCGCCTATGCGTTGCCGCCCGCATCGGTGAGCGATTCGCAGACGCGACAGCTGTCGATCGCTGAATTGCTGGAGCGCCTGGCCAGCGACCGTTTCGAAGTCGCTCGGCTGAGCCCCTTGCAGCGTCTGCTGCTGGGAGGCTTGAGTGGCGCGAAGGCGTTGGATAACCGCAGCTTCGACGCGGCTCGGCCGTCATTGGACAACCTGGCCAACAACCTCGCCACGCACGGAACCGCTGGCCGTTATGCGGCGATCGAACAAGCGTTGCTCCAGCGTCAGGCGCCGGCCTTCCTGGCCGGGCTCGCCAGCGCCACCGATGCGCCACCGAGGCATGGCGAAACCGCCCTGGGCTTGAAGAAAACCGCGTTGGAGCAGCCGTTGACGTTGCGCCAATGGGGCCAGCACGTGGCCCGGATTCGTCAGGTGGCGCAGCTTGAGTATCGCGTCCGGATCATCGAACGCCTCGGTACTGTCCTGAACGGTTTCGAGGCCGCCACGAACAAGCTTGTACCGCAGGATCTGCTGCTCCAGGGTGAGGGTGACAGGGTCGGCGGACGTTGCTATCCCCTGGCCCTCGCCATGGCGGCGGCCGTGTCGCAAGGCAAGGCTGCGGTCAACACCTTGCGTGAGCGTTTCTACCTCGCGGTGCTCGAACCGGGGGCAAGCGATTCGGTGGCCTTCCTCAACAGCGTGGAGGCGTTGCGCGATGTGCAGCTCGGCGATGTGGGCAGTGCATTGGCGCGCTCGGACCTGAATGAGGTCACGGAGATCCTGCAAGCCAGGACGACCACCAGCACGCTGATGCTCAACTCCGATAACCACGCCATGCTGGTGGCCAAGACCGTGGAGGGTGAGCGCAGCACCTATCACTTCTACGATCCGAATTTCGGTGTGTTTGAGTTCGAGCATCCGACCTTGTTCAGGCAGGCGCTGGAGCGGTTCTTCCTCCAACAGGACATGGCCAGCCATTACGCGGCGTATGGCGATGCGGCGCGGCCGACTTTCGACCTGGTCGAACTGGAAGGTGCACGGGTGTCGAGGCAGGTATTGCCAGGCGCCATTGAGGTTTCGAAACTGCTGCAACCCGGCGCCTTGCCTGGGCAGTCGCAACGCCCTGTGAGGCAGCGGTTGGCCAGCGCCCGTGGACAGTCGCTGCAAAACAATCCTCGACTGGGCAGCTGTCTGCAGGCGCTGGATGGCCATTGGTGGAGCCAGCAGATCGAGCAAGCGACGAGCCGCCTCCAGCAGGAAAACCAGCTGGCGGCGCACCTTGTGCCGTTGTTCGATACGCTGGAGGTCTCGCCGGACGGGGCGTACCGGGTGAGCCTGATCGATCCGGCCAATCCTGAGCAACTGGTACGGGTGGTCACGGATGACCATCGGCTCCTGCGGATAAAAAGCTACCTCTCGGAACAGTTTTCAGCCTTGGCCAACAAACCTTCCGTGCCGAGCGACCCCACCGAAGTAGGGGGCGTCCACACGCTGAACGCCGGCTTCGCCATACAAGCCTTGATGAACGCGTTGCGCGGCCAGGAAGGATCGGGTCGGCCCCTGACCCTGGCGGTGCGCTTGCACGCCTATGTCAACTACGCGCAGTTGGTGCATGGCGTCGTGGCGGATATCGCCGGCCTGGTCGGCCTGGTTCGGCAGGCGCTGGCCGAAGAGAAACTGATTGCCCGTACCGTCGCGCCAGTGGTCAAGGCGGCGCTGGGGTCCAGTGTCAGTGAAGCCACAGGGGGGCTGCTGCAACTGGCCAATGTCGGTTTTGACATCTACCAGTTGGCGACGGCCCACAACGACGTCGAACGCGCTCAGTTCGGCACCCAGCTGGCTTTCGACTCCGCCAGCCTGGTGTTGTCGGTGAGCGCCTATGCGGTTGGCGCCACGACGGCCGGCGCAATGCTGGGCGGCGCCGCGGTGATGCTCGGTGGGTTGGCGGTGGGGGTCGCGGCATTGGCCCGGGGCTTTGCCACCATTGCCGAGGAGGCCAAAGAGGTCGGGTTGTTATTCGATGAAATCGCCAAGGCTCATCTGCAGGCGTACCACTTTGATGCCAGGCAGGGTGCATGGCTACCGCGCTCGTCGTTGATCGTCCAGGCGCTGGATCTGACTCGGGGCGCATTGATGCTGGACAGCCCCAAGCTCTATCCGCAACGCGATCATTTTGGCGTGCCGACGATAGAGCTCGATTACGATCGGGCCATTAACATCCGTCGAGATCTAGGTCTGCCGGGTCAAGTTGCATTCAAACCACCCGCCGGCCAAGTCATCGTACTGCCCTGCACACCGCAAACCTGTTACCGCTATGAGTACATTGCCCTGCCATTCGCGACATCGCGTCATGACACCGGGTTCGACACGGCACGGCGCCTGGAGAAAAGAAAAGCGGACGGCAGCTGGCAATTTCAGTTTTCCTTTTATTCGTTTCCCAGTGAATACATCGTCCGTCGCATGGTTCCCGATTATCGGCCAACGGTGATCGACGTGTTGCTCGATAGTGCTGACCGTTCACTGGTGGTGCCTCTTATTCCCCCGATTTGGCACAACATGATCGCTTATAAAATCCAGGGGGCCGGCAAACGATGCGCATTGGTCGTTCATCCCGGCGTGAAGCTGAGCCTGGAGTCGACGAGCCTACAGGTGTCCACTTGGTTTATGGACGCCTCTTGGGCCTCGGAGAAAGAGATCAGGATTGAGCGTCACGATCAGTTCTTCATCGACGACATTCAGGTAACGATCGTTGGAGGGTGGCGTCACGAAATTTTACTCCGGCTTGCCGATAATCAAGTATTCAAGGTTGATGTGCTCAACCGCACGCTCGTGCTTTTGGAACTGGACGCACCGCCCGACATGGATCAGCAAACGTTGCAGGATCATTTCAAGGCCCTGGCTCGAGACCACCGTCTAGCGATGGCGTACACACCGATTCACCACCACCTCATTCCGTTTGAGGACCCGGACGAGCCTCGCTACGTCACGGCCTGGTATGACGCGAAGGAGGACCGCTTTCTTTATATTCGCGACGATTTGCTGGGTGTCGAGGACGCGGTGTTGCGGGTGGTCGTCGGCGACTCCTGCTATTTCTACGACCCGCAGAACCTGATTATCTGGCAAGTCGATGCGGTCACTGGGTTGGTGAGCCATCGTTATTGGTTGCGCACTACGAACAACCTGGTCAGCGCCATCAAGAGCGTCGAGGCGGACGCGCAGGGGGTGATTCATGTCGTCCAGCAAAACACCCGCGCGGACCAGAGCGTCGATGTGCTGGTGTATCTGATCCATGACGGGCAACTGCTGCTCAGTTCGATCACACGAGAGCTGGATCTGGCGATGGAACCGGTCTTGAGTGCCAGCGAGACGCTGGCCGACTGGTCGCAGGTACTGGGTGACAGCCTGCCCTTCACACCGAGTACCCATCCTGAGGACTCGTTCGTCACCGTCAATTGGCAACCGGCCCCCTTCGTTTCGATCTGTTGGAAGTTCGATGCACAGTGGCGGGACATGGCCTGGGTTCGCCGCAGTGACCGTTTGATCATTCGTCCTTCGCCGCGACGAAACCAGCCACGTGGATGGCCCGACTCGATCAAGAACATGACCGACCTGACGCTGCTCGCACCGCCGGACGACAGCGATGTGTTTGTCATCTATGACCGGCTCAAACAGGAGCTGTGCGGCAGGCGGCGTACGCTGGTAGAGGGCCGGGGGCATTGGGCCAACCGGTGGGCGCGTGCCCCCGGCCTGGAGGATGTCATCGCCGTTGACGGTGGCTACGTGGCGCTGACCTCGAATGGCGTGTTCTACAACCTGAGTGGCCGAGGCGACCTGGCACTGGGCGGCGTCAGGGAGCAGTGGTTCAAGGACCGGGCACAATGGTGGACGGCCCTGGATGCGCTGGTCCTGCAGCACAGGAACAAAACGCTTGCCCTGATCGGTTTGACCAACCTCAGTGGTGACGAGCGGTTGTGCGCCTGGTACGTCGGCAACCGGTTGCTGCTGGCTGACCTGGGCAGCACCAAGGAGCTGCGGTTGCTGGGCGCAACCCCGGACGGCGAGGCCGCCTGGTTGCTCGACGTGGCGAGCGGCGAGGTCTATCGCCAGGCCTTTATCGATCCGCAGAAGCTGGACGCTGCCTTTGGCCAGGGTTCGCAATTGTTGGAGGCTGATGTGCTGCCCCACCCCCAGCGTGAGTGGTCGCCCTGGCAGTTTGTCGAGTTGGCGGCCGATGGCGCGGGCCTGCGCGGCGTGACATTCGAAGGCGTGGAGGTCCGGCTGCGTGACCAGGCGCCGGCGCTGGTGACCGGTGTCACTCAGGAATGGGTCGTCACTCAAGGGGGGCGGGTGATCGAGGGGCTCAGGCAATTGACCGCCCGTGCGTTCTCCAGCCCACTGCTGTCGGTGGGCGATCCCGATGACCTGAAGTGGTATGTCGCCGGGACTGAACGTGTCATCCGGGTTCCCAAGGCCGCCCTCCCTGAATCTTTCGAGGTACTGGGAACCCAGCGGCAGACCAACGTCCTGTTGCACGAAAGCAGGAGCGGAACGCTGTTGTCCTTGCCTGGCATGGGCCATGGCGGGCCGCTCAGCTATGTCCAGCGTGAAGGCGAGGTGATGGTCGTCGAGGGTCACGAAGCGAAGATCGATGATCTGCTGCCGTTGATGCCGGATGACGTCAAGATCCTGATCCTGCGCATGGGGCAGGGCGCGGTGAGTTACCGGTTGTCAAAAGCAGCCTGGTTGAGAGTCAAGTCGGTGGTCCTCGACTGCCGACATCCCCTGGGCAACGCGGTGACCATCCCCGGCAAGTTGATCTGGGAGCTGGATGAGCCAGACCAGTTATGGCTGAGCAAGGTTCATGAGCACCTGGTGATCATCGATCCGAACAGCGGTCACAGTGTGATTTTTCGTGAGGTGTATGCGGCGGATGTCAATTTGCGTGGCGACGTGTTGCTCAGTTTCGGTGGGGGTCAACACTATGCCGTTTCGACACTGGTGCAGCGCCTGGATGCCCTGCCGGATCTCCAGAATGGTGTCCTGCTGCAAGCGTTGTCGGATGAAACGTATGCGGTGGAGACCAATACGGTGGGTTGAACCAAGGCCGTTATCCAGGGTTAGGTTTTAAGTAAAAAAGGAGTTGTCGGTGTGTTAGTCGACAACTCTTTTTTGATTGGCCGTCATTCCGTAAAGACGTTGCGCCACGCCAGGCCTGGAAGTATCAATGTTTCACGAGACGTTCCTTCTCAAGGTAAAACGTCTCATCAAGTGTTCATCCAGGACTTTGTTGATAAGTGTCCTTTTGTTGTCGAGTTCGCTTCGGTCCAATTTCAGGAACGCTTTGCGTTGAACGATCCTGGCTGAACGCTCTTCCCAGTTCCAGAACAGGAAGCTGCGCCTCTTTACCTCGACGCTCAGTTCGAGTTTGAACAGGGCGATATGAAGGTTGCCTTGTGAGTCGTAGCGGGCCGGGACGACTTGAAAGGTCTCGCCTTCCTGGGTTTCGTTGTCAAAGGACAGGATGGCCGGGTGATTGGTTTTTAGTGTGTCGAGAGTATCGATCATTGCGTTGGCCTGCTGTGCATCCCTCATGGCGTGGGCGCTCTGCACCAGGAAATCCGCCACGGAGCCCGAGACGAGATGTTGTGTGCGTGTATGGATGGAGTCGCCATACAGCGACCAGCCGAGGAAACTCAAGGTGCGGGCATATTCTTCGAACCAGCCCCTGGGATTTACATAGCGATGATGGCCGAGGTCGGCCGATCGGGTAGCGATATTGTTGCAATCGGCGATGTCATCGTGGTCTTGCAGGGAGGGTGCGCCGATATACGAAAACAGGTTAGGGCCGGTGACCAATCCGGTTAATAATTCATTGCTCATAATATTTCCGCCAAGAGTAAGTGTGTTGTTTGGCTTGTTGGGCGGGCAATGATGAACGTGGTTCTTGATTAAGTCGGCAGTGGAATTGAGTCTGGATATTTGAAGGCATGCGCGGGTTAATATTCTGCAATCAGTCAGTGTTGTTGTTCCTGAAAATAATAAATTAGATTGAAGTCGGTCCGCAGGAGCGGGCTTATATATAACCAAGGAGGTTTTTATGGAACAGTTCGAAAGTGGAGCCAGTGTGGCGCAAAGTGTTGAGTTGATCCAGGCACGTATCAACAAGCGTAAGGCGCTGGCCACTGCGGGTCGACGTGTACGCAGGTCCGTGGTGCAGATGCATGACAATCCGAACAAGGACCTGGATGCGCTCATGTTGGGGGATGCGCTCGTGGGCTATGGCAACAACATGTCGCTCAACAATATGGCGATCATGGAGAACCTGATGACCATGGCGATGATGGAGGCCAACTTTGAAGTTCCTGGCGGCAAAAATACGCGGGCGTGGTACGACGCGTTTATCCAATGCCTGCAAGACCTCGGGTGTTTCGTTGCCGATGACGGTTACACCCGTTACTCCGAGAGTTCCCGGCGGGTGGACATGGACTTCGTGATCAGCGATATCGTCAAGGGCATCATTGATGGCGTGAAGGCCAGCGTTCCGGCGGCGACGGTGCTGGGTACCGTGGTGAGCACCACGATTGACGGTTTGAAGCGGGATGAGGAGACCATGCGTCTGTTCAACAGCCAGGTCAAGGTGGCCGAAGGCGCGCGTTTGTCGGTCATTCCTTGCGAGCAGTTGGCCAACGGAATCCTGATCGCCTCGTCCGCCTCGATCAAACAGTCCGGTACTTCGAGTAACGGCGGTGTGGTTTTCGTGAACTGGCAATCTTCGGCGCGGGAGATCTTCCGCGGAAAATCGTTCGTGACCTTCAACCCCGCGCGTTATGAAGCGTTCAGGCAGGACATCGAGGAATATCTGGGCGTACATCGCCGGGAGGTGCTGAGCAGGAGGTTCAGCCGGCGCAAGCCCAAGGTGCGCTTGAGCATGCCGTGATGGCTACGGTACCAGGTAGCCTCTCACGCCGGTAAAGATGATCTGCGCCGCCAGCGCACAGACAAACAAACCCATCAGCCGGCTGACGATCTGCAAGCCCTGGTCACCCAGGATCCGCTCGATGCGGCTGGACAGGTAAAGCACCACGCCGACGGTGAAACTGGCCAGGGCGATGCTGATGATGGCCATGAGTTTGTCGTCCCAGTGCGGCTGGCTCACGCCCATCACGAGCAGGGCACCGATGGTGCCGGGGCCGACGGTCAACGGTATGGTCAGTGGGACGATGGTCACGTCCTGCTGCACGTTGTCGGTCTGTACGGCCGACTTGCCCTGGGCCATGCCCAGGGCCGAAATGAACAGCACACTGCCAGCGCCGATACGGAAGGCGTCCACGGTGATGCCGAACACGCTGAAAATCACCCGCCCGAACAAATACAGCAACACGCTGGAGACCAGCGTCGCGGTCGCAACCTTCCAGGCCAGGCGGCGTTGTTCCTTGCGCGAATAGCCGCGAGTCAGGCCGATAAAACACGACAGCACGAAGAAGGGGCTATAGAGCACCAGCATCTTCAGGTAAACGCTGAACAGCACATGGAGCATGGTTGAGGCTCGCGACGAATGAATTTGACGTGGAGTCTATCAGGCGTCGGGATGTCTGTCGGCTCGTGGCAAGGGCGAGATGCAAGTCCAGGAAAATGCCACTTCATTACAGGTGATTGTACGCCATTGAATTTGATTATTTACGGTTACAGTTGCGCGCTTGTTGTGATGAGGTGGGTTGCGTAAGTTCAACTCTCGGATCCAAGGATGATCTTGATTAAATAAGGAAATAGTATGAACGTTAAATATGATTCTGTTGTAACCCTGGCTGATCGTCTGGAGCGCTTGAGTGCTTATGATGTTGAGCCGGAGGCGTTTGAGTTGTCGACGCGTGCTTTTATTGTGCGTCCTGGCGAGACGGCTGACTATCCGGAAAAACCGGATCGCGCTTCGATTGTGGGTGACGGTATCCTGGCTTTTGTTTCGGGAATGTCCGAACAGAACCAGGCGGATATCCAGCACTCTTATCTGTTTGCTTCGTTAGTGGCTAATAAGCGCTACCCACGTGATGAGCAGGGTAAGGAGTGGTATCAACTTTTCCTGCAAGTGATGCAGGATTGCGGCTGGACGGTCCTGCAGAAGTACTATGACGCGGTTGCCGCCTCGGGCAAGAGCTTCAAGATGGACCAACTGGTGCTGAAGATCCTGGGGTCGGCGGTGACGGCCGCCGCGGTGCCCGGGCCGGCGTCACTGCTGATGCTCAAGGTCGCCAGCGATGCCATCGCGGCCTTGCAAACCCGTGACAGGCCGCTCCGGGTGTTTGACCAGAACATCCAGGAGTCTGGTGCGGGAGGGTTTGGCGTCGCCGCCTGCCATGAGACGCCGCATGGCGAAGTCATCATGGCACTGGGAGCCGTGCGTTTCATCAGGCGCACGAACCAGACCCAGGTCTTGTTCGTTAATTGGGACAGCAGTTCGGTCGACTTGTATCGCGGTGAAAGCCACATGACCATGGTGCCGTCCGTTATTAACCGTACACGTGCGACCATTATCGAACGACTCGGCGATCGAGCACAGAAGAAAATCGAAGCATACGAACTCTGATCTTGTGAATCCACCTGGCGACTACACCGTAGTCGCCCATCATAAAAATAACTAGGTGATTGCAATGAATGATGGTTATTCGGTTTTTATTAATGCTGGCGCTGTCGTGATAGTGTCTCCGGATATGGCCGGGCAGGAAAAAAGCGATGTGTTGGATTCGGTATTGTTCGCGCAGTTGGTCGCCAACAAGAAGTATCCGGCTTATACCCAGGCACAAATATGGTATGACGAGTACCGTGACGTCTTGAAGAACGGTTGGTTGCAAAAGACTGCAGCATGGGACAACTTCACCCTCGATGAGCAATCCAACTTCAATGCGGCGCACTGGCTAGGGTGTCGACTGGGGGAGTATGTCGATCCTACAGTGGCCGATGAAGTCACTCGCCTGTTGAACCGTGTCGCGCAGTTGCCCGGTACCCTGCCGGCCATCGAGCAACTGCGCGAGCAGACCTGCAAGCGCAAGGAGCCCGTGCCACCGTCAGAGACCGATGAAGCCGTTGGCAGGGTCTGCCTGCAAGTGATTCTGGCCCGGCGAGCCCCCTTGCTGAGCAGCGTTTCCCTGAGCTATGAGACCACGCAACTGGCAATCTCCAACCCCCTCGGTCAGTGCCTGTCCGTCGCCAATGTGGTCGGTAATCTTCAGTCCAGATGCTTTCAGGCCAACTTATCGAAAGAGCTTTACGCTCCCCTGCGCGGTGCGATCGTACGGAAGCTGGGTGATAAGCCAACGAAGCATGTCTTTGATATTTCTGACGACGTTGAACGGGGGGCCGCGCGATGAATAGCGAACGCCTACAGGCCGGCGAGCGCCTGTTTCACAGCAGCGATCCCGCGCCGGCTGCGGTCGTGGGGGCAAGCCTCGTGTCGTTCGGCCAGGGGCTGTCTCCCCAGGATCGCGAAGACATCTGTCTGAGCAACCTGTATGCCCAGTTGGCAACGCGGTCGGCTTATCAGGACGGTTTGGTGGGCAGTTGGTTCAACTACTACAGGAACACGCTCAGGTACCTGGGGTGGGATTCGGCGCGTCCCCTCAGGCCTGGACAGGCGGGCGAGGGGTCAATGGCCGAGAGTGTTGCCCGGCAAATCTCCCAGTCATTCGATGAACGCTTTGCGCGCTCGGCGACTGATTCGATTGGCGCCCTGAAGCGCCACCCCAATGCCCTTGCGGCATTCGAACGGGCAAGCCTGCAGCATGATTCGGCGTTCTTCCAGGTGGTTCCCTGCCTGCCGAAATCGCCTGGGCGAATAGAGGTCGCGCTTTACCACAAGCAATTCAGCATTCGTAAAACGCTCTCGACCTTCCTTTTTTGGCCGATAGAGGAGGTTGTGCAAACCAGCCATGAAGAAATGGCGGTCGTGACGTTCAACACGCTGCATTACTCAATGTTCCGGGAAAAAGTCCTGCGCGCCGTTATCGCCGAGACGACCCGTAATATTCATGCGTTGAAATGTTGAACAGGGCTCCGGGCGTCAGCGGACGCCCTCGGACGAATGCGCGACGGTCTGGTTCTGCTGGTCACGCTGGGCCACCCAATGCTCGATCAGCTCGCGCAGTTGCGACAACTCCACCGGCTTGGCCATGTGCCCGTCCATCCCGGCTTGGCGGGCGCGTTCCTTGTGCTCGGCCAGGATGTGGGCGGTGAGCGCCACCACGGGAGTGCGGGTCCGCTGGTTGCCCATTTCCCAGGCGCGCAATTGCTGGGTGGCGGAAAACCCGTCGAGGATCGGCATTTCGCAGTCCATCAGGACCAGGTCGTAACGCTGCTCCTTCATGGCCTTGAGGGCTTCTTCGCCGTTGCTGGCGGTGTCGGGTTGCAGGTTGAGCTTGCCGAGCATGCCGCGGATGACCTTGGTGGAGATGCTGTTGTCCTCGGCCACCAGGATGCGGAAATCGCTCGGCACTTTCACCGGGAGGGGAGGGCCGGCGTTCACCTGTACATTCGTCGCCTGGCCCCGGTTGCGCTGGTTCAGCTCGTCCGCCAGGGTGGTCTTGAGGGTATAGCCGGCCACCGGTTTGGCGAGGATGCGCTTGACCCCGCTGTTGCGTGCCACGATCTTGCTCGGTGCATTGCTGATACCGGTGAGCATGATCAACAGGATGTCGTGGTTCAGGCTCGGGTCTTCCTTGATCTTGGCCGCCAGTTGCATGCCGGTCATGCCTGGCATGTTCTGGTCCAGCAACACCACGTCGAAATAATCGCGCAGGTGCGCCTTGGTGCGCAGCAGCGCCAGGGCTTCCTTGCCCGATGGCACGGCACTGACGTTCAGGCCCCAGGCGCTGCACTGTTGCACCAGTACTTTGCGGCAGGTGTCGTTGTCGTCGACGATCAATACCCGCGCCCCTTGCAGCGGGCCATCGAGGTCGGCAGTCGGATGTTCGAGGCGATCCGGGTCCAGCGGCAAGGTCAGCCACAAGGTACTGCCCTGGTTGCTGCCGCTTTTGATACCGAATTCCCCGTGCATCAGGATGATCAACTGACGGGCGATGACCAGGCCCAGGTTGCCCCCCAGGCGCGTGGCCGACAGGAAATTCTTGCTATGCAGCTCGGCGTGCATCAGCGTGTCGCGCTCTTCGGCGTCCATCGGCGTCCCGCTGTCCTGCACGGCGATGCGCAGGCGCGGCTGATTGCTGCGCTCGTCGAGGGCGACGACGATCAGCACTTCGCCCTCGTCGGTTTTCTTCAGGGCGTTTTCCAGCAGGCTCAGCAGCGCCTGGCGCAGTCGCGTCGGGTCACCGCTGATCACTCGCGGCACCTGGGGCTGGATGAAACTGATCAGCTCGACATTCTGCTGTTCGGCCTTGGCGCGGAAGATACTCAGGCAATCCTCGATCAGTGCATTGAGGTCGAACTGCACGTCGTCCAGTTCGATCTGCCCGGATTCGAGCCGGGAGATGTCGAGGATCTCGTTGATCAGGGTCAGCAGCTCATTGCCGGCGCTGTGGATCGTCTGCACGTAGTCGCGTTGCTTGACCGACAACGGCGTGCCCAGCAGCAGTTCGGTCATGCCCAGCACGCCGTTCATCGGGGTGCGGATCTCGTGGCTGATCTTGGCCAGGAACTCGGCCTTGGCATTGATCTCGGCATTGCTCGCCGCCAGGTCGCGGCTGATGCTGAACCGGCTCTCGTTGATCGAGCGCTGGCGCTCGCCCAGGGCGACACTCATCAACAGGCCGCTGATGCAGATGAAGATCAGCAGGGTGATGATCAAGCCCTGGGGAGGAACCTCCGTGAGCCCTTGCAGTGCCGGAAGGATGATCAGCGTGCCCAGGTTGAAGACCACCATGGCCGCGACGAACAGCCGGGCTGGGCGGTAGCCCTTTTGCCAGTGCCAGGCGCTGACGAGCAGCATGCTCAGGCCGGCCAGGGCCACGAGGGCATAGGTCATGATATTGAGCGGCAGCGTATTGACGAACAACAGCAACAGGCTGCACAGCATGACGAGCACGATGTCCCCCAGCAGCAGCCGATTCAACGGGTGCGGCCCCAGGGGCGCGAAGAAACGGTAGGCGAACATCAGGCCGCAGGGCGCCGTCAGCAACAAGGCCAGGTAGGCTCCGGGCGTCTGGACGGCTGGCCAGTCGGGCAGCCAGGCTCCGGCCAGATTCAGCAACAGCGCCAGGCTGAGCATCAGCAGTCCTTCACAGGCTGCCAGCCACAGGCAACTGCGTGAACGGGTGTAGGCGTAGCGGGTAAGGTTGTGCAGCACCAGCATGGCGATGCAGCCGAACAGCAACCCATAGATCAGTGTCTGGTTCTGATCGGCCGCGGCCACGACTGCCGATTGCAAGGTGATGTAGGGGCGCAGTTCATGGCGCGAGGACAGCCGCAGGTAGACGTCCAGCGATTTGTCGCTGCGTGGCAGGGGCAGCATCAAATCGTTGCTGGGGACCGCAGGTTCGGTGTGCGGCGTGGCATTGCCGCTGACTTGCTGGTCAACCAGGGTATCGCCGTCCAGCACGTAGAGGTTCAGGCGCGACAGGTCGGGCGCGAAGATGCGCAGGATCTGTTCATGCCGGTCGGGGGCCAGGCGGAAACGCAACCACAATGCCCCGCCGGGCTCGGCGGCCTGGAGACGGTCCAGGTCGATGGGGCTGAATTGATTGGTGTAGCGGGCAGAACGGATGTCGCTCAGCGTCAGGTCGCCCTGTTCGTCGAGCAATACGGCCCAGCCACTGCCTGGCGCGGCCTGGGCCGGGAGCATGCAGAGCAACGTCAGCAAGGTGACGGTAAGGCCTATGGCAATCCTGAGCCAGCGCACGGCGAAATCCCTTCGTAGGTTGATGCCAGAGTATAACTATGCGCGGCGCCGGAACAGTCAGGCAAGGGCCGAAGACCCTTGCCTGGCTGAATGGCTGGGTTATTCCAGATTTTCGCCACGCTCGCGGGCAATGGCGCGGTAGCCAATGTCCTTGCGGTAGAAGCAACCTTCCCAGTCGATCTCGGCGGCAAGCTTGTAGGCCTGCTGCTGAGCTTCGTCGACACTGGCGCCCATGGCGGTGGCGCAAAGCACGCGACCGCCGGCGGTGACCACTTGCCCGTCCTTCAACGCCGTGCCTGCATGGAAGACCTTGCCTTCCAGGCGGGCTGCGGCATCCAGGCCCTGGATCGCGCTACCCTTGGCGTAGTCGCCGGGGTAACCGCCAGCCGCCAATACGACACCGACGCTTGGGCGCGGGTCCCATTGGGCTTCGACCTTGTCCAGTGCCTGGGCCAGTGCGGCCTCGACCAGCAGGACCAGGCTCGATTGCAGGCGCAGCATCACCGGCTGGGTCTCAGGATCGCCGAAACGGCAGTTGAATTCGATGACTTTTGGGTTACCAGCCTTGTCGATCATCAGGCCGGCATAGAGGAAACCGGTGTAGACGTTGCCTTCCTCGGCCATGCCGCGCACGGTCGGCCAGATCACCTGGTCCATGACGCGCTGGTGTACTTGGGCGGTCACCACCGGGGCCGGGGAGTAGGCACCCATGCCGCCGGTGTTCGGGCCGCTGTCGCCGTCGCCGACACGCTTGTGGTCCTGGCTGGTGGCCATTGGCAGGACGTTCTTGCCATCGACCATAACGATGAAGCTGGCTTCCTCGCCGTCGAGGAACTCTTCGATCACCACGCGGGAACCGGCGTCACCGAAGGCGTTGCCGGCGAGCATGTCGCGCACGGCGTCTTCGGCTTCGGCCAGGGTCATGGCAACGATCACACCTTTACCGGCAGCCAGGCCGTCGGCCTTGATCACGATCGGTGCGCCTTTCTCGCGCAGGTACGCCAGGGCCGGTTCGATTTCGGTGAAGTTCTGGTAGTCGGCGGTCGGGATCTTGTGACGCGCCAGGAAATCCTTGGTGAACGCTTTCGAGCCTTCCAACTGCGCGGCACCGGCGGTCGGGCCGAAGCAGTCCAGGCCACGGGAGCGGAACAGATCGACCACGCCGGCGACCAGCGGCACTTCCGGGCCGACGATGGTCAGCGAGACGTTCTTCTCGGCGAAGTCGGCCAGTTGTTCCAGGGCCAGCACGTCGATGGCGACGTTTTCGCATTTGGCTTCGATGGCGGTGCCGGCATTGCCCGGTGCTACGAAAACCTTCTGCACGCGTGGATCCTGGGCCACTTTCCAGGCCAGGGCGTGTTCGCGGCCACCGCTGCCAATGATCAAAACATTCATTTCAAAAACCTCGGATGACGCTGATGGGGCTGATCGTTCCCACGCTCTGCGTGGGAATGCCTCTACGGACGCTCTGCGTCCAGGGACGCAGAGCGTCCCGGGCTGCGTGCCCACGCAGAGCGTGGGTACGATCAAGCAAATTAGTGACGGAAGTGGCGCATGCCGGTGAATACCATCGCAATCCCTGCCTCATCAGCAGCGGCGATCACTTCGTTGTCACGCATCGAACCACCCGGCTGGATCACGGCGGTGATGCCGACCTTGGCCGCGTTGTCGATGCCGTCGCGGAACGGGAAGAACGCATCGGAGGCCATGACCGCGCCTTGTACCTGCAAGCCGGCGTGCTCAGCCTTGATGGCGGCGATGCGGGCCGAGTTCACGCGGCTCATCTGGCCGGCGCCGACACCGATGGTCTGGCGGTTCTTGGCGTAGACGATGGCGTTGGATTTTACGTACTTGGCGACTTTCCAGGCGAAGATCAGGTCGTTGATTTCCTGCTCGCTCGGGGCGCGCTTGGTCACTACTTTCAGGTCTTCGCTGCCGATCATGCCAATGTCGCGGCTCTGGACCAGCAGGCCGCCATTGACGCGCTTGTAGTCCCAGGCCGGCACACGGTCGGCCGACCATTGGCCGCAGGCCAGCAGGCGAACGTTGGCCTTGGCGGCAACGATGGCGCGGGCTTCTTCAGTGACCGAAGGGGCGATGATCACTTCGACGAACTGGCGCTCGACGATGGCCTTGGCGGTCGCGGCGTCCAGCTCACGGTTGAAGGCGATGATGCCGCCGAAGGCCGATTCGGTGTCGGTGGCGTAGGCCAGTTCGTAGGCCTGGCGGATGCCGCCCTCGGCGTCCGGGCTCACCGCCACGCCGCACGGGTTGGCGTGCTTGACGATCACGCAGGCGGGCTTGACGAAGCTCTTCACGCATTCCAGCGCGGCGTCGGTGTCGGCCACGTTGTTGAACGACAGTTCCTTGCCCTGCAACTGGGTGGCGGTGGCAATGCCGACTTCGGCAGGCTTGGCTTCCACGTAGAACGCCGCGCTCTGGTGCGGGTTCTCGCCGTAGCGCATTTCCTGGGCCTTGACGAACTGGGTGTTGAAGGTGCGCGGGAATTCGCTGCGGCCTTCGGTCGACAGGGTTTCAGCGGCCTGGTTCACGGTGCCCATGTAGTTGGCGATCATGCCGTCGTAGGCGGCGGTGTGTTCGAAGGCCTTGAGCATCAGGTCGAAACGCTGGGCGTAGGTCAGGCCGCCGGCCTTGAGGTTTTCCAGCACGCTGGCGTAGTCGCTGGCGTTGACCACGATGGCCACGTCCTTGTGGTTCTTGGCCGCCGAGCGGACCATGGTCGGGCCGCCGATGTCGATGTTCTCGATGGCAGTCGGCAGGTCGCAGCCGGGCTTGTTGATGGTGGCTTCGAACGGGTAGAGGTTGACCGCTACCAGGTCGATCGGCTTGATGCCGTGTTCGTTCATGATGGCGTCGTCGATGCCGCGACGGCCCAGGATCCCGCCGTGGATTTTCGGGTGCAGGGTCTTGACCCGACCGTCCATCATTTCTGCAAAACCGGTGTAGTCCGCGACTTCCACTGCGGCGACGCCGTTGTCCTGCAGCAGCTTGAAGGTCCCGCCGGTGGAGAGAATCTCGACGCCCAGCTGTTGCAGCTCGCGGGCGAATTCGAGGATCCCGGTCTTGTCGGAGACGCTGATCAAGGCGCGGCGGATCGGCAGGCGGGTGGTCTGGTCGGTCATTTCAATTTCCATCAAAAGCAAGGGAAGTCAGCAAAAAAGGCGACCGTTTTTTACGCGGGCGCCTTTCTGGTTTGATTGAATGCTTACAGCAGATCGTACTGCTTGAGTTTCTTGCGCAGGGTGCCGCGGTTCAGGCCCAGCAGCTCACTGGCTTTGGTCTGGTTGCCCTTGACGTAGTTCATCACGCTTTCGAGCAGAGGCGCCTCGACTTCGGAAAGCACCAGGTTGTACACATCCGTGACGGCAGCGCCCTCAAGGTGGGCGAAATAATTGTGCAGCGCCTTCTCGACACTCCCGCGAAGGGTCTGGCCTTCTTCGCTGGGCGTATTGAGGTGCTGTTTCAAATTCACGTTGTCGCTCACGGGTGTTGTTCCACTCACTAAAGTCTCGGTCATCATCGTCATGCGGCCACCCCTTCGTCCCCTGTCAGGCTCTTGTAACGCTCAGCGAAGAACGCCTGAACGTCGGCGCATTGTGCTTGCGTACCATCCAAACGATTGAAACGGGCGCGAAACTCCCTGGCGCCCGGCAGGGTTGCGAGATACCAGCCCACATGCTTGCGAGCGATGCGTACGCCCATGACTTCTCCGTAGAAGGCATGTAGCGCGGCCAGATGCTCTAGCAGAATACGTTCCACCTCGGACAACTGCGGCGCCGCGAGCTTTTCGCCCGTGCGCAGGAAGTGTTCGATCTCACGAAAAATCCATGGCCGCCCCTGGGCGGCCCGGCCGATCAACAGGCCATCGGCACCGGTCGCGTCGAGCACGTACCGGGCCTTCTCGGGCGAATCGATGTCGCCATTGGCAAACACCGGAATCGACACCGCCTGCTTGATCGCGGCGATGGTGTCGTACTCGGCGTCGCCGGTGTACAGGTCGGCACGGGTGCGGCCGTGGACCGCCAGCGCCGTGATGCCCGCCTGTTCGGCGATCTTCGCCACCACCAGGCCATTCTTGTTCTCCCGGTCCCACCCGGTGCGGATCTTCAGGGTCACCGGCACATCGACCGCGGCGACGACCGCCTGCAGGATCTCGGTGACCAGCGCTTCATCTTTCAACAGTGCCGAGCCTGCGGCCTTGTTGCAGACTTTTTTTGCCGGGCAACCCATGTTGATGTCGATGATCTGCGCCCCCAGCTCGACGTTCGCCCGGGCCGCTTCCGCCAGCATCTGTGCGTCGCCACCGGCGATCTGTACCGAGCGGGGCTCGGGATCACCTTCGTGGATCATGCGCAGACGCGATTTGCGGGTGTTCCACAAACTCATGTCGCTGGTGACCATTTCCGAAACCACCAATCCTGCACCCAGTCGCTTGCACAGCTGACGAAAGGGCTGGTCGGTGACCCCCGCCATAGGGGCGAGAATCAGGCCGTTCTGCAATGTATATGGGCCGATGCGTACCGCCGACATAGGACTTCCCTGAAGTGGGGTCGGATCATGAGACTTCGAAAAAGGGTTGGCATGATACCCGCTCTCGATGACTGGATAAAGATCGAATTGGATAAAATCTGAACAGCTATTTTGTTATCGCCAGCGGTTTGGTCTGGGTAGGGTCAGTCAGAAAGTTGCCGTCAATTGGCCGACCCTGGCCGGCTTCATTCCGGGGAATGGAAGCTCAGACTGTAGTTCACCGCTTTGGGGCCAGGGTCCAGGATATCCAGCGCGATGTGAATGGGCGTCTGGGGCGGCATTTCGCCGCGGTCCTCAAGGTCGCCACCCAGGTACTCGCCGGGCTTGAAGCGACGGCTGGCGATCAGGTGTCCGTTGAGGTCGGCAAAGCGCAGTTCCAGCAACGGAAAAGGTTGGGAGAAGGGCGCACGGTTGTAGATGATCGCGTCCACCACCAGGGCACCGCTGAACTCCGGATGGCTGCGCACCACCAGGTTGCTGCTCTTGATCTTGGCGATGTCGACCTTGGACGGTACTTCGCAGCCGATGGTCGGACAGATTTGCAGGAACCACGGCCGGTACTGGTCCTGGCGGGCCAGTTCTTCGAAATGGTAGGCGATGTACTGGCCGCCCAGGGCCGCACTGGCGAGCAGTATCAGCAGGCCCCACAACAAGCGTCGGCCCCAGGGCGAGCGGCGTTTGCGCCAGTCCAGTTGCAGCGGGTCGTCGTCCAGGTCGTGGAGGGCTTCGGCGCGTATCCCCGGCTCCTGGCGTTCCCGTGACTTGCGCAACGGTGCCAACTGCTCGGGTTCGTCGTCGTGGTCGTCGGTGGCGGACAGGCGCTCGAGGTGTTCGTCGTCCGGCGCCAGGTGGAGAGGGGCGGCAGGCTCGTCGTCCGGTTCCAGTGGTTCAAGGGCCAGGGATAGCGACGGCTCAGTGCGCGGTGGCCGGGCCGGCTCGTGGGGTTCGAACGGTTCGATGGTGTCCTGGAGGACGGCTTCGGCGCGCTCGCTGGAAGATTCGCTGTACAGGCTGTCGGGCCAGGCTTGCTGTTCGCTGGAGAGCGAGTCGCGTTGCGCGCTGAGGTTGTCTTCCCGGCGCCGGCCGGTATTTCCTGGCGCGCGATTGTCGCGCCGCTCCAGGCGCGCCAGTTCCTTGTCCAGATCATCCAGATCCAGCTCGGCAGCGCTCCATTGTTTCTGGCTGATCGCCCGGGGCGGGGCTTCGACCGCCGGCTTGGAGGTCGGCACGACGGCAGGCGCCGCTTGTTTGGCAGTGCGTTGTTCCAGCAACTGTCGTGCGGCATTGAACACTTGCAGGCACGAGCCGCAACGAACCACCCCGCGGGCCACGCTCAATTGAGCATGGCTGACGCGAAAACGGGTATGGCAATGCGGGCACTGGGTGACGAAACTGTCAGTCATGCGGCAATCCGGTGGATACAGGCGGTCATTCTAGCGCCGACGTCCGGTGATGCGCACCCAGCCATCGCGATTGGCGATCGGGTCCAGGTCAAAGTCCGCGGCATAAGCGGCGGCGACTTCTTCACCCTGTTCGGCCAAGATGCCTGACAGTGCCAGGCGTCCGCCCGGCTTGACCAGGCTCGACAGTTGCGGCGCCAGGGACACCAGCGGGCCGGCGAGGATGTTGGCCACCAGGACGTCGGCCTGGACCTGTGGCAAGTCCTGCGGCAAGTACAGCGGGAACGATGCTTCGGCAATGTTGTTTCGCCCGGCGTTGTCGCGGGACGCTTCCAGGGCCTGGACGTCGATGTCGGTGCCTACTGCTTCCCTGGCGCCCAACAGCAGCGCGGCAATCGCCAGGATCCCCGAACCGCAGCCGAAGTCGAGTACGTTGCAGCCCTTCAGGTCCTGGCCGTCGAGCCATTCCAGGCACAGTGCGGTGGTCGGGTGGGTGCCGGTGCCGAACGCCAGGCCCGGATCCAGCAGCAGGTTGACTGCGTCTGGCTCTGGCGCAGCGTGCCAGCTCGGGACGATCCACAGGCGCTGGCCGAAACGCATCGGCTGGAAATTGTCCATCCAGCTGCGTTCCCAGTCCTGGTCCTCGATCACTTCGCTGTGATGCTCGGGCAGCGGGCTGCCGGTCAGCAGCTCGAGGTGGGCCAGCACGCTGGCCGCCTCGGTGCCGCCTTCGAACAGGGCCAGCAGGTGGGTGTGGGACCACAGCGGGGTGGTGTTGAGCTCCGGCTCGAAGATCGGCTGGTCTTCGGCGTCCATGAAGGTTACCGATACGGCGCCTACTTCAAGAAACGCGTCTTCGTAGGTTTCGGCTTGTTCCGGGCTGATGGCCAGACGTACTTGCAGCCAAGGCATGGCGGGCACCTTTGGAAAAATCTACAGGGGGCAGCGCAGGGCTGCAAAGGCGCGCAGTGTACGCCAGGTCGCCGCCAAAGTGGATAAGCGAGTCTCGCGCCATCCGGGTGGGTGTTTCGATATATATATGTATGCCATGGGCGTATCGCCGGGCGGATAAGGTGCCGGTCCACACAGCAGGGAGGAATGTGTATGGACATCACTGCCGAACGGCAAAGCAACATGGCGCGCACGGGGTCGGTCTCTTCCCCGCAGGCGGCGACTGTACAAATGACCCTGGAGAGATTGACGCGTTGGCAGGTGGCTATCGACGCGCGACTGCAAACCCAGATGAGCTTGCTGGAGGTACTGGAGGAGTACCTGCTGGTCGAGCTGCGCACCCATTATCACCAAGGCAACATCGATCCTCACTTCATTGACACCCTGCTCGACACGGTGTTGCAGCGCATGATCGATCAGAAACCACTGGTTAGCGATGAAGAGCAGGATGCGCCCTATCGCTGGCCGGACGGGGCTGACCTGGGTTTCCCGACTGAGCGCCAGGCGGTTATCGTCCAGGCGGTGGAGAGTGTCGCCTCGGGTTTTATTTATCACTACAAAGACTATTTGCGACGTCATTGGCGAATGGCGGAGCGCGACGCCTCGCTTGAAGCGCTGCTCGGGCACAAGCTCGATGAGCACATGGCTGCAGTTGAGCTGCTGTTCCAGCCTGGTCCGCTGGAGGGCCAGGGGGGCGATGAGCTCAGGGAGAAAATCGAAGCGCTCCAGCACCGCTGGCGGCAGATGAGTCAATTGACCGCATTGGCGACGACGCAGGAGCGTCAAGACCTCGAGGCCATCGCGCGTTTGCAGTTGCCTGATTGGTTGCGAGGGCTAGGCGAAGTTGATCGTAAAAAGCTGAAGGCTTTCCAGGACCAGACTACCCAGGCCCAGGCGTTGCTGGATGGGCTGCTCGATGGCCTGGCTTCGCTGCAGGCTTTTGCCCGGCACCTGGCCAAGGACTATGTCCGACGTGAACGGGACATGGAGGTCCAGCCGGACAGCATTCGAGTGCAGTTGCAATGGCGAAGTGTAATGGGGCAGCCGGTGCAAACCCGCAGCCTGAGCGAGCTGCTGGCGGCCGGTCCAGTCAGGCCGGACGCCGTGTCGGTGTTCCTGGTGGAAAACGGCGCCATGCTGCGTAACCAGCCGCTTTCCCCGGCGTTCATCAGCCAAATGCTGGCAGAGCTCGATGCCCCGGCCGGGTACCGGCAGGCATTGGTCGAGCGGTATGGCCGAGGGGATCTGAAAGACGCCATGCTCGATTGGTTCACGGCACGCTTGCAGCAAAGTGCGTTCATTGCCCGCTGTGCGGGTCACTTGACGGTGGCCAACCATGAGGCCGTCAAGGCGCTATGGGAGGGCGAGGCTTCGGCATCGTCCGTCGGCGTTCTACGGGTCAGTTGCCTGGTACTTCCAAACGCGTTGAAGTGTGCCGACTTTCTCCTGTTCCATCGCCAGGACCTGCAAGGCGACCTGCTGCTGTACGCCCCCGACAAGCCGGATGGCCAGGAGTGGATCGAATTGCCCTCGCTTTGGGCCGTGAGTGTGGAGATAGGTGCCTGGACCCGCAGCGAAGCCGGCCGCGAGTACCTGCTGCAACGGATTTCTCCAGCGGACCGAAGCGTGGCCCGGGAGTACTTTACCCGCGTGGCAGACAAGCCGGCGACATGGGATTCAAGCCAGGATCCCAGGGGCGCGGTGGAAGGTTTCAGGGCATGCCTTGAAGACATCGTAGCAAGGGGCCTGGACAACAACCTGGCGCAAGTGGAACTGGACGAAGCGCCTCGCTGGTACGCCGCCCTGCCGCTCGATGCGCGGCGAAACATCAGCACCTTGAGTCAGGAGCTGGTGGTCCATCAGCAGGTGTTCAATCAGCAGTTGGTGGGTTACGAAGTCTTCGTGGATTTCGCCAAGCGTATCGTCACGCAGGCGATTGCGCCTTACATGCGCAGCAAGGGCGTGCAGGCACCGGTCGATCCTGCGACGGTGCTCATCGACTACAACCCGGGCTTGGCAGACGGCAAGACCAAAGTCGCCAGCCTGCTGGAGCTTGCCATCCACGGGTATGACGACAACTCGGGTATCGACAATCCCAGAAAAGGTGTGCGCTCGTCGGTGGGGCAGGACCTGGGGCAGGTCCGCAGTGCGGAGCTTGCGTCCTATATCCGGCGGGCATACCTGGGTGAGCAATATGCGCGACAGGTCCGCCGCAGGTTTCTCGATGCCCGTGCCCCGGAATACGCCCAGCGGCGCAATGCCTACCGCAACCTGCTGTTGACCCGGATGGACCGTGACCTGCGTGTCGCAACGGGCAAATCCCAGTTGGGTGCCAGTGAGTTCTGGTGGCTCACCCGGCAAGTCACCCTTCTGGGTGAGTCGGTGTCGGCGTCCGGTCCGGTGTATTCGGGGAGCGTCGTGCAGCGCGAAGGGGTGATCAGGTTTTCCATCGGCGGCCATATCGTGATGGGCGCCTATGTCTTTGCCTACTTCGACCCGAAGGGCGCCTATTGGCTGTACACGCCCGATGCTCCGGACGGAGTCACGTTTCGCCGGTACCAGGACTTTTCCGGGGCGGTCGCCACGCGCTTGCATGACTATGTGCTGGAACGGGTTGCCCTCGGCGCCCGCGCGGCCGTCAGGCGTTCATTGGCGGCGCTGGCGGCGACGAGCATTGGCGTCGACACATTGCGCGAGTTCAATCGAGTGAACGATATCCAGGCGGAGTTCGATGCCTACATCGAGCGCGCCATCAGCGATGTGGAAGACGTCACCAAGAGTCGCGCCGAGGTGATCAGGCGGCAGGTCATCAAGGGGCTGCTGTTTGCATCGGCTCCCGTGTGCCTGGTTTATCCGCCCTTCGCCTTGCTGCTGGATGTCGCCTTCATTGCCGTCAGCGTCAAACAGGCCGCCGAGGCGCATGGGCAGGGCGACACGGATCGTGCGTTGGGCCACTGGTTGATGGCTTCCTGGGGCCTGTTGTTCGCAGCCTTGGGGGGCGGGACCCTTGCTCCGCTACTGGGGCGGGCAGCCAGGAGCCTGAAGCTTGTCGTGAAGCCTGTGTCACTGTCCGAGCAGCGCTTGAGACGCGTGACGCCGCTGATTGCCAAAGAGACCGGGCCAGTCATCCAGCCCATACATTTCAAGCCGAAACAGGCAGTTGGCAAAGCGCCTGAGAATCTGGAGCTGGTAACCGGGGAGAGCCTCTTTGAGGGCACCTATCGCAGCCCGTCCAGCGTATCGCAGCCACACACTACTTATTACATCCGCAGTAAAGGCAAGTACTACCAAGTGAAGGAAGACCCTTACTTCGGTGGTTTGTGCCTGGTGGATGCCAGTCGCCCCGGTGCCTTGTACAACCTGCCTATCCGCAGGGTGGGGAAGGGCAAGTGGGTACACAACGACGTCGGCTTGAAAGGAGGCAATGATCAAGTGCTTGTCCTCGGCCGAGTGAGCGATCTGCGGGAGGCGTTTCCCGCCCATGTCTTCCCGGACGTATCAAGGGGGGCGTTGCAGGGCGAGGCTGTGGTGGCAAGGTTCAGCGAGGCCGCGGCGGACAACTATCTGTTCTCCCTGAACGCGCAGACGTGCGTGATCGCGTCATTGTATAACCCGGCCACCAAGACAGGGGCAGTGATCCATTTCGATCACAATATCCGCGCGCTGATCGAGCGCAGCCTCCGGGACGTGACGCAACGCCTGGGAGCCAGCGCAAAGGATATTCGTTCGACCCTGGTGGGTGGCGACTGGTTGACGGGGGCGGACATCGGCGGGCGGGTCAGGTCGGCGATGCGGCGCCAGGGGCTGCGGCCCACCTGGGATCATTGGTCGTATTCGTCCTGCTTCGGCAATACCTATGGTGTGTCGCTGGATTTGCGCAATGGCGTGACGTCGGTATTCAAGACGTCCCGCACTCAGGTCGAACGCTACTACATACCGGTGCTGGCGAGGGCGAAACAGGGTTCTGATCCGGTGTCGGTGCGGGCCCGTGGGTTCATGACGCGCGTGCGCAGCGAGCCGCTGGTGGCCAATGCCAGTGGTGCCGTGCTCACCCCGCAGGGGCGGCCGGCGACTGCGGCGCAGATCGAAGCCCACGCGTTCCCTACGGTGGCGCTGAGCTGACCCACTGGATTGTCATCCTGAAGAACAGGATCGAGTAGGAGGCGGATTTGCATCCGCCGTCCTCTCACACCACCGTACGTACGG
Organism: Pseudomonas sp. NFACC46-3; assembly: GCF_900114515.1. NCBI lineage: Bacteria > Pseudomonadati > Pseudomonadota > Gammaproteobacteria > Pseudomonadales > Pseudomonadaceae > Pseudomonas > Pseudomonas sp. NFACC46-3. The sequence continues at coordinate 144,423 of NZ_FOTH01000017.1, forward strand.
TTCCGTATACGGCGGTTCAGGTTATGCAGATAAGCCGTTGATCGTGTCCAGTATCGAGACCAGTCCGAGTTGGTTCCACAGTTTCTTCGGCAGCGCCTGATTCATATGCGACGCCCCCGAGTTCCACCATGGGCCGCGGCCATTCGACGTTGACTTGCAGGCACGAGCTTCGCCAAGCCCCAAGCGCATTAAGTTGCGCGCCCTCGTCGAGGGCTGCTTCCATTGGCGCCAGATGGCACACCGAAGCTTACGTCGCACCCATCCGTCCAACTCCTCAAGTGGCTTCTTGCTCTGA